>JBOHLS010000007.1:0-112322 GCA_050729835.1 Allostellaceae bacterium | reverse complement strand
ATGGTTCGATCCGACGCATCTGCGCCTGAGATAGCCAAAACAGATCATTCATCGACGCACCTCCCGGTGCCATCAATGAATCAACCCCGCGCCGTCTCCGCAACCAAATTAATAGGTCCTGAGCCTAATTGACCCAGCACCGCAGCCAAATCATTGCATTGCCAGTTCACGATCTGGGATTATATCGTAACGCGATACGATATGACGTCGGCAACCGATTCGGTCTCGCCGCGTTGGAAGAACAAGTGAAAAAAAACGCGCCACCGAAAGTCAGCGAACAACTCCGCAGCATTGTCGCAGAAAGCGTCAAGCACCTCGGCGATTTCACCACCAAGCCTCGCGTCCTGCTGATTTCGGCGATTGCGATCGTCGTCGGTACCGCCGGCGTGATCGTCGGCGTGGTCCTGCTCGACCTGATTCGGCTGTTCACGAATCTGGCTTATTTCGGACGCTTCTCCCTTGCGCATCTGCCGTTCGGCCAGTCGCCTCTCGGTATCGCCGCCGTCGCCGTGCCGGTGATCGGCTCCCTGATCGTGGGCTTGATGGCGCGCTACGGCAGCGAAAAAATCCGGGGCCACGGCATCCCCGAGGCGATCGAGGCGATCTTGTTGGGCCGCAGCCGGCTCGACGTCAAGGTCGCGATCCTGAAGCCGCTGGCTTCGGCGATCGCCATCGGCAGCGGCGGGCCGTTCGGCGCCGAAGGCCCCATCATCATGACCGGCGGTGCCATCGGCTCGCTGATCGCGCAGGTCCTGCCGGTCAGCGACAGCGAGCGGAAGACGCTCCTCGTGGCGGGCGCCGCGGCCGGCATGACCACGGTGTTCGGCACGCCGATCGCCTCGATCATGCTGGCCGTCGAGCTGCTGCTGTTCGAATGGACTCCGCGGAGCTTCGTCCCGGTTGCAACCGCATCGATTACCGCGGCCGTGGAGCGGACGTGGCTCAACCTGGCGCAGCCGCTGTTCCCGTTCCACGGGGGCATGACCGTGTCGCTGATCGGATTGCTCTGCTGGATCCTGGTCGGAATTCTTTCGGGCCTTTTTTCCGGCTTGCTGACGCAGCTCGTTTATGCGTGCGAAGACCTGTTCCTCAAGCTGCCGGTTCATTGGATGTGGTGGCCGATGCTGGGCGGCCTCGTCGTCGGCATCGGCGGGCTCATCGATCCGAACGCGCTCGGCGTCGGCTACTACAATATCGCGCAGATGCTGCAAGGCAGCGTGCCGCCGCTCGCCGGATTGTTGCTGACCGCCGTCAAGGCCGTGATCTGGGCGGTGGCGCTCGGCTCAGGCACGTCTGGCGGCGTTCTCGCGCCCTTGCTGATCATGGGGGGCGGCTTGGGGGCGGTGCTCGCGCACTTCATGCCGGCCGCCAGTCCCGGCTTCTGGCCTTTGCTGGCGATGGCGGCGATCATGGGCGGGACCATGCGGTCGCCGCTGACGGCGATCTTCTTCGCGGTCGAGGTCACCGGCAACGCGAATGTCTTGTTGCCGCTCGCGACCGCCTGCATTACCGCCCACGTGGTCACGGTGCTCTTGCTGCGCCGCTCGATCCTCACCGAGAAGATCGCGCGCCGCGGCCACCATCTGCTGCGCGAGTACCGCGTCGACCCGTTTGCGTTGACGCAAGTGGGCGAGGTTATGACGCGATCGGTGCGGACGTTGTCCGACACCATGACGTTGCACCAGGCCGCCGCCTTCCTTACCGATCCGTCGACCAAGCACCCGAGTTTTCCCGTCGTCGACAAAGACCACCGCGTGCTTGGCATCGTCGATCCGCCGACCGTGCTCGGCTGGCGGCGCGCCGGGCAGCATCGCCGGACGCCGCTTCGCGCCTTGTTCAGCCGCGTCAAGGTGCCGTCGGCCTATCCGGACGAATATCTCGAAGGTGTCATCGAGCGAATGATGAACTCGAACGTGGCGCACCTGCCGGTCGTCTCGCGCGCCGCTTCGACGCTCGTCGGCTATCTCAATTGGAAAGACCTGATGCGCGTGCGCGTCCGGCTGGGCCAGGAAGAGCAGCAGCGCACGTCTTTCTACGGCTGGCGGCGCGTTTCCGAGTCACCCGACGCCAACGGCGAGGAGAACCAATAATAAAGTCTACGACGTCGAACGTTCTGCACCTTGGTCGTGCGACTGATCCAGGAAGTCGCCGGGGACGCATGACGACTTAAAAAATTGGCGGTCTGGCGCCGTGCGCCAAACCGCCAGTCACCGCGGACTGATCCAACCTACTCTTTGATCGGCTTGAACATGACGAGTTCGCCTGCCTTGCCGGCGTAGGCGCAAACGACGTGGGTGGCGGTATCGACCATCTCGCTGTGGGTCAGTTCGACGCCGGTCGGGAGTAATCCGGCGTAGGTCATCGCATTGGTATCATCGGCATCGACGCACTTGGCGCCGTCACCAATGCCGCGGTCACGAGCAGCTCCGTCACAACCGGCCCCCCTGCGCATTCGCTTTTCCGTGTTCTCGACCGCTTTATCTCGGTTGCCTCGATAGCTCGACGTTGCCACTACTCCCGGACGGGCTTGTACACATAGATCACGCCGCCATCGCCGGCGTAGGTGTAGACGTCGTGGTTGGCGGTATCGACGTCGCCGGCATGCGTGTTGGCGAATTGGTTCGAGATAAATGCGACCGGCGTCATGGTCTTCATGTCGAAGACGTCGAAGCCTTTGCGTCCGCCGCCGCCCCAGGCATAGGCCAAGCCCAGCTTGGGATCGTAAGACACCGCGTCGATGCCGCCGTGCGTCGGCAACTTCTTGACGATCTTGAGGTCCTTGGCTTGGTAGACGATCATCCCGGCGTTGCCATTGGTCGTGCCGCCCCAGACCAGACCGGTCTTGGGATCGTAGATGCTGGCCTTGGTGCCGCCGTGCTTCATCAGTTTGACGCCGGAATCGACCTTCGCGACGATCTGGCCGGTGCGAGTGTCGAGCTTCTCGAACCAGGAATCATCCGGCACGTACAACGCGTGGAGGGAAGTCACGAGGGTTCCCACGTCGGGACCGGCCTTCGGGTTCGGCGGATAGAGCGGCCACTTGGCCTCGAACACCAGGTGGGCGCCGCTCTTGTATTTCTCGACCCAGTTGTTGTCGTCGCTCTGGATATAAACGGTGTTGGTCGCGGCATCGACCTGGATGCCATCGGGCGAGGTGCCCTTGGTGGTGACGCGGCCGACTTCCTTCCAGGTTTTCTTGCTGATCACGACGATCGCGTTGACCTTGCCCGCGCCGGCGCCTTCGCCGGCGTTGACATAGACGTAATGCCGGTCGAAGGCGTTACCGTTGGGCGACGGGATGTTGTGGACGCACTGGACAACCGTGTTGGTGTGGGTGTTGACGATGCACAAACCGTCGTCGGGCATCGACGCGTAGAGCATTCCGTTCGAAGGATCGTAAGTGACGATGTCATTGTGGCCCTTCGGACCCGGCATCTGGATTGTCGCGATCTTCTCGAACTTCCAGCCCGCCGCCATCGCCGGCGCCGTTAGCAACGCGGTCGACGCCAACAGTGCCGCTATAACCAATCCTCGACGCATTCTTTTCCTCCCATGTCGTTCTCGGTCTTTCTGGCGCACCCGGAACCCGGTCGGCTCGTGCGCGGTCCGATCAGCTGACCGAGTGGAGCGGATCCGACAGTGACAAATGATGGTTGGAGTGGCGGTGGACCAAAGCCGACGCGTGTTCGCACGCGCATGCGGCAAACAGATCCCAGGTGCGGTGCTGCACTTGCCTATTCCCTCCCTGCCGCGAGTAGAACTGCACGCGGTTCTAATTTTTTGTCTTCGGCCCCACCCCGATGAGGCATGGCTTTGGAATACCGTATTCCAGAGCTGGCATACCACAACTAAATTGTCTGTTAGGCTCAAGCTATGCCGGGCTTATCCGGTGCCCTCCGGGTAGCGGGCGTCGATGTCCTGTTTCATGCCGCGGAGCAGATCTGATCGTCGCGTCGGCGCCGCTTGACCGCGCGGTCCGTTCTGATTCGCGTCCGGAACCGTTGCAGTTAGATCGAAGGCTCGGCGCTTTGCGCTGTCCGTCGCCACTGCACGAACAGGCACAGGATGATGAAGGCCGCGATGATCGCCGAAGCGAGCGGGCGGCTGAGCGCCAGGCCGCCCTGATCGTGCGGCTGGTCCAGGAAATCGCCGAAGGTCGCGCCGAGCGGTCGCGCCAGGATGAGCGCCGCCCAGAACAGTAGCACGCGCGACGCGCTCGTCCAGAAGTACAGCCCGGCGACCACGGCGAGTCCGATGGCAAAGACCAGCGCGCCGGTTGCCGAGCCCAGGTCCCACCCGTCGGACACCCAGTCGCCGAGCGCGGTGCCGAGCGTCTGCGAGAAGGTGATGGCGATCCAGAAGAAGATTTCCGCCTTGGGCGCGGTCACGGAGCCGACGGCGATCGTGCCCTGCGCGCGATGCCAGAGGCCGAGCACGATCAGGACGCAGGCGAAAAGCAACGTCGAGCCGCCGGCATAGCCGAGGCCGAGCGAGCGGTCGGCGAAATCGGCCGTGGTGGTGCCGAACATGGTGGAGGCGACTGTGGTCGCCCAAAACAGCGCGGGATAGAGCTTCGGGGCGCGAATTTGCGCGACCGCCAGCACGACGAAGAGCACCAGGAAGAACGCGGTTCCGCCCAGATAGCCCCAGTCGAGCGTGTCGCTTACGGCGTCGCCGCCGGTCTCGCCCAGCGTCGTCGCGGCGACATAGACGATCCAGAATGCCAGCGTGACGGCTGGCACCTTGCTTGCCATCGAGCGCGTATTCATGGTGTCCCCCGAATTTATCGAGCAGCGAAAAGCACCGGTCCACACCACGCTGCGGTACTTTGCGGTCTTGGGCCGGCCCGTGCTAGCAAAAAATGCCGTATCGCCGACGACGGATGGCGACGTCGTCGTCGAATTTTCCAGAATAAAGCTGGTGCTGCCGCTGAGGATTGAACTCAGGACCTCTCCCTTACTGACCTGAGCCCCTGAAACTCGGCCAATTTTGAGTAGAGTCTGTTTCCGGAGAGGAGATGGACATGCGGGGAAGCCGGTTCAGCGACGAGCAGATCATCGCGATCCTGCGGGAGCAGGGTTGATCGCCAAAGGTGATCAACGGAGCGAAGACGGCGGAGGTGTGCCGCTAGCACGGGATCAGCGGCGCGACCTTCTACAAGTGGAAGGCGAAGTGTGGTGGGCTGGACGTATCGGACGTCCGCCGGTTGAAGCTTCTCGAGGCGGAGAATGCCAAGCTGAAGAGGCTTCTGGCTGAGGCGGCCGCATCCCGATTCTTAGACCGGATCAGGCGAGAATCTCCGGCCTTGTTGATACCTTCGCGGGCTGCGAAGGCTCCTGAATCAATGCCATCGGCAAAGCCGAAGCCGCATTGCAGGTTGGCAGAGTTATAACAGATGCGGCTGTGAGCCCCCGCAACCACGGTCTCGCGCGATCTACCACGATAATCTGCGCTCACCTACCCTCGAGAGCAGCAGGTTCAAATCGGATCGGGGAGAAGCATCTTAGCGCGCGAGACCAAAGATGGCCATGTCTTATCGCGATTCTATTCGTCATCGCCGCTAAAGGAGCGCGACGACCAAGATCGCGACCAGCAGTGCGCCGATCAGAAACAGATAGAAATTGAGGTGGCCCGCCTGAATGACGCGCAGCGCGCGCGCTACCGCATTCACCATCTTCTCCAGCGGCGCGAAGAGATAGGGGCCGAAGACGGGCGCCACGTCGTGGGAGAAGATCAGCCGCCGGGTGAAATAGGGCAGGCCTTTCGATTCCCGAGCCGCTTTGCGCTCGGTCTCGATCGTCGGCCGATAGATGAAGCTGTAGAACGTGCGTAGCGCGTTAGAGAAGGTCAGAGCGGTGGTCGCCGCGCGCGCCGGAGCCTGATCGCGGCCGCCGTACCACACCGCGGCGACGCGGATGCTGCGCCGCCACGACAGGGCGAGTAGGCCGAGCGGCAGCAGCGCCAGCAGCGGCATCGCGATCACCAGCTTGCTCGGCGAGATGAATGCGAATTTCGCGGTGAGCGGCACCAGGATCCAGCCGTCGTGCATCATCGCCGCGGCGCGTGACCCGAAATCGCTCATCACGACGGGCTCGAGCGCGTCGAGCCACACCGGCATACCGACGGCGGTCGCCAGGACGAGGAAGCCGAGCACGCCGACGGCGATAGCGTTTGCCGCCGGCACACGGCGGTTATTCGTCGTGCTGCTGCCGAGCAGCCCGATGCCGTAGGCTTTGATGAACGTGGCGAAGGCGATGGCGGCGGTCAGCGCCAAGCCGGCGCCGGCGAGCGCGGCGGTGAGCCGGCCCGCGAGGTTGGCGAGATGGAAGCCTTGGAAGAACGTCTGGAAGATGTACCATTCGCTGACGAAGCCGGCCTGCGGCGGCATCGCCGCCAAGCTCATCGCCGCGAATAGGGCGCCAACGCTGAAGAGCCAGAGGCTACGGCCGACGATGCCGCGCTGCGCCAGTCGGTAATCGCCGGCGGCGCGATAGACGCCATCGGCCGCCAAGAACATCGCGCCTTTCGCCAACGCATGTCCTGCGAGATGCAGCAGCGCAACGACCCACGCGAGACCCGCGAGATCGTTGAGGCCATCCTGGCGGAACATGAGCGCGATGCCGAGCAGGCACGTGGCGATCGAGCCGTTCTCCGCCGACGACAGGCTCAACAGCTCGCGCCAGGATTCCTGCTGGAAGGCGTAGAGCGCGGTGAGGATCGCGCTGACGACGCCGACCGCGACGATGACAACGCCGGGCAGCGAAACCTGCGCCGCCGCGACCGGCGGCAGCCATTGAACGAAACAGCGGCTCAGCGCGAAGAAAGCCGCGTTGAGTACGATGCCCGACAGCAACGCGCCGGTCGCGCCGCTGCCGGCACCGTACGCACCTGGAAACCATTCGTAGAACGGCAGCAATCCGAGCTTGGCGCCGAAGCCGATCAGCAGCAGCAGGCCGACGCCGAGCTGCTCGCCGGCCGGCATCGTCCGCGCCGCAGCGGCAAAATCGGCAAAGGACAGGCTGCGCGCCTGTGCCGCCAGCAGGATGAATGCGACCAGGAGCGCGACCGATCCGGCTTCGAGCAGGCTGAGCATGAACAGCACCGGTCGGCCGTTCTCGGGCGCCAGGTCTTCGCCGAGGATCATGACCGCGCCGCCGAGGCTCATCACCTCCCACGCAATCAGAAAGCTCGGCGCGTCGTCGAGGCCGAAGACGCCGAGTGCGCCGATCAGGCTCGCCGCAGCACCGAATGTCCAGGCCGCCGAATGGCGTGACGGTGTGCCGAGACCGGCGGCCAGGATGGCGCCGACCAAGCCGAATCCCATCAGCCACAGCGCGTCGGGCGTCAACCGGAACGCGGCGCCCATGGTGGCCATGCCGAGTGGCGTCTGGATCCGGTCGAGGCCGTCCGGCAGCGCTGCCACCACCATCGCCAGGATCAACCCACCGCCGAGCGCCAGCAGCGCCCGCGCGACGGTAAGGCCACGGCCGATCAGCGCGACGACGGCGGCCGCCAGCCAGGCCGCCAGGCCGAGCGCGAGCAGGTCAGCCAGCAAGGCAGCCTCCCTTGACACGCTGTGGCATCCGTTCGAGGAACATCAGCAGCGCTTCGATGATCGCGGCAGGATTGGGCGGACATCCCGGCAGATAGACGTCGACCGGGAGCACGCCTTCGAGGCCGTTGCCGCAGGCATAGCCGCCGCCGGCGGTGCCGCCGGAGACGGCGCAGGTTCCGACCGCCATCACCCAGCGCGGCTCGGGCATCGCCTCGTAAGCGCGGCGCAGCGGCTCGCGCATGGCATAGGTCACCGGACCCGTCACCAGCAGAAGGTCGGCAAAGCGCGGCGACGCCGTGAAGAAGATGCCGAGCCGATGGAGATTATAGAAAGGATTGTTGAGCGCCTGCAGTTCGGACTCGCAGCCGTTGCACGAGCCGGCGTCGACGTGACGGATATGCAGGCTGCGGCGGAAGCCCTTGCGCGTTTCGTTCGCGGTCGGTCGCGCGCTTCGCTCGGTGGCCGGTGCGAGCACGAGATCCGCGCGATCGCGCACGCCGAAGGCCCAATCGTGCGAAATGCTCGCCGCGCCGGTCGGACAGGCCTCGACGCAGAGCTGGCAGACGACACACCGGCCGTAATCGACTTCGAGTCGCGCCGCGCCGGTGCGTTCCGGATGTGCTTTGATCGCTTCGGTCGGACAGATCGCCGCGCACTCCGAGCAACCGTCGCGACACTGCTCGCCGTCGAAGCGCGGCATGCCGAAAACGCCCACCTGGCCGGCGGCGCCATCATGCTTCGGCCACGGCATCGTAACCTTGCCTTTGCCGAGACCGAAGAAGGTCCAGAATGGCATGCAGCCTCCTATCGGTCGCAACCGGCAACGGTGAGGCCGAAACTTGCCTCGTTGATCGCGTAATCCATCATGTTGGTGCCGTGGACCGTGAGCGGGAAGACGCGCCAGTTCGAGAACGACGGCGACTTGATCTTGACCCGCGCTAGCCGTCCGGCAGCGTCGAAGTGCACGGCGTAATAGAGCGAGCCGCGCGGTGATTCCGTCCAGCCGAGTCCCTCGGAATTCGGCGGCGGCGCGCACTCGGCCTTTACCGCGCCTTCAGGCAGGACGCGCAAAATCTCGTGGATTAACGCGACGCTGGCATCGATCTCGGCGATGCGAACTTGCGCCCGCGCATGCGCGTCGCCGTCGGTCTTCACCGGCACGGCCGGCGGCAGCTCGTCGTACGCCGCATAGGGATGGTCGCGGCGCAGATCGCGATCGAGACCCGAGGCGCGCTCGATCGGCCCGGTAGCGCCTTGGTCGAACGCGGCTTGCCGAGTGAGAACGCCGGTCGTGATCAAGCGGTCGAGATGGCTGTTCGTGCTTTTGAGCATCGCCGTGTAGGCGGCAATCTCGCGGTGCAGCGCCTGCATGGCGCCGCCGAGCCACGGCTTGGGATCGAGATCATGGCGCAAGCCGCCGGGAATGAGCAGGCCGCGGAGGAAGCGACTGCCGGTGAGCCGGCCGTTGATCTGCTTCGCGCGCTCTTCGAGCAGCAGGCCTTCGGCTTCGCCGACCTTGAGCGTCGTCGTGCCGGCGAGGTGGCCGAGGTAGTGGAGGTGGTTGTAAAGCCGCTCGAGCTCCGCGAGCAGCGTGCGGAGCAGGCGCGCGCGCGGCGGCACGATACAGTCGACTGCCTGCTCAATGGCTTCGCAGAACGCCAGGCTGTGGGCGACGCTGCCGATGGCGGAAACGCGCTCGGCCAGCACGGTCGCGCTGGTCAGCGAGCGGCCTTCGAAGCGCTTCTCCATGCCGCGGTGCTTGAAGAAAAGCTGCGGTTGGAGGTGAAGGATGTGCTCGCCGACATAGAAGAAGATCAGCTCGACGGACTCGACGACATCGGCGCGCACCGGACCGAACGGCAGCCGCTGGACGTCGGGATTGTCGATTTCCGGCACGGGGCCGTCGGCGGGCTCGAAGGCGAGCGGCGTGCCGGCGGGATAGGCGGGATCGAGCGGCGGCTTGACCAGCTTCGCACCAGGATGGAGCACGAGGCGATAGGGCTCCGGATGGCTGGTGAATTCGAGACCGAACATGTCGGTGACCTCGCGCTCGTACCAGCCGAGCAGCGGGCTGATCGCGGCGACGCTCGGAATCTGTCCGTGCGGTGTGCAACGCCATTGCACGAACGGCTGCTTGGGGCCGCGACTGGCGAGATAGCGCAGCTCGAGCCGGCCCGGCTCCGGATACCAGCCATAGGCCATCTGCATCCGGCCACCGTTCTCGATCAGTCGTCTCACCGCATGCGGCAGCTCGGCCGACTCGATCGGGACAGTCTCGACGCCGTTCATGGTGGTCTTTTTCGCAACTGGCGTCATGGGAGACCCGGCGCGAGCGTGTGCGCGATCGAGGTCAGGTAGTTCCAGATAGCGGCGGGCCACCACACGCCGAGGATCAGCAGCGGCACGAGCGCGAGCCACATCGGCGCGGTGCACCACGCCGTCAACGGGGCTGCTGGCGATGCATTGCCGTCGATCGGCCGACCGTACATCGACCGGAAATGGTTCAGGAAGCCGATGAAGATGACGATCAGCAGGATTGCCATGACGAAAACCGCCCAGGAAAAGGACGGCTGCAATCCGGCGCGCATGATGGTGAATTCGCTCAGGAACAGGCCGAAGGGCGGCGCACCGGTGATCGCGACGGCGCCGGCCAGCCACAGCGCGGCCGAAGTCGGAAACCGGCGGCTGACGCCGACGATCTGCGCGATGTCCTTGGTGCCGTAGGCGCGCATCATGTTGCCGGCGCCGAAGAACATCAGCGACTTGTTCAGCGAGTGATTGAGCATGTGATAGAAGGCGCCGGCGATGCCGAGTGGTCCGCCGAAGCCGAAGCCGAGCGCGACGACGCCCATGTGCTCGATGCTGGAATAGGCCATCAGCCGCTTGATGCCTTCCTGGCGCACGATGAACAGCGCGCCGATCAGCAGCGAGACGGCGCCGAAGACGACCAGGGCCAGCGCCGGTAGGTTGCCCAGGTCGGCGGCACGCGCAATGCCAAGGAACCGCACGATGCCGATCATCGCCGTGTTCAGCAGCGCGCCCGACAGCATGGCCGAGACTGGCGCGGGGCTTTCGCTGTGCGCGTCCGGCAGCCAGCTGTGCATCGGCGCTAGGCCGACCTTGGTGCCGTAGCCGACCAGCACGAGCAGGAAGGCGAGCACCGTCAGCACCGGATTGAGCTTCGGCGCGGCGGCGGTAAGCGCCGCCCAGCTCACCATGTAGGTCGGGCCGAGCACGAAGGTGCCGGCCCAATAGAACAGAACCGTACCGAGCAGGGCGAGGCTGATGCCGGCGGAGACCACCATGATGTATTTCCACGCGGCCTCCATGCTCTCGGCGACGCGCTCGAAGGCGACGAGGAACGTGCTGACTAGCGTCGTGAGTTCGATCGCGATCCAATAGAGGCCGATGTTGTTCATCAGCGGCGCGACCAGCGTCGTCAGGCCGAAGCCGGCGAACAGCGCATAGAACCGGAAGAGGCGGTCATCCTCGTCGAGGAGCCGCATGTAGCCCACGGCATAGATCGAGGCGAGCAGATAGACGATCGCCGAGCATAGGATCACCCAGGCCGAGGCGCGATCGAGGATCACGTAATCGTTCCAGAATAAGTTGGTGTGGTCGTCGATCAGGAAGGGGAGCGGCAAGGCGCAGCCGAACGACACGATGCTCGCGGCCAAATTGATGGCTTCGGCCGCGCGCGGCCGACGCACGATCAGGCACAGCGCGACCGCGGCGAGTGGCGCCAGCACAAGGCCGAGAAGCGGCGCGCCCGGATTCATCCGACCAGCCGCTTCAGCTCGAGGCTGCTGGTCGTGCCGATATGCGTCACGAGATAGCCGACCAGCACGCCGAAGCACGCCACGACGATGAGCAGATCGAACAGGATGACGAGCTCGATCAGCAGCGGCATGCCCGGTACGAGGATCTGCGAGCCGAGAAAGATGCCGTTCTCCAGAACGAGCAGGCCAAGGATCTGACTGATGGCTTCGTGCCGCACCGCGAGCATCAGGAAACCGATGAGGTTCATCGACAGCATCACCGTCAGCGCCAGCACCGCCACCGTGAGCTCGAGATGGAACACCGCGGCAATGCGATAGGACACCGACAGCGCGAACATCACGAAGAGCGCGCCCACCACCATGCTCGTGCTTGGCTGGAGAATGACGTGGATTTCGCGGTCGACGTTCAAGCGCTGGATGATGCGCCAGATCAGATAGGGCAATAGGAGGCCGCGAAACAGCAGTGTCAGGGCCGCGATCAGGTAAAGCTCGGGATAGCCGCCGTAATAGCCGACCGCCGCCGACAGCGCCGCTATCACCCAGGATTCCGCGGCGAACGCGTAGAGATAATTCTTGAGCCAGCGCGACCCGAGCATGACGAAGGACAACAGCAGACTTACGATCGCCAACAGACCGAAGAGCGACGATGCCAGCGGGCTAAGGCTCTGGATCGGCATGGCGTCAGCTCAACTGCGTTCCGATGATCGCCAGCACGGCGAAGACGAACGAGGCGGCCAGGGGCTCCTGGTAGCGGTAGAAACGCAGCCGCGACTGCGCCGTCTCGACGAAGACGACGAAGCACGCGACGAAGGCGAATTTCGCGATGAGGGCCAGCGCTGCACCGAAGGCTCCGATCACCGTTCCCTCGATCGACAGCCACCACGGCAGCAGCAGGACGTTGCAGAAGATGGTGTAGAGGATGAACTGCTTCATCGCCGACGCCCATTTGAGCAGCGCGAGCAGCGGACCCGAATATTCGAGGATGCGGCCCTCCTCGATCATGTAGACCTCGATATGCGTGCTGGAATGGATCGGCATGCGGTCGGTCTCGACCAGCAGAAAGATGAAGAACGCTGCGACCAGGAACAGATGCGCCGGGCTCCAATAGACCGCCCAGCTCGACACCAGCAGATGGTTGACGACGAACGGCAGCATCGACTTGGCGAGCAGCGTGATGCCGACGAAGACGAGGATCAGGGTTGGCTCGGCCAGGATCGAGATCATCACGGCGCGGCTCGAGCCGATGCCGCCATAGGCGCTCGACGTGTCGAGCCCGGCGAGGATGATCATGAACGAGCCGAGCGTCAGGATCAGGCCGCCGCCGAGGAGGTCGCCCATGTCGCTTTCCGGCAGCGGAAAATTCGTCAGCACCGGAATCAGGATAGGCACCGTCAGCATGCAGGTGAAGGCGACGACCGGCGCCAGCCAGAACAGCCACGACGCGGTCTGCGGAACAACGATCTGCTTGTGGAATAGCTTCCACAGGTCGCGATAGGGCTGGAAGATCCCGGGCCCCTGGGCGCGCTGCACGCGTTCCTCGAACTGGACGATGATGCCCTGAATGAGCGGCGCGAGAATCAGCACCGTCAGCACCTGCGCGATCTGCAACAGGGCGTCGCGCGCGGTCATCGCGGCCTCCGCGCGCCCGGCCGGCGCTGCACGCGCTCGGGCACGGTCAGGTCGCGATCGGTTCCGGGGGGTTGCTTGGGGCCTCTCACGAAAACTCCTCCTGCCGTCCGCAGACGTTGGGAGGAGTCATTAGCCCCGAAGGCGGTTATAAGGCGAACTCCATCGCCTGACCTGGGCCGTAAGCTTCACGGGGTTCGCGGCAATTGTCAAGGGCGTGCGCGCTGCGCGTCGCAGTGTGGATTCGCTCGGCATTGCCGCGCGAACGGGAACGGCTCTATGATCGACTCGACGGGGATGGAGTCCCCCCGAAACCGCTCGCAAGAGTTGATGACTCCTACAGGTCGTTCTTTCCGTCTGCTGCGGCTTGGCCATCGGGGAGGCTTGTCGTGCGCACCGCGTCGGATGCTGTCCTGCTGCGCATTTTCGTCGGCGAGGAAGATCGCCACGCCGGCCGCGCAACTTACGAGGCGCTCGTCGCGAAGGCCCTTGAGCACAAGCTGGCCGGCGCCACGGTGCTGCACGCGCCCGAAGGCTTCGGCCGCTCGCGCTACGTGCGGACCGAGCGCAATGTCGACTCTGGTCCGCGCCTGCCGTTGGTGGTGGAGATCGTCGACACCGAAGAGCGAATCAATCAGTTCGTGCCGGTCGTCAGCGAGATGATCGAGAGCGGCCTGGTGACGTTGGAGAAGGTTCGGGCGATCCACTATCGCCGCTCCGCTCCGCCTTAAAGTCGTAACCCGACCGGCCACCCGAAAACGGGGGCCGCGCATGCCCAGAGGGAGGGCGCCATGGATGTGCCGCACGATGCCGTTTTGCTCCGCATCTTCACTAGCACAGCCGACCGCTTCGGCGCCTATCCGCTTTATCAGGCGATCGTCCACAAGGCGCGTGAGATGCACCTTGCTGGCGCGACCGTGCTGCGCGGTCCGCTCGGTTTCGGCCAGTCGGCGCGGTTGCACCAGGGCCGGCTTTTGCCGCTCCGCCAGGATTTGCCCGTTGTCGTCGAGATCGTCGACGGCAGTGACAAGATCGAGGCCTTCCTGTCGGCGCTCGACGGCATGATGGAAAGCGGGCTCGTCACACTCGAAGCCGCCAAGGTCCTGCAATACGGCCGGCAGCGCAGCAGTGTCCTTCAGCGCCTCAAGACGCAATTCCGCCGCCACTCCGACGTTGCTTAGGTCAATAAAAACGCACCGACGACTTCGAGGTGGTCATCGGTCATCGGTCGCCCACCTTTTCCGTGGCGGTGTCCGGTTGTCGCGCAGCTTTGTCAGAGCCGAAAATCTCGACATAGAGGTCTTCGCCGAAGCTCGTTTCCAGCGGTTTGCCTTCGACCAGCTTGAAAGTCCGGCTGCCGTCGGGTTGCCGCTCGGCGCGTAGAAACAAGACGTTTGCGACATCCTTCTCATAAAAGTCGCGTGCGAATTCATAGAGGTGCGTGACGCAGACGATCTTGACCCGTTTCTTCAAGAGCGCCGACACGATGTGTCGTGCGATCTCCGAGCCCTCACGCTCATTGGTTGCCGCGAAGGATTCGTTGAACAGGATCAGGGCGTGCGGCGTGATGTGATCGACGATCTCGCTCATCTGCCGCAGTTCCTCGTCGAGCTTGCCGCTCTCCATGCTCGTATCTTCCTCGCGCTTGTAATGCGTGAAGAGACGATCGCGGGTGCTGGCAATGAAGGACTTGGCTGTGACAAACATGCCCGCCTGCATCATCAGTTGCGCCATGCCGACGCTGCGCAAGAACGTTGACTTTCCGCCCTGGTTCGCGCCGGTGACGATGATCAGGTCTCGCATGTCGGCGTCCGCATCATTGCCCACGACCGGGTCATCCTGGTTCAGCGCCAGCGAGACATCGCGTAAGTCTCGAAATGAGAGGTTGTGCGGCTCGGCCGGTGCCGGCACGGGAAAACAGACGACCTCGCCCCTCCGTGTGAGGGCCTCATACAAATTTATACAGCCGACATAGAACGCCAGTTCGGCTCGCAGCATATCGAAGAAGCTGCGAAGATGGTCCTTCGACTGCGCAACCGCGCTTGCCACGGCGCTGACACCACGCTCCTGCAACTCCGCGAGGACGCGAGCGCCGGCCTCGTCACGCGGATGGAGCGAGAATTCGAAAGCGTCGGACCGCCGCGCGAAAAGCCGCATCAGCCGGTAGGGCATCAAACCGATCGACCACGTCCAGCGCCGGCGAAGCGCGGGCATGACATGCAGCATGTAGCGCATCCCTTTGTTGCCTTTGCCGAGGCGCGCACTAAGCAATAAACCACTCGAAAACCTCAACTGCCGCAGGTGGTGCTTGGCACGAGCGAAATACTCGTCGTCGAGCTCGCGCTGCAAGGTCGCGAAGAGCGCCGTCCATCCCTCCGAGACGAAGCGTTCGCCGCCCGAATCGGCAATCTTGCGAATCTTCCGGGCCATCCCCAGCAGCGATTCGAGCAACTCAACCGATCGTCGTAGTACCCAATCCGGACGCTGCATGAGGGTGCCGAAAAAATAATATTTTTTCTCCTCCATTGCCCCTTCGACAGCAATTGCGTAGAGCTCTCGGACGACAGCCGGCTGCTGTAGGCAGTCCTGCAAGATTTTCTGGCGATAGTGGATGGTTTCCGGATCGATCGCGTCGAAGCCCGCCAAGATCACCTTCTTCGCCACTTCGGCGATGAAGGCATCGTCGCGCGCCATCGCCTTGAATGGCGTGTCGAGCGCGAGATCCACGGTCAGCGCGGCCTCGTTCCACGGCAGCGATCGCCCGAGATCGGCGTCACAGTCGCGGTAGAGGAGATGCGCCTTCATGCGCCGATGCGCTCCCGGATCATGGCTTCGGTCAGGCGATACTTTTCGGCGATCGACATGGCGTAGGCGAGGCCGTCGGCGGGCCGCCGCACGATCTTGAACGTCCGCTGCGCCGGATTCTCCGGCACGACCGTGCTGACCATGCTCACGGTTTGCTCGCCGAGCGACGCCAGCTCGTCGATGAACGTCACCCAGACGCCCAACAGGTCCAAGGCCATGATCCGCGCCGCGATTCTCTTGCTGAGCGCAAGGGCGTCGCGCAGCGTGGTCGAGGTGAAAATCTCGTTCATGACAACGATGCTGTTTGGCGTCGCCTGCTCGAGGATGCGATGAAGCCGGATCAGATCGTCCTGGAGCTTGCCGCGAAGATTGGCGGCGTTCTCCTCGCGCTCGAAATGCGCAAACAGCCGGTCGAAGAGGAACACCTGCGCGCGTGCGCCGGGAACCGGGCAGCCGAGATTCGCGAAGTAATGCAGCTGGCCAAAGGCGCGCGCGAACGTCGTCTTGCCGCCCTGGTTCGGCCCCGACACGACGATGATCCGCTCGCGACCGCGCAGATGAAAATCGTTGCAGACGGTGGCCTTGCCATCGCGCGTCAGCTTGTGTGCCAACGCCAAGTCGAAGCTTTGATCGCTGTAGACTTCCTTGCTCGTTCCTGAGACGCGCGGGTAGCAGAAGGGCAATCCCGCTTTCTTCAAAGTTTCGATGTGCGCGATATAGGCGACGTAAAACTGGATTTCCCGGTCGAACGTGGCGATGGTCGGATTCTGATAGTCCTTGTTCGACTCACGGAACGATTCGAGCGCAAAAAATACCTCTGGATGCAGCTTGGCCACCAGGTCGAAAATTTGTGCCTCGACGTGGTTCATTTCCGGCCAGTTGCGGAACCTGAAGCTGTAGGTCTCGACCGCGCCCTGCTTGAATTTCTCGAAGGTCGCTTCGACTTCCGCGCTGTAGTCGGGCTCGCCGCTATAGTGTCGGACCTGGACGGTGAGGCCGTTGATGATGACGCTGTATTGAATGTGCGCGAGTTCATCAACGAGCCGTTTTGCGGCATCGCGCAGGGATGTGAAGGCTTCCGACGCCACGTAGCGCGTCAGATAATCTTTGAATGCGGTCAGGCCGCGCGATTCGATCGCGGCGCTCGATAACGCGTCGAGGAGGTTGTTGACGGCGTCGCAGTAGATGTGCACCGCATCGAGAAACCACCGCTGTTTTTGGAGCGGATAGCGAAGCTTATCGGCCTGGCCGAGATGCTCGCGCATCGTCCGCATGCTCGCGGCAAAGGAGCCGACGAGTTCGAACACGCGCGGTTTTTCCACGTCGCGCATCACCTCGTGGCGAAATGCGATGGTATCCTCGTCACGCAGCGGCCAATAGAAGAAGGGCTTGAGGTCGTATTCGTCGCGGCTGGCGGTGACCGCGGTGATGATCTGGTCGAGATTAAGATCGACGAAGAAATCGGGCGCCGCGATCATATCCGGAACGCGGTCGCCGGCGCTGCGGAAGAGGACGCTTAAGAAGGGTTCCACGAACAGACTCCTTCAGCCCTCGAAATCAGGTCCGCAGGAGTCATCAGCCCAAAGGGCGGGTTACGGCGAACTCCATCGCCGGCCAACGCGGATAGCTTTGCCGCTCGTGGGTCAAACGTCAACGCCTTACTTAGGCCGACGAAATTCAGCGGTAGAGGTCGCACTGGCGACACGTCCATGCTTTCATTGGCAATTGTCGTCAGCGGCGCGCCGATGGGCCTTCGCCACGCGCTTTGACGCGCTGAAGAATCGGCAGGGCGCCCGTCGTCGGGTGCCGCCGGCAGTATTCTAGACCCTCTTCGATCTCGCCTTTTACTTGCGCGAATGCCACAACGAGATGGTCTTCGATTTCATCGTCCAGAAGCGGTTCGCCGGACGGCAGCAGTTCGATCAGGCGCCGAACGGCAAGCGTTCTCAAAGTCGTTCGGTTGGGCGTGAGGCAAAGCCGGCACGCCAAGACGGCGACGTGGGCGTCCCTATCCCGCACCAGTTGCGAGAGCGTCCCGTCCGCGGCTTCGGCGGCGCCGATCTCGACAAGCAATTTGAGTGCGCTCCGCCGCTTTCGCCGACTGGAGACGGTCTCGTGCTCCAGCGAAGGTCTGTGATCGGTTGCGGCTTGAAGTAGAGCTGGTCGGGCCGCTATGCCTAGCTTCCTGATCGAGTTCTCGGCGTCGTAGCGGGTGAAATCCTCGCCGAGGCCGGCAATCAAGTACGGAAGCGCCTCCAGCCGACGAAACTCGCCAAGCGCTTCGATAACGCCGCTGAGATTCCGGCGCTCCGCTACCGATCGAAGCAGCGGGAACACCCGCGACTCGCGGAACTTCGTCAGCGAACGGGCGGCGGTATTCATGACCGCCTCGTCGCCGGTGCGCTCGACAGGGTCGGCAGATTCACGCGGCACCCTCAGGAATTCCATGATCGCGTCATAGGCGCCGAGCAGTGCCAATGCCTCGATCGCTCGCCGCCGCGCTTCATAAAGACCGCTGGGTTCTCGACGGAACAGAATTCGACGGAGGGCGGGGATCGCGCTTGCGCCGCACGCGACCGTGTCAACGACGCCACGATTCCTGTCGTGTAGCGAACAGAGCCGATTGATCGCCCGAGATATTACGGTGATCGACCGTGGCTTCGCAGGTTCCGAAGCGCGGCGACTGTCGGTATGGCGCGGCGCTTCATCCACAACCTCGACGACCAGTGTCGGATCGAAATCCGGATTGAGCTGGTCGGGAAAGTAGCCTCGCGGGTTGCAAATCACGCGGGTTCGTCCGATTTGGTAGTCGAACGATGTATGCATGTGCCCGTGAATCCAGAGCGATGGCTGATACGTTTCGATCAGATGATCGAGGTTTGAGACGAAAGCCGGATTGAGCGGACTGTCCTGAAACGCGCTTGCTATGGAGCGCGATGAAGGGGCGTGGTGCGTGACGACAACCGTTATGCCGTCGAATGCCTGCTTCAGCTCGTCTTCCAAGAATTTGACTGACGCGTGGTACAGGCGAACGGTATCCGAAGGGTGAAGCGGCCGCAGCTTGAGACCGCGCTCGAGTTTGATGACGCGGAAATCCTCCAGCCGTTCTTGCGCGACCTCCATCGATTTTTCTGCGCAACCGTAGAACTGGAAATCCGTCCACAAAGTGGCGCCGATGAAGCGCGCGCTCACTCCGGTCGGTGACGTAAAGTGCCACGTATTGCGTTCGAGAAAGTTCACTCTTGGATTCATGGCCTCGGCCTTTTGTCGGCTGTAGGCGATGACGCGAAACAGCTCGCGGCCGTAAGCCTCATGATTTCCCGCAATCAGGACAACGGGCTGCGTGAAGCTGCTGGCCGCCCAGTCGACGCCCTGAGCCCCGGAGTGGATGTCGCCGGCGAGCACGATGACGTCGGCGCTCGGCTGAGGCGGATGAAAGTAGAAATCGAGCATCCTCCTTGGTGATCGAACGCGGCTTTCCGCGCCGAGGATGTCGGCGTCAAACTCGAGATGCAAGTCGCTCATCACAGCAATCTTCATGGTCACGGTTTGCCCAGCCGAACGTTCAGACGACCGCGGGACGGCGGATGACAGTGCACTGCGCTTCGGACGGCGCCCTGCTGGACGTTCCTGTTCAGCATGAAGAGCGCGTAAAAAAACCCGCTCGGCGGCGGGTTTGTATTCGCAGGACTCCCGCCGCGTATCTGCGCAGTAGGAGTCATCAGCCTTGCGGCGCTTAAGGGGGAACTCCATCCCCGCATTCATGATATGAGCCGAACTCTGTGGATTCAACGGGCCTTGTCAGCGAGCGGTTGGTTCGGTCGGCGGTTCGCTCACAGGCCGATATTACGACCCATCAAGGCAGTACTGCTGCCAGGTTTCCGGGTCGTTGTTGATTATTCGCTGGAGCGGCGCGTTAATCGACATCGTTGGGCATTGAACAAAAAGCGAGGAAACGCTTTTGGTTCTGGAGATCATCGATCACTGGATCGTTTGGCAGAAGATCGACTTTTATCAAAAGGAACTCGACCGCGAGCACGACGAAAGCAAGCGCGCAATGCTCCAAAAGATGCTCGCCGCCAAACGAGAAAAGATGAAGGAGTTCGGACGCACGCACGGTAACGCGTAGCTGCGATCCGGCGTCCCTTCAGGTCTTGGATGCTGCCGTTATAACGTCGATGGGCATTGGCTCCTGCGGAGAATTGTGACGCGCAGGGCACAACATACTCGATAACGTTTGCGCGCCAGCCGAGAGCCTTATGACAGTCCAGCGAACCCCGCGTCGACCGACCACGGCCGCAAGTCGCGCCGCATTCTGGTTCGTGCTGCTGATCGGAATTCTCAGCTTCTTCGCCGATTTCACCTACGAAGGATCGCGCAGCATCCTCGGCCCTTATCTGGGATCGCTCGTGGCGACGGCGACCGTTGTCGCGGTCGTCGCGGGGTTCGGCGAATTGCTCGGCTACGGCATCCGACTGGTCTCCGGCCGCCTCACTAGCACCACCGGCGAGTATTGGCCGATCACGATCTTCGGCTACGTCGTGCAGATGTCGTCGGTTCCGGCGCTCGCGTTGACCGGAAGCTAGCCGACAGCCGCGGCGCTGATCGTTCTGGAGCGGGTTGGCAAGGCCATCCGCAATCCACCGCGCGACACGATGCTGTCCCATACCGTCACCGCGACGACTCCTTCCGGCACTTCGGTCTGTCAGGAGTCATCAGCCCAATGGGCGCTTCAGGCGAACTCCATCGCCGCCAAAGTAGTAACCGACACGGTCATTCAAGCCAAGCGCCGAGGATTGACAGTCAGGAACGATAGACAGACAGTTCCGATGTAAGGGGAAGGAGTCCCCCGAAACCGCCACCGAGGCTGATGACTCCTACTGCGCTTCGACGCTGTAGGAGGTCGATCATGTGTAGTTCGGGCATTGCCCGGTTTGCGGGTACCTCAAGTCGCGGTGCCGGCCGTGACAAAATCTTTCCTCGTATTGTTCGCGCTTGGGCGTCATGGCGCCGTGCCTTCAACGGAGGCGCAATGTGCGCCGCGTAAACGACCGCAACTTTCTCAACCGCTGGCAGATCCTGCACCAAGCATCCTGTCCGGGCCTTCATGCGACTTCGTGGCGGGTTGGCGACGTCGCTTGGCGCAAAAATCGACTGAGCTTCACGGGACCGGATTGCGCGGTTACGCTGGAACTGCATCACCTTGACCGGACGAGCGCTCGCTGGGCGCTGTTGGTGGTGGTCGAGCATTGGTGGGACGGCAAGAATGAGCCGATCAAAGCAACAACATGGGCGCGTGTACTTACCGGAAGTCCCAAAGCGGTCATCGCGTGGTTGCGAGCGCAGGGCACGGATGAATCGGTTGGCGCGACGCACGCTGAACATTGATCGAAAAGAAACGGTAGCGCGCAACTTGATCAACGTGCCGGATGCCATCCTCGACAATGCGCTTCTGTTCATTGCGAGTGAGGGTCCACCAGGGGTGACGTTCGTCTTCGTTCATACCCAAATAGTAGCACTGCACTCTGAGACGAGCGTTACTCTGTCGAACGTGATGAGAACAAGTTGCCCATTGATTGCCACTCGTCAGCATGTATCGGGGTAAGATCCTATCCTGGAGTAGAGACGCAAATTGGCGCGGGCAGCTCTGCGCGCGGATTTGCGGGTGTAAAGCGTAGGTTTACAATCGCGCGAAGCTATGACCGGACTCACATTGCCGCCGCCTTATCGCGCTGTCTGCCTCGCCCCTGGGCAGTCGGCGTTCGCAGAAACGCGCGCTGCGTTGAAAGCCGGCGAGGGCGAAGGTGTCATCTTCTGGGCCGACCGGGCCGACCGGCTCGATTTTGCGCTGAACCTGAAACCCGACTGCACGCGGCGCGAGACCTTGCCGGTGATCTATGTCGCGGCGCTCGCCTTCGCCGACGCGCTCGGCATCTTTGCGCCGCCGCCTTCACCGATTGGCTTTGGATGGCCCGGCGACATCATAATCGACGGCGGTCTTGCCGGCCGTCTCTCGCTTACCTGCGCACCCAGCGGCGCTGACGCCGTGCCAGACTGGGCGATTCTCGGTTTCGATCTGGCGCTCAGTGCCGGCAGCGATGAGCCCGGCCGTACACCGACGCGCACCTGCATTGCCGAAGAAGCCTTCGAGGGATTCTCGGTCGCGGCGCAGATCGAGGGCTTCAGCCGGCATTTCCTCGCGTGGCTCAATCGCTGGGAAAGCGAGGGGCTGAAACCGATCGCGTCCGAGTGGTCGCGGCGCGCTTTCACGCCGCTGGCGCCCGCAATCGCGCTTCCCGGCGGACTCGCGACCCCGCTTCGCCTCGACGAGGCCGGCGATTTGTGCGTCCTCCAAAACGGACGCGAGCGTGTGTTGTCACTCGAAGCTGCGCTCGCGGTGCATGCTGCGCATGGCTGAGTCCGCGACCGCAACGCTGCCCGATTTCTGGCTGAGCTCGGGCTTTCATCGCCTGCGTCGTGACGCGGCGGGGCATCTCGTGGTTACGGATGATTTTCTTCGCGCCTATCTCGAGCGGCTCGAGTTACGGCTCACCGAGGAAACGGAGCCATGCGAGCGGACTTTACACGACAAACTGCGATCCGCGCCACGTGCCAAGGTGACGGCCGACGAGCTCGCCGCGCTCGCCGATGCCGACGCCCGCGACAACTACCGGGCGTTCCTCGGCTTGCGTGACCGGCTGATCGCTGGCGGCACGCTCGAGAAAACCTATCTCACGCTGTTCATGACGAAGTCCGTGACGCTCCCGGCGTTGATGCTCGATCATTTGGCGCATGCAATCCTGCGCAACATCCTCGCCGATTGCGACGACCCGTTTGCGCTGCGCGCGGCGGAGCTGCTCTTCCGCACCCAGAAGGTGACGATCGCCGACGGCGCCGTTCTGCTCGCCGACGAGGAAACCGTCGAGGTCACGGCGCGCACCGGCGGGCTGGGTTCGCTCGGCCGATTGCTGATCGACAGCAGCACGCCGACCCACGAGGTGACTCTGGACGTGCTTTCGACCGAGAACGCTGCCGCTTACTGGCAGCGCAGCGACCGTTTCGACACCGTGCTCGATCTCTCGTTCACCCGTCCCGGTCTCGATGCGCTCTGCCGCGTGCTCGAGCGCTGGGTCGCCCATTTCCTCGGCGTCGCGCTTCGGATCGAGCCGCTGCAAGATATCCGCGACGAGCACTGGGTGTGGCATGTCGGTCTCGACAGCGAGTCCTCGGCCATACTCAATGCGCTCTATCGCGGCGAGAGCATCGATGAGGCGCGGCCGCGGCAGTTGGTGGCGCTGTTCCGCGCGCGTTTCGCCGAGCCTGCGGATATGCGGCCCGATGTTGCCGGCAAGCCGGTCTACCTTGGCCTGGCGATGGACGCCAACCGTCGGCTGCGTCTGAAGCCGCAGAACCTGCTGCGCAATCTGCCTTTGGCGCGCGAAATCTGAGGCTGCCATGCGTTCGGTCGCCTCGTGTCTCGACGGACCCGCCGCACGGACCGTGGCCGCAGCGATCGCGGCGATCGCGCTGGGTCTCATCGCGTGGTTGATCTATCTCGACAACCGCGAAGATCCCGCCGTCGCCGCCTGCATCCGGCGCCAAACCGCCGCGATCGAAAAGGCTCGCGATCAAGGCGCCTTGCCGGTCGATGCCGCACGCCGCTTTCTCGCCAATGTCGCGCCATCGTGCGCGGCGCAGGCAAACGGCGCGCGCTGAACGGCTATTTGTCGTCGTCGCCGCGCTCGCGCAGATAGTCTTCGGTCGTGCGCGGCTTTGGCCGCGGCTTGCTGGCGAACGGATCGCCGGAGCGATCCTTGATCTGCACGATGACGCGGCAATCTTCGCACATCTGGATAAGCCGCGTGCGCTGCTCGTCGCGGAACATCGAATGCTTGCCCGCAAGCTGCGCGATGATGCGTTCGATCGAGCTGCGCGTGCCGAACGGCTTACCGCAATTGATGCAGTTGAACGGTGGCTCTTCCTTGAGCACGACGGCGTTGGCCCCGGCGCCAGTGAAGTTGAGCCGTGGCATCAGGCCGATCACCTTCTCGGGGCAAGTGGCCTTGCATAAGCCGCACTGGACGCAGGCGTCTTCCTGGAAGCGGAGCTGCGGCAGGTCCGGATTGTCGAGCAGCGCGCCGGTCGGACAAGCGCCGACGCAGGCGAGGCACAACGTGCAGCCGTCGGCTCTAATTTGCACGGCACCGAAGGGCGCGCCAAACGGCAACGGCAGCATGTCGCGCCGCTCCGGCGCATTGGTGTGCAGATGCGCGAGGGCAAGCCGCGTCAGGCCGCGCTTTTCGCCCAGCGGCAGGAAACGGCCGCCAGCAACCGCCGCAACATCCGGCAAGCCGTAGAGTGCGGCTTCGACCGCATCCGGATCGGCTTCCACCAGCACGTGGAGTCGTCCACTGCCGTAACCGAGGCCTTGCAGAACGCTCTCGGCGAGGCCGAATTGGCCCGCGAACGCCGTCAGTTCGTCGCGTTTCTCGGGATGGACGAGCACCGCGACCTGCGCCGCGCCGTAGGCGAAGGCCAGTGTCAGGAAGTCGAAGCCGAGTTGCGTCACTTCGTTGATGGCGAACGGAATGACGCGTGCTGGCAGCCCTTTGCCGAACCGCGCCATGGCATCGATCATCTCGGCGCCTTTGCGTGGATCGTGCACCAATAACGCTGGTTTCGTGCCGCCCGCCTCGGCGTAAGCGGAAAAGAGGGTTCGCAGTCGCTTTGCCAGGAAATCGACGGGCGGCATGGCGTAGGAAGCCGCGCCGGTCGGGCAGACGCTGTGACAAGCGCCGCAGCCGCCGCAGATATAGGCGTCAATGGCGACGCTGTCGCCTGCCGGAGCGATGGCGGCGGTTGGACAGACGTCGAGACAGCGCGTGCAGCCGATCTTTTGCGAGCGCGAGTGAGCGCAGAGCTCGTTGTGGAAATCGACGTAACGCGGCTTTTCGAATTCGCCGATCAGGTTGGTGAGCGTGAACAGCGCGGCTTGCACCGCGGCGGGATTCTTGGGATCGGGCCGCAGATAGCCGTCGCGGCGTTCGCCGCCGGCGAAGAGCGGCGTGCCGCCGCCGAGGTCCAAAATCAGATCGCAGCTCGTCTTGGCGCCGTTGCGCGGTTGCTCGAAGCCGAGTGTCGATCGCGACGACGGAATGGCCGCGGCATAATCGTCGACGACGATTTCGAACGCGCCGAGATGGCCCTTGGCCGCGGCAATCGTGCCGCGATGGATCGGCACCTTCACGACGCGCGGCGGCACGATTTCGTCCGGCTTCGACAGCAGCAGCGTGACGTCGAGCCGGTCGGCCATCTGTAGCGCTGCGGCCAACGCGGTCTCGTTGCGGC
Source organism: Allostellaceae bacterium (assembly GCA_050729835.1). GTDB lineage: Bacteria > Pseudomonadota > Alphaproteobacteria > ATCC43930 > CGMCC-115725 > REEB95. The sequence continues at coordinate 87,209 of JBOHLS010000007.1, read as the reverse complement.
CATAGATGAGGCAAAGGCCGCCGGATTTAAGCGTGAGTGCCGGCACCGGCGGCGCATCGAGTGCTGCCTCCGCCAGCAGCGCCACGACTTTGGGCAACGCCTGCGCCGCCTCGTCGGACCACAGCGCACGCTCGCGGATGTTCGCATAGCTGGCGGCGACGCCGGCGTCGGCAAGCGCTTCGGCGAAGGCAGGCTCTTCCTGCGTGCAGCCGATCACCAGCGGTTTGCCGGTCTTGGCGGCGCTCAGCAGCCTGTCGAGTTCCGCGCGACACAGGTGGTGGCCGACGGCGTTCGCGCCAGCGGCCGCGCAGGCGCGCGCCACGGCCTTGCCGTCGAGCGGCATCGAGCCTTCGCAATCGCAGAGCAGGACCGTCTTGCCGCTGATTTCCATGCGGTTTAGTCCGCGAGGGCCGCCGTGGCGCGCCGCCCGGTGGTCGCCGTTCGACGCCGGCGGTATTGATCCAGATCACTGCCAGCCGCCTCACCGGCGTTATCTGACATACGAAAGCGGAGAGCGGCCGTGCCGTCGCGACGGTGACGGATAGTCCCGCGCCATCGCGCGAAAGAAGCCTGACCGTGATTCATCGAACCCTGGCCGTTCTCGCACCGCCCGCGTTTGCGGCCGCTCCGGCGCTTGCGACCGAAGATTGCGCCCAAGCGTCCAGGGATACTACCGCCAAGTTCAAGGTCAGCATTATTGGCCCTTAGGCCACCGCAACCGCCGGCGGACGGATTGCCAAAGCCGAGCCGATGTGCGGCGGTGACGCGGCGCAGCAGGCCGAGGGAATTGAACTCCTGCGGGATGCCCGTATGATGATCGGTGAATGAACGAGCCCTTGCCGGAACCTGCCGGCGCGGTGCCGGCACGCAAGACGGTTATTCCGCTCGGCGTCGTGTTCGAACGGCGCCGGATCGCGCATCCGTGGCAGGAATGGCGGTGGAAGCCGGTTGCGGTGATTCCCGGCGCGCCGGTGGTGACACAGTCGAATTTGCTGCGCGAGGGCGACGGTTGGGCATGGTACCACTTGGCGACGCTCGATCTCGAACTGTTCGCCGACGAAACGCGGGACTATTGCCTCAACCTGTCGCAGCAACCGCCACTCGTCTACATCCTCTGGCGCTCGGAAGCGAGCATGCCGGACGGACGGCCGGAACCGTTCCGCGTCACCGTCTGTCATACCGAGACGCAGGATTATCTCGACGGCGGCGACGTCGCCGCAGACGGCGTCGCGATGCCGGAGCCGGTGCTGAGTCTTCTGCAGCGCTATGTGCAGACCTATCATGTCGACGTGCCGTTCAAGAAGCGGCAGCGCACGCCACTCCTGCGCGCGCACCAGGTGAAGGACGACTATGGCTGAACCCGCTGATTTTCTGGCGCGTTGGTCGCAGCTGAAGCGGCGCGCACGTCGGCCGCAGCCACGGGACGCTGCGCCGGCGAACACAGCGGTGCCCGCGCCGACGGCGGAACCGCCTCCCGAAACGCTGCCGCCGGTCGAATCCCTCACCGTCGAATCCGATTACGCCGCGTTCATGCGGCCTGGCGTGCCTGAAGCGACGCGCAACGCCGCTTTGCAGAAGCTCTGGCGCAGCGATCCGGTATTCGCCAACCTCGATGGGCTGGTCGAATATGGCGAAGACTTCGCCGCCGTCTTCAAGAGTACTGCAGCGGTACGCACGGTTTACCGCGTACTTAAGGGCCTGTCCGGAAAGGAAGAACTGGCAACACCCGACTCGCCGCAGAGTGCGGCGCCGGCAGCGAATAAGGCGGCTGGCGATGCGTCACCGGCGATCAAAGGATCGTCGCCCTCGGTTGCAAACGACGGCAGCGATTCCATATAAGCGGAGCGCGCCCGCTGTAGACGGTTACAAAAAGTTGTATTAGGCTACATTTTTACTGGCGGCCCAAAATTAAAACCGCTCGTCAGAAGCGGCGCCTAAGGGAGAAAACGTGCGATGGACGGTGCCCGCGCCATAAGCGGCACAACCAGTCCAAGCAGTGAGATCCCGGTACCGATCCCGGAAGAAGAGCAGATGCGTGCCGAAATCTACGGCATGCTGGCGCGTGTGCTGGCGTCGCCACCCGACAGCGCGCTGCTTTCTGCTCTCACGCACTTAGCCAGCGACGATAGCGAACTCGGTATGGCGTTCCGCGATCTGGCGGGTGCCGCCGCTGCGACTACCGCCGAAGCCGTCGCTCGCGAGTATCACGACCTCTTAATCGGCCTCGGCCGCGGCGAGCTGCTGCCTTACGCCTCCTATTATCTAACCGGATTCCTGCATGAGCGGCCGCTGGCCAATCTGCGCGGCGCGCTCGCCGGCCTCGGCATCGAACGCGCGGCTGCGGTCAAGGAGCCCGAGGACCATATCGCGGCGCTATGCGAGGTCATGGCCGGTCTGATCATCGGCACGTTCGATGCGCCCGCGCCGGTCGCGCAGCAGCGGGAATTTTTCGACGGCTTTATCGCGCCGTGGGCCGAGCGCTTCTTCCGCGATCTCGAAACCGCGCAATCGGCCCGGCTTTACGCTGCGGTCGGCCGCGTCGGCCGGCTTTTCCTGCACATCGAGCAAACCGCCTTCGCGATCGCCTGAATTTTCGAGGGAGAACCGTCATGTCAGATCGTTCCGAAAAACCCACCGCCAAGCGCCGCGAGTTCCTGAAGCTCGTCGGATTGGGCTCGGTGGCCGGCGCTGCGACGCTGGCGACCGGCAGGCTCGCGGCAGCCGACGAGCCGCAGGCGAAGACCCCCGGCTATCGCGAGACCGATCACATCCGCAAGTACTACGAGACGGCGCGGAGCTGAGCCGGCGCCGACACGACCGCAACCGGACGCGGGAGAACGCACATGCTGATCAAGAAGACGGGCACAACGACCAACGGCACGACGCGTGAATCGCCGGCCGTGCGCATGACCGGCATCGCCGGCATCGCCCTCGACCGACGGCAATTCCTGCGCCGCTCCGGTCTGGCGGTCGGCGGCGTCGGCGCCGTACTCGCGACCGGCGGCGGCATGGTGCAGAAGGCTCAGGCCCAAGCGGCCACCACCGCAATCAAGCAGGTGAAGACGGTTTGCACGCACTGCTCGGTCGGCTGCACAGTCATGGCGACGGTCGAAAACGGCGTGTGGACGCGCCAGGAACCGGGTTTCGACAGCCCGTTCAGCCTCGGTGGCCATTGCGCCAAAGGCGCCGCGGTGCGCGACCATGCGATCGGCGAGCGCCGCCTCAAATACCCGATGAAACTGGCCGGCGGCCAATGGTCGCGCATCACCTGGGACCAGGCGATTAACGAGGTCGGCGACAAACTGTTGCAGATTCGTAAGGAGTCCGGTCCGGATTCGGTCTATTGGATGGGCGGCTCCAAGCACTCGAACGAAGGCGCGTACCTGCTGCGCAAATTCGCGGCGTTCTGGGGCACCAACAACAACGACAATCAGGCGCGCATCTGCCATTCGACTACCGTCGCCGGCGTCGCCAATACCTGGGGCTACGGCGCGATGACCAACAGCTACAACGACATGCGCAAGACGCGGGCGATGATCTTCATCGGCTCGAACGCCGCCCAGGCACATCCGGTGTCGCTGGTCCACATCCTCAGCGCCAAGGAACAGAACAGCGCGCCGCTGATCGTTTGCGACCCGCGCTTCACCCGCACCGCGGCGCATGCCGACGAATATGTGCGCTTCCGCCCGGGCACCGACGTGGCGCTGGTCTGGGGCATCCTCTGGCACGTCCTCCAGAACAACTGGGAGGACAAGGAATACATCAAGCGGCGCGTCTACGGCATGGACCAGTCGCGCGCCGAGGTCGCGAAGTGGAATCCAAAAGAGGTCGAGCGCGTCACCGGCGTGCCGGAGGCTCAGGTCAAGCGCGTCGCCGAATTGATCGCCAAGAACCGGCCGAGCACGCTGATCTGGTGCATGGGCGGCACGCAGCACAGCATCGGCAACAACAACATTCGCGCCTACTGCACGCTGCAGCTGGCATTGGGCAACATCGGCGTGTCTGGCGGCGGCGCCAACATCTTCCGCGGTCACGACAACGTCCAGGGCGCGACCGATTTGGGTCCGCTGCCGGATTCGCTGCCGGCCTATTACGGCCTTGCCGAAGGCTCGTGGCGCCATTGGGCGCGCGTCTGGGACGTCGATTATGACTATTTGCAGAAGCGTTTCGCCTCCAAGAAGTTGATGGAGACGAAGGGCATAACCGAATCCCGCTGGTTCGACGGTGTGCTCGAGCCCAAGGAGAATATCGACCAGCCGAACCCGATCCGCGCCCACATTTTCTGGGGTCATGCGCCCAATTCGCAGACGCGCCTGCCCGACATGAAGAAGGCGATGGAAAAGCTCGACATCCTGGTGATCGTCGATCCGCATCCGACGGTGTCGGCGGTGCTCTCCGACCGTAAGGACGGCGTCTACCTGCTGCCGGCTTCGACGCAGTTCGAACATTATGGCTCGGTCACGGCGTCGAACCGCTCGTTGCAGTGGCGCGAGAAGGTCATCGAGCCGCTCTTCGAATCCAAGCCTGACGACCAGATCGTCTACCTGTTCGCCAAGAAATTCGGCTTCGATAAGGAGATGTTCAAGCATATCAAGGTCGACGGCAACCAGCCGCTGGTCGAGGACGTGCTGCGCGAGGTCAATCGCGGCTCGTGGAGCATTGGCTACACCGGCCAGTCGCCGGAGCGCCTACGACAGCACATGGCGAATCAGCATACTTTCGACAAGGTAACGTTGCGCGCGGTGGGTGGCCCGTGCGACGGCGATTTCTACGGCATGCCGTGGCCGTGCTGGGGCACGCCTGAACTGAAACATCCGGGCAGCCACGTCCTTTACGACACCTCGCTGCCGGTGGCCAAAGGCGGCATGGGTTTCCGCGCTCGCTTCGGCGTCGAACGCAACGGCGTCAACCTGCTGGCCGAGGGTTCCTATCCCGTCGATTCCGACATCAAGGATGGCTATCCCGAGTTCACCATGGCCATGCTGCAAAAGCTCGGCTGGGACAAGGATCTGATGCCGGACGAGATGACGGTGATCCAGAAAATTGGCGGCAACAATATCGGTGCCGTCAATTGGAAGACCGATCTCTCGGGCGGGATCCAGCGCGTCGCCATCAAGCACGGTTGCTGCCCCTACGGCAACGCCAAGGCGCGCACGGTGGTGTGGGAATTTCCCGATCCGGTGCCCATCCACCGCGAGCCGCTCTATACGCCGCGGCGCGATCTGGTGGCGGATTATCCGACGTACAAGGATGTGGCGTCGGCGTGGCGCCTGCCGACGCTCTACCAGTCGATCCAGGAGAAGGATTTCTCCAAGCAGTTCCCGATCATTCTGACTTCGGGTCGCCTCGTCGAATACGAAGGCGGCGGCGACGAGACACGGTCCAATCCGTGGCTTGCCGAGCTGCAGCAGGAAATGTTCGTCGAGATCAATCCGCGCGACGCCAACAATGCCGGCGTCCGGAACGGCGACCAGGTCTGGGTTTACGGTCCCGAAGGCGGCAAGGTGAAGGTCGCGGCCAAGGTGATCGACCGAGTCGGCCCGGGCGTTGCCTTCATGCCGTTCCACTTCGGCGGGCATTACGAGGGCAAGGACCTGCGCAACAAATATCCCAAGGGTGCCGATCCCTACGTGCTCGGCGAGTCGACGAATACGGCGCAAACCTACGGCTATGACTCGGTCACCCAGATGCAGGAGACCAAGGTGACCCTCTGCCGTATCGAGAAAGCCTGAGGAGCGAGGTCATGGCGCGAATGAAATTCCTTTGTGATGCCGAGCGCTGCATCGAGTGCAACGCCTGTGTCACCGCGTGCAAGAACGAGAACGGCGTGCCCTGGGGCGTCAACCGTCGCCGTGTCGTCACGTTGAACGACGGCCAGCCCGGCGAGCGGTCGATTTCGGTCGCCTGCATGCATTGTTCCGATCCGCCGTGCATGGCGGTTTGTCCGGTCGACTGCTTCTATCAAACCGAGCAGGGACTGGTGCTGCATTCGAAGGACCTCTGCATCGGCTGCGGCTATTGCTTCTATGCGTGCCCATTCGGCGCGCCGCAATATCCGCAGGCGAGCAATTTTGGCGGCCGCGGCAAGATGGACAAGTGCACCTTCTGCGGCGGCGGACCCGATCACGTCGACTACAAGTCGGTGGCCGACGGCGGCTACGGCCGCAACCGCATCGCCGAAGGCAAGCTGCCGCTGTGCGCCGAGATGTGCGCGACCAAGGCGCTGCTTGCCGGCGACGGCAATGTCGTCGCCGACATCTATCGCGAGCGGGTGGTGGCGCGCGGCTTCGGCTCCGGCGCGTGGGGCTGGGGCACGGCGTATCAGCAGAAAGGCTGACGCCTTCGATGAAACGGACCGCGCCGCGCCGCAGCGTTCTGCAAGCGTTTCTCCTGGCGCTGGCGCTCGTCTTCGGCATGAGCGCGATCGGCATGGGTGTTGCCGTGGTGCTTTATGGCGGGCCGGCGCAGGCGCAGCGCTCGGCCGATCAGCCGCGCAACACCGCCGGTCCGCCGGGTGCCGATTTGTGGCGCATGATCCGCCACGGTGCCCAAGGCGACGTGTCGATCCCCGACAAGATGGCGGGTGTGCTGATCCAGCCCGGGCAGACGTTCCGTGAATGGCACAACGGCCCGCTGACGATCTGGGGCGCGATCGTCGAGATCGGCATCATCGCTTTGCTGGCGATCTTCTTCGTCGTCCGCGGCCGCATCCGCATCCACGCCGGCTGGAGCGGACAGGTGGTGACCCGCTTCAACGATTTCGAACGCTTCGTCCATTGGCTGACCGCCGGCAGCTTCGTCGTCCTCGGCCTGACCGGCCTCAACTTGCTCTACGGCCGTTACGTGCTCCATCCCATTCTCGGCGGCACGCTGTTCGCGTGGCTCACCTATATCGGCAAGCTGCTGCACAACTATCTCGCCTTCGCGTTCATGGCCGGGATCGTGCTTATGTTCGTAATGTGGGTCGCGGAGAACCTGCCGGCGCGCGGTGACTGGACGTGGCTGAAGCAGGGTGGCGGCATGTTCACCAAGGCGCATGTCGCGCCGCCCGCGGGGAAGTTCAACGCCGGCCAGAAGATTTTGTTCTGGTTGGTCATTCTCGGTGGCATCTCGGTGACGCTGTCGGGCTTGGCGCTGCTGTTCCCCTTCACCTTTCACTGGTTCTCGTCGACCTTCGTAGCGCTGAACGTCTTCGGCTTCCATCTGCCGACCAACCTGACGCCGCTGGCCGAGACCCAGTTGTCGCAGCTGTGGCACGCCGCGGTCGGATTGCTGTTCATCGCCCTCATCATCGCCCACATCTATCTCGGTACACTCGGGATGGAGGGCGCCTTCGACGCGATGGCCAGCGGCCAGGTCGATGCCAACTGGGCCAAGGAACATCACCCGCAGTGGGCGGCCAAGCCGGCCGAGCGCCCGGCCGGCAACGACGATTGAGGCGCAAGGGGGAGGCGAGGGTGCGGCGCGCGGCGCTCCTGACGACGGCGATTTTGGCACTGATGGCCCTGCCGCTTGTGGCGCACGCCGCGCAGCCGCGCAAGCCGGCGGCGCCGGCCGGCGTCGACCGTACGGCGCAAAAACTGACGCAGCAGCTTGCCCAGCGCTACGGCGTTCAAGTGCTGCGCGCCGATCGCGAGCTGCTCGACGGCAAGCCCGTTTACCGCATGGTCGTGATGAATGCGGGCGGCGATTTCAACGAGGCCTACGCGGTTCACACACTGGTGGTCGATGCCGCCAGCGGCGCGCTCGTATCTCAGTTCCAGCACGCGCCGGCGGGCTACGCTCTGGCGGCGTCGCCGGATCGCACGCCGCGCGATGACGGCAGCGGTGTCACGATCCGGCGCGCGACATTCTCGAAACTCTAGCCGGTGCCACTGCCGAGGAGACGCCCATGAGAGCCCTGCTTGCCAGCAAAGCCTTCGTCGCCGGCGTGGTTGTTGCGCTCGGGATCGGCGCGGTCGCGCTGGTCGTATCCTGGACCGTGGATTTGAGCGCGCGCGATACCTACAAAACCGCGAGCGTGCGGCTTTAGTGCTCGGCCCGAACGGCCGCGAAATTCAAGCGGGGGGAGAAACGAGGAATACGGTTGTGCTGCGCCGTATGGTTGCGCATTGGATGTCCCAACTGAAGTTCGCGCACTTCAAGGCCGAGCTGGCGGCCGTGCGGCGGGTAGGCGCGCGGCGGGCGCGCGAGCGGCAGGAAGCGGACGCAGCGGCGTGGCGTGCGCTCGCTGGTGTGACGGACGGAGAACCGGCGGAGCGCCGCAGTGGCCGCACCGCAATCCTTGCCCGGTGCCGCGAATGGTTGCTGCTTGACGCGCACGCGGCGCATCGCGCGCACAAGCGGCACTGACGAGTATGAGGTCGCCCTTTCCGGCGCCGGCCAAGCGCACGAATGTGCGGGAAATGGTGCTGCCGCTGAGGATTGAACTCAGGACCTCTCCCTTACCAAGGGAGTGCTCTACCACTGAGCTACGGCAGCATCCGGGGGTGCGCGGGGACATACACGAGCCACACCCGGCTTGGCAAGGCGTCTCGCCTCGCTTGACGCGGCGGAAAGCCGGCCGCAACTCTAGGCCATGACGATTAAGGAGCGGCAAACCCCCGGCGCGAGCGACTCGAGCGCCGCCGCAGAGGCGGCAAACCAACAGAGTCCAAAGGCGGCGGCGAAGCAGGCACGGCTGGCCGAGGCGCTGCGCGCCAACCTCGCGCGCCGCAAGGCGCAGGCGCGCGCCCGCGCGCCTGCGGCGGACGAGTCCGCGCCGCCGTCCAAGCCGCCGCGTTCCGCTTGAGGCTTGCCGCCTCATCCTTTACACCGGGGCGGGTCGAACCGACGGAGCGGGGAGCAAACGGATGTCGATCATGCCGGACAAATGGATTCGCGAGATGGCGCTCGCGCGCGGCATGATCGAACCCTTCGTCGAGAAGCAGACGCGCCAGGGCGTCATCTCCTACGGCCTGTCGTCCTATGGCTACGACGCGCGCGTCGGCCGCGACTTCAAGATCTTCACCAACGTCTCCAGCGCCGTCGTCGATCCGAAGAATTTCTCCTCCGAGAGCTTCGTCGACCGGGAAACCGATGTCTGCGTCGTGCCGCCCAACAGTTTTGCGCTCGCCTCGACGATGGAGTATTTCCGCATTCCACGCGACGTCTTGGTGATCTGTCTCGGCAAGTCGACCTATGCGCGCTGCGGCATCATCGTCAACGTCACGCCGCTCGAGCCCGAGTGGGAAGGCCACGTCACAATCGAGATCTCCAACACCACGCCGCTGCCGGCGCGCATCTATGCCGGCGAGGGCATCTGCCAGTTCCTGTTCTTCAAGAGCGACCAGGTCTGCGAGGTGTCCTATGCCGACCGCGGCGGCAAGTACCAGAAGCAGCGCGGGGTGACGCTGCCCCGGCTATAAGGTGGTTTTCGTCATTGCGAGCCGAAGACGAAGCAATCCAGGGCGGTGGACGCCTGCTTCTGGATGGCTTCGGCCGCCGCGTGGCCTCGCCATGACGGCATTCGCCGAAGTACTCGCATTTCCGCCACAAAGCCCGCCTATCAAAGCGCGATTTCGCAGCAGCGTTTTAACGAATTCGGGGGCATAAGTTTCAGTCATGGACAAGATCCGCATCCGCGGCGGCCGGCCCCTGCACGGCTCGATCCATATTGGCGGCGCCAAGAACGCAGCGCTGCCGCTGATGACCGCCTGCCTGCTCACCGACGAGCCGCTCATCCTCAAGAACCTGCCTTTCCTGGCCGACATCACCACGCTGTCGCACCTGCTGGTCCAGCACGGCGTGTCGGTCACCATGCCCGGTGCCGAGGTCGCGGACGAGCAGGGCCACGTGCTCGAGCTGCGCGCCCGGCGCATCGTCTCGACCACCGCGCCTTACGATCTGGTGCGCCGCATGCGGGCGAGCGTGCTGGTTCTCGGGCCGCTGGTCGCGCGCCTCGGCCAGGCGCGCGTGTCGCTGCCGGGCGGTTGCGCCATCGGCACGCGGCCGGTCGATCTCCACATCAAGGTGCTCGAGGCGCTCGGTGCCACCATCGCCATCGAGAAGGGCTACATCCATGCCACCGCGCCCAAGGGCCTCAAGGGCGGCGAGATCGTCTTCCCGTCGGTGTCGGTCGGCGCCACCGAGAACGCGCTGATGGCGGCGGCACTCGCCGACGGCGAGAGCGTGATCGTCAACGCCGCGCGCGAGCCCGAGATCGGCGACCTGGCGCGTTGCCTCAACAGCATGGGCGCCAAGATCGAAGGCGCCGGCGGCGAGCGCATCGCCGTCACCGGTGTGTCGCGGCTGCACGGCGCCACGCACAGCGTCATTCCCGATCGCATCGAGACCGGCACTTACATGATGGCGGCGGCGATCACCGGCGGCGAGATCGATCTCGTCGGCGCGCATTTCGACATGGTGGCGGCGGCGGCGCAGGCGCTCGAAGGCGCCGGCGTCGCGGTCGAGCATCGGCCCGACGGCATCAAGGTCAGCCGGCGCGCCAACCGGCTCAAGGGCATCGACATCGCGACGGCGCCGTTTCCGGGCTTCCCGACCGATCTCCAGGCGCAGTTCATGGCGCTGATGGCCACGGCCGACGGCGATTCGATCGTCACCGAGACGATCTTCGAGAACCGCTTCATGCACGTACCCGAGCTCAATCGCATGGGCGCCGACATCACCGTGCAGGGCGCCTCGGCCTCGATCCGCGGCGTCGCTCGTCTCGCCGGTGCGCCGGTGATGGCGACCGATCTCCGCGCCTCGGTCTCGCTGGTGCTCGCCGGCCTGGCCGCCGAGGGCGAAACCGTCGTCAACCGCGTCTATCACCTCGATCGCGGCTACGAGCGGCTCGAAGCCAAGCTCGCCGCCTGCGGCGCGGCGATCGAGCGGCTCGCCGGCGAAGGCTGAGGCGTGATGGCGACCCGCGCCGGACCGGATCCGAAGCCGATACGGCTCCGCCTCAAGGCCGAGGACGCCGACGACCTGGCGGTGATCTCGACCGTGCTCCAGGACGCAATGGTACTGGTCGGCGACATCACCTACGAATCCCAGAACCAGCGCTTCGTGCTGGTCGCCAACCGTTTCCGGCACGAGAACGAGGCTGAACGTACTCGCCACGGCGAGCGCGTGATGAGCGGGTTGCGCATCGACCGCGTCACCGCGGTCAAGCGGCGCGATTTCGATCCGCGCGACGCCGACCGGCTCCTGGTGCTGCTGGCGGTGCGGGCGGGTCCGGGCGCGCTCTATCTCGATTTCGCCGGCGGCGCCAGCATTCGGCTGGAATCCGGCGGCATCCTGTGCCATTTAGATGACTTCGGCGAGCCTTGGCCCACGCGCTTTCGCCCGCGCCATCCGGATAAGGACGCGAGCTAGGGCTCGTGTCGGTCCGTTTCTGCCGCCATTGCCGTTGGAGTGATCGTTGCTCGGTAACGAAACGCTGGTGCTGGCGCTGCCCAAGGGGCGCATCCTCGACGAGGTCGTGCCCGTGGTGCGGCGCGCCGGAATCGAAATCGAGCGCGAGTTCGACGATCCCGACGCGCGCAAGCTGCGCTTCCGCACCAACCACGGCAATCTCGACGTTATCCGCGTGCGCAATTTCGACGTTGTCACCTTCGTCGCCTTCGGCGGCGCGCACATGGGCGTCGCCGGCAGCGACGTGCTGATGGAGTTCGAGTACGCCGAGGTCTATGCGCCGCTCGATCTCGGCGTCGGCAAGTGCCGCCTCGTCGTCGCCGCGCCGGCGGAGGATCTCGGCCACGACGACCCGGCGCGCTGGAGCGCGGTGCGCATCGCCACCAAGTATCCCGAGATCACGCGCCGGCACTTCGCCGGCCGCGGCGTCCAGGCCGAATGCATCAAGCTCAACGGCGCGATGGAGCTGGCGCCCGGCATGGGGCTGTCGCGCCGCATCGTCGACCTCGTCGCCACCGGCCAGACGCTGCGCGAGAACGGCCTGGTCGAGATCGAGCACATCGCCGACGTGACCTCGCGCCTCATCGTCAACCGCGTCGCGTTGAAGACGCGCAACGCCGAGATCGATCCGTGGGTCGAGCGCTTCCGCGAGGCCGCCCGTGCCGCTTAGGCTCGACAACGCGGCGCGCGGCTTCGCCAAGGATTTCGCCGCGCTGCTCGACCTGAAGCGCGAGCTGGCGGCTGACGTTGACGCGGCGGTGGCGGCGATCCTCGACGACGTCAAGGTGCGCGGCGACGCCGCCGTGATCGAGCACACGCGCCGGCTCGACAAGCTCACGCTGACCGCCGCGACTTTGCGCGTGACCGCTGCCGAGATCGCCGCCGCCAAGGCCAAATGCGCGCCCGAGACGATCGAGGCGTTGAGCCTTGCGGCGACACGCATCGAGGCTTATCACCGCAAGCAGGTGCCGCAGGATCTCGACTATACCGATCCCGCCGGCGTGCGGCTCGGCGCGCGCTGGCGGCCCATCGGCGCCGTCGGCATCTATGTGCCCGGCGGCAGCGCCGCCTATCCGTCGTCGGTGCTGATGAACGCGCTGCCAGCCAAGGTCGCCGGTGTGCCGCGCGTTGCCATGGCGGTGCCGGCGCCCGAAGGCGCGCTCAACCCGCTGGTGCTGGCGGCGGCCGAGTTCGCCGGCGTCGGCGAGATCTATCGCGTCGGCGGCGCCCAGGCGATCGGCGCGCTGACCTATGGCACCGCCACCATCGCGCCGGTCGACAAGGTCGTCGGGCCGGGCAACGCCTATGTCGCTGCCGCCAAGCGCCGGGTCTACGGCCTGGTCGGCATCGACATGATCGCCGGCCCGTCCGAGATTCTGGTGCTGGCCGACGCCAAGAACGATCCGGCCTGGATCGCCGCCGATCTGCTGTCCCAGGCCGAGCACGATACGGCGGCGCAGGCCATCCTGATCACCGACGACGCGGGCTTCGCCGACGCCGTCGCGGGCGCGGTCGAAGCCACGCTCAAAACGCTGCCGCGCCGCGCCATCGCCGGCGAAAGCTGGCAGCGCTTCGGCGCCATCGTCGTCATCCGGCGCTGGGACGAGGCGGCCGACCTGGTCAATCGTCTGGCGCCCGAGCATCTCGAGATCGCGGTCGACGACGCGGTGGCGCTGGCCGCCGACATCCGCAACGCCGGCGCGATCTTCCTCGGCCGCCACACGCCCGAGGCGATCGGCGATTACGTCGCCGGCCCCAATCACGTCCTGCCGACGGCGCGCAGCGCGCGCTTCTCGTCGGGCCTGTCGGTGCTCGATTTCATGAAGCGCACGTCGCTGGTGCGCTGCGACGCCGCGAGTCTCAACGCCATCGGGCCGGCGGCGGCGACGCTCGCCAGGGCCGAAGGGCTCGACGCGCACGCCCTGTCGATCGCCGTCCGGCTCAACCTGCCGCGCGGCGCGTGACGATCGAAAGCCCGGCTGGTATGAGCGCATCGCCGCACCGCATCGCCCAGGTCACGCTCGACGAGAAGACCGTCATCCGCCGCAAGGGCGACGTTGAGCACGAGCGCGCCGTGGCCATCGCCGATCTGCTCGAGCAAAACACCTTCGCGCCGAAATCCGGCGTCGCCGGCCCGTTCAACCTGCATCTCGGCATCGCCGAGGAGCGGCTGGTGCTCGATCTGCGCGACGCCGCCGATCGGCCGCTCGAGCGCTTCACCTTGTCACTCGCGCCGTTCCGCGGATTGGTCAAGGATTACTTTCTGGTCTGCGAGAGCTATTTCAGCGCGGTCAAGACCGCCGACCCGTCGCGCATCGAGGCCATCGACATGGGCCGGCGCAGCCTGCACAACGAAGGCTCGCAGCTGCTGCGCGACAACCTCGCCGACGAGGTCGAGATCGATTTCGACACCGCGCGGCGGCTGTTCACGCTGCTCTGCGTGCTGCACATCCGGTGAGACGCGCCGCTTTCCCGTCATTGCGACGCTGCGCGCAGCGCGGGCGGAAGCAATCCAGGATCACACCGCGTCACGCCGGCGCTGGATTGCTTCGCCTGCGGCTCGCAATGACGAAACTGGGTTGGGGCGAGGCGGCAATGCGCGTTCCAAAAGGGCTTGACCGGAGCGAAACGCCTAAACGATGTTTGAGGCCTCTTAAACGGCAGTCAGGGAATGCCGAAAGAAGAGCTGATCGAGTTCTCCGGAACGGTGACCGAACTCCTGCCCAACGCGATGTTCAGGGTCAAGCTCGACAACGACCATGTCGTCCTGGCGCATACCTCGGGCAAGATGCGCAAAAATCGCATCCGCGTCCTCGCCGGCGATCGAGTCAATGTCGAGATGACGCCCTACGACCTGACCAAGGGCCGGATCACCTTCCGCTTCAAGTAACCGTGGCGTTGCGCGCGTGACCAGCCCCCGCCTCGTGCTGGCGTCGGCGTCGCCGCGCCGCGTGGCGCTGCTGGCGCAGATCGGCATCGAGCCCGACAGCGTCCTGCTCGCCGCGGTCGACGAAACGCCACGGCCTGACGAGACGCCGGCGGCGCACGCGCTCCGGCTGGCCGAGGAAAAAGCCCGCGCCGTCGCCGCGCGCGAACCCGGCGCCTTCGTGCTCGGCGCCGACACCGTCGTCGCTTGCGGCCGCCGCATCCTCGGCAAGCCCGCAACCGCAGAGGAAGCGCGACGGTGCCTGACGTTGCTGTCGGGACGGCGGCATCGCGTCCACGGTGGCATCGCCGTGTTTACGCCCGCCGGCAGGATCGCGCGCCGCCACGTCGAGACCGCGGTGCTGTTCAAGCGTCTGATGGATGATGAGATTGCGGATTACCTCGCCGGCGACGAATGGCGCGACAAGGCCGGCGGCTATGCGATCCAGGGCGTCGCGGCACGCTTCGTGCGTAGCATCGTCGGCTCCTATTCCAACGTTGTCGGCTTGCCGCTCTATGAAACCGTCGCTTTGCTGGCCGGCCAGGGCTATACGCCGGCGGCGCGGTTCGGCCGATGAAGCGCGAAATCGCGATCGCCGCGACGGCAGGCGAGCTTTGGGCCGCGCTCAAGGAAGACGATGCGGTGGTCGAGCTGCGCGCGACCAGCGGCGGCGCGCCCAGCCGCGTCGGCGAGATTTGGCTTGCCCGCATCGTCGGCATGCGGCCCGAGCTGCCGGCGGCGCTGATCGACATCGGTCTCGAACGGCCGGCGTTCCTGAGCGCCGAGGATGTCGCGCCGAAGCCGCGCTTCAAGGCCTTGCGCGAAGGCGAGGCGGTGGTCGTCGAGGTCGCCAAGGACGCGCGCGCCGACAAGGCCGCGGGCGTGACCATGCGATTGTCCCACGCGGTCGCGCCGCCGGCGGATGCCAAGCTGCCGCTGCGGCTTGACGCAGCCCTGCCGACGGCGGCAGCGCTGGTGGCGCCTTGGCTGGAACCGGCGCCGGCAGCGATCGCGGCCGACGA
Organism: Allostellaceae bacterium; assembly: GCA_050729835.1. Taxonomy (GTDB): domain Bacteria; phylum Pseudomonadota; class Alphaproteobacteria; order ATCC43930; family CGMCC-115725; genus REEB95. The sequence goes on along the minus strand of JBOHLS010000007.1, from coordinate 71,864 downwards.
CCGCGCTGTCTATGCCGCGCTGCGGCACTGGTTGCGTGCGAGCCATCCCGCGCTCGCGGCCGGTCTCGTCTTCGCCAACGAGAGGCTCTACGAAACCTTCGGCATCGCCGATGCGGTCGAGCAGGCTCTGGCGCCGCGCCTGGCATTGCCTGGCGGCGGGTTCGTGCTGATCGAGCCGACGGCGCTCGGCGTCGCCATCGACGTCGACAGCGGTACGGTGCCGTCGGCCGTCGCCGTCAATCTCGAGGCGGCGCGGGCGCTGGCGCGGCAAATCCGGCTGCGCAATCTTGCCGGGCCGATGGTGGTGGGCTTCGTCGGCATGACGGGAAAAGGGGCGCGCGAGCGCGTCTTCGCGGCGCTCAAAAAGGCGCTGGCGCGCCATGTGCCGGATTGCCAGGCGCTCGGCTGGACGCGGCTCGGCCATGTCGAACTGGTGCGCAAGCGGCGCGCGCCGTCGCTGGCGGAGTGGATTGCGGAGACGCGACGCTAGTTGATCAGCGTGACGCTGCTCGTGCTGGTGCCGTTGCCCGAGCCCGAGCCGCCCGAGCAGGAAAAATCGTACTGCATGTCGTTGCCGTAATTATAGGAATCGAACGTCCCGCCCATGTCGTTCCAATCGTATTGGTAGCTTTTGCCGCCGAGATCCGAGCAGCTCGGCGCGGCATTGGTCATTTCCGTGGCCATCGTCGCTCCGCTGCTGCAGCCGCTGCAATCGCCCGTCATGTTGCCGTAGCGGTCGTAGGTGTTGGTGTTCTCGCTGAATCCCGACGTGGTATAGCAACTGCCTTGCGGCACGCTCGCATAGCTCCAGGTCCCGTTGCTCGAGTTATAGGTGCCTTGTTCGACGACGAGGGCACAATCCTGGGCGGTCTCATAGGTCCCTTGCGTGCCGGTGTTCGCGCCGCCCGGCGCGATATTGTAGTCCGCGCTGGGCGCCTGCAGGCTGGAGTAGAGCCATTGCACGTCGCCGGGGTGCGAGCCGTAGCCGTTGTCGCCATAGTTGCAGCCGCCCAGCGAAGGGTCGCGCGCGCCGGTGACGTTCTTGATGGCGAAGCCGATCTTGGCGCTGGCGGCGACGTCGAAGGTCGCGGTCGTCGTCGGGTTCTGGGTATCGTTCGACCACAGCAGGTTCATCGCCGAGGCGTCCGGCACGCTGCCGTTGGCGGGTACGATGTACCAATAGATCTCGTTGGTGTCGCAGGCATAACTGATGAAGCCGCCCATATCGAAGCTGGCCGTGACGACGGGGTTCTGGGCCTTCGCTGATGCCGTCACCGACATCGGTCCGGTGACGACCGCCATGAACAGCGACGGCACCGACAGCGTGGCCGACACCGACATCGTATAGGCGACGTTGTTGCCGCTGCCGCTGATGCCGGGCGTGACGGTCGTGGACGTGACCGTGACGCCTGCCGGCATGGCGGCGGTGCTCTTGGTGACGTAATCCTGGGCCAGCGCCGTCGCCGCGCTTTGCGCCGAGGGGCTGGTATAGGCGCTGGCGCCGGCGAGCGCCGCGGCATCGACCGCGCTTTGCAGCGTCGCCCGGACGAGCGCCGCGCGCCCATAGTCGACACCCACGCCGGCGGCAACCACCAGCGGGATCAGCAGTACGCCGAACAGCACCGCGACCGTGCCTTCGGTGTCGCGGTTAAAATGCCGTAACCACGTTACAAGCATCGGGCTTCTGTCTCGGTCCACTCCCCCGCAGGCGTGCGGATACGCGTCCGGCATCAAACAGTCGTTAAAGCTAATTGCCTGCGGGTTAACGGGATGTGAAGCGCGCCGATAACGGTACATGCCACGCCGCGCGGTCGCGCAACGCGGTGGCGCTCAGTTCGTCAAGACTACGCCCGAGGTGCCGGTGCCGTTGCCCGAACCCGAGCCGCCGGAGCATGAGAACGCATACTGCATGTCGTTGCCGTAATTATAGGAATCGAACGTCCCGCCCATGTCGTTCCAATTATATTGATAACTGGTGCCGTTGAGCTGCGAACAGCTCGGCGCGGCGTTGGTCATCACGTTGGACATTTTCGACCCCTTGCCGCAGGCGTCGCAGACCCCGTCCATGTTGTCCTGGTCGTCGTAGGTGTTGGTATTCTCGTTCTTGCCGTTCGAGGTGTAGCACTGGCCTTGCGGCGCGCTCGAATAGCTCCAGGCGCCGTTCTTGTATTTGCCTTTCTCGACATAGAGCGCGCAATCCTGGTCGGTCTCGTAGACCCCGTGCGTGCCGGTGTTCGCGCCGCCGGGCGCGATGTTGTAGTCCGCGCTGGGCGGCTGCAGGCTCGAATAGAGCCACTGCGTGTCGCCGGGCTGCGCGCCGTACATATTGTTGCCGTAATTGCAGCCGCCGAGCGATTGGGGCCGCGCGCCGGTGACGTTCTTGATGGCGAAGCCGATCTGCGCGCTGGCGGCGACGCTGAAGGTCGCGGTGGTTGTCGGATTGGCGTCGTTGTTCGACCACAGCAGGTTCATCGCCGAGGCGTCCGGTACGCCGCCGCCGGACGGCACAATGTACCAATAGATCTCGTTGGTGTCGCAGGCGTAGCTGACGAACGAGCCCATGTCGAAGGTCGCGTTGACGACCGGATTGGTTGCGGTGGCCGAGGCGGTCACGCTGATCGCGTTCTCGTAGAACGACATGAACGTCGTCGGCACCGCGACCGTGACGCTGGCGTACATCGTATAGGCGACATTGTTGCCGCTGCCGGTCGAGCCGGGCGTGACGGTCGTCGACGTCACGGTCACGCCCGACGGCAGCGCGGCGGTGCCCTTGGCGACGTAGCTTTGGGCCAGCGTTTGCGCGGTGCTTTGCGCCGATGGGCTGGTATAGGCGCTGGCGCCGGACAGCGCCGCGGCGTCAACCGCGTTCTGCAGCGTCGCGCGGATCTGAAGGGCGCGGCCGTAATCGACGCCGGCGCCGACCGCGATGGCAAGCGGGATCAGCAGCAGGCCGAAAAGAACCGCGACGGTGCCGCGATCGTTGCCGGCGAGCCGGCTGAGAGTGCGTTGGAGCATAGCCTAGCTGTGGGTGATCGTGCCGACGTTGTAAGGCCGCTGATAGGCGGTCTGGGTCAGCGTGTAGCTTTTCGACAGCACATAGCTGATCGGCGACGTATAGGCATAAGTCGCCTGGACGATGACCACGCTGTCGTTGGCATTGGGAACCAAGCTGGTCGCCAGCGTCGTCGCGTTCGCGATCGTCGTGGCGCTGTTGCAGGTGGTGTCGTTCCAGTCGACGGTGAGCGTGGAGCCCGAATTGGTGACCTCGGCGACGGCGATCTGGAGCGAGGTGCCGGAAAGCGGCGTCATGGAGAGCTGACCGCCGTTGCAGAAATTCGTCATCGTCGTCGAGGTGATGTTCGATTGCTGCGCGATCATGTCGGCGACGGATTGCGCCGCGTTGGCCAGGCGCATGCTGGCGGCGACCACGCGGGTGCCTTCGAACAGGCCCATGAACAGCGTGATCATGATCGGCAGGATCAGCGCGAACTCGATCAGCGCGGTGCCGCCCTGATGCGTCAGGAGACGTTGCACGCGCCGCAGCATCAATAGGGCTCGTTCTGGAAGGCGACGGTCGAGATCAGCAGGTCGGTGTTGCCGAGGAATTTGGTCGCCCAGGGAATGAGGGTCGTCCGCTTATAGGCGATCTGCGCCAGCATGTCGGAGGCCGAGCTGCCCGCGGTATAGGTATCGGGCAGCGCGCTCGTCTTGGCGGTCAGCGCGCCGAAGCTGCTGGCCGACGCCACGTAGTACTGCAGATTGGTCGAGCACGAAGCGACGAGGACGGTGCCGACCTCGCTGCACACGGCGCTGACGAAGGTGCTGCTGCTGCTGGCCTGGTTGGTGCGGATGAGGCGCGCGGCGTCGCGCAGCGCGTTGTCCATGACCGATTGCGTGAACAGCACCAGGCCGAGCTCGAGCGTCATGCAGACGAGCAGGATGAAGGTCGAGCCCAGGATGGCGAATTCGATCGCGGTGGCGGCGTGCGTGTCGCGGACAAGCCGGTGCAAACGCCCGATGCGCCGGGCAAAACCGAGAGGGTTGCCGTGCTTGTCCATGGCTGCCGTGTCGCTGCTGCCGATGGTTTAAATCCTATTGTGCCCGGCTTAACGAGACGTGAACCGGCGCGGAATTGTCGAAAAGTCGTGGAATCGCGGCCAAAGTGGGTTCCGGGGCGCGGACCCCTTCGACTTTCGCGCCCGGCGGTCTTAAATTTCGGTCATGGACGACGCCCCGCTGTCCAAGCCGGTCCGGCCCTGTCCCGTCTGCGGCAAGCCGGCGGCGACGAAGTATCGGCCGTTCTGCTCGGAACGCTGCGCGCTGGTCGATCTCGGCCGCTGGTTCGGCGGCGGCTATCGCGCGCCGACCGACGAAAAGCCCGACGACGCGGCGCCCGATGCGTGTGCCGGCGATGCCGGAGACGCGGATGAGGAGCGCTGAGCGTGCCGCGCCCGGATGCCGCCGCAAACCGGCGGGGCGGCTGGACACTCACGGCCATTTCTGCGATAAGCGCGCCGCTCGATGGGAAGCGCCCAGGTAGCTCAGTTGGTAGAGCACGTGACTGAAAATCACGGTGTCGGTGGTTCGATTCCGCCCCTGGGCACCATCGCCCGCGGGCGCGGGTGAGCGTCGGCGGGCAGTGCGCCAGACCGCGATGACGCCGCAGCGGAGACGCAAGATAAAGGAATGGGCCATGGGCCGGATCGTTCGGGCAAGTCTCGTGGCGGGATTCTACTTCGCGCTCGCCAGTCCGGGCTTCGCGCAAACGAACGAGGCTTGCGTGCTGCGGTGCCTCGATCACGGCAACCTCGATCAAACCTGTGAGGCCCGTTGCACCAATGGAGTCCCGCCGGCGTCGGCGCCGGCGCCCAGCCGCATTGCTCAGCCCGCGCAACAGCCGGCGGTCCAGGCCGCTCCGCCATTGGCCGCTCCGTCGTCAACGGCGCCCCCAGCCGTGCCGCCGGCTGCAGCGACGACAGTCCCGCAATCGAACGTCACGCAACCTGCGCCGCAACAATCGGCGCCGCAGCCGAGCGTCGGGCAAGCGACGCCGCAACAGTTGGTGAAGCCGCCGGCATCGCCGATTAACGAGGCGTGCGTCCTTCGCTGCCTCGATCACGGTCATCTCGATCAGTATTGCGACCGGGTGTGCGCGTTGCCCGTGCCCGGCGGATCCAGCCAAGCCGCGCCGCCGCCGGCAGACGGCAAGTAAGAGTAAAGTAAAAAGTAATAGGCATGGCGCCAGGCTTCGGCAGCGCGCGATGACCGTTCGATTCGTTCAAATTCACTGACCCATCGCGGCCTGGGGCCGGACCGCGCACCCGCCTGGAGCAACGCGAATCTAACGCTAGTGTCATGTAATCAGGCCGCCAAGGTTCGATGTGTAACATAGATGCCACACCCCGAACGCCGTTGCGTAAAAAAAGCAGATTCGGGTTGTCGGCCTGTCGTGAACCTAGGTTATGGTATGCCAACGGTGTGGCTCGGTGGTTCGGGCCGCAGTCCAAGAATCAAGGGCGAGCGATCCCGCTTGCGGAGGGGAGTGAAAGTATGAAAACCCAGACCCGGAATCTGTTCACCGCAGTGTTGGGTGCGAGCGCCCTCACGCTGCTCGGCACCACGTCGAGCTTCGCGTTGGATCTGCCGACGCCGCTTAACTACGACATGGGTCCGCTCGGCCAATGGAAGGTCAACGGCGGCATCGAAGCGGCCCTCTCGGGTTGGAACAACGCCGTGCCGAAGAGTATAGCCGGAAATGGTGCGGCGGTCGGGCAGGGCGGTAGCACCACGGGAGACATCGACCTCACCAACGCGATTTTCATCATCAATTCGCATGGGAACATGTTCGGCAACAGCCTTCCCCTGCAATTCCATGCCTGGGTCGGCGAACCGCCGCAAACGCCAGTGATCGGCTACACCTCGCCCAACGTGGCTCCCAATCTCTACTCGACCGAGGGAAAAGGATTTAATCAAACGGGCCACGCCTCGTTCCTGTTCAAGGGATGGGCGACGTATCAGCCACTCGACTGGTTCAGCATTGAAGGCGGCCGCTTGCCGTCGGTTGATGGCACCGAGATCGGCGTCGGCTTCCTCAACCTGCTGCCGTTCCTCTCGGACCTCAACAACATGCAGACGACGGTCGCGGACGGCGTCCAGGTCAACTTCATGACCCCGGGCGACAATTCGTTCTATTGGGGCTTCGTGCCGGGTTACGGCTCGACCCTGACCATCCGCATCGCGGACGGCTACAAGACCGGCCACACGAACGAGCTCGGCTTTCTCGGCCTGTGGAACCTCACGCCTGACGGCAGCGACTTCATCGCCGCCTACGGTCATACGCGTCTGAGCGTGGTTGGCAATGCCACCAACCTCCAAGGCGGCGGTGGCCTTAACGCCACCCCCGTGGGCGGCTTCGGCATGTGGAACTCCAACCTCATCGGCCTCGGCACGGTTTACAATTTGACCCATCGCTTGGTGTTGAACGCGGAAGTCGAGACGCAATGGCTGCCGACGTCCGACATCCCGGCGGCCGACCGTATCGCTGCACAGCAGGACTACTATCGCTGGTCGACGCAGTGGACCTTCGGTTACGACGCCGGGATCAAGAAGATCCTCGGTATGCCGATCCGGCTCGGATGGGCGGTCCAGCCGTCGTACACCTATCAGCACGGCAATACGTCGGATCCCAACGCCAATTCGTTTGGCAACTTCCTCGGCCTAGACGCGTTAGGGGGTGGATCGACAGGTGGCTCTGCCGTCCAGACCAATTATGGGACCTTCGGCGCTGGCTCGAAGATGTATGCGATCCAGGCCGGTCCGAGCTTCCAGTTCCACAACGCTTTCCTCCGTCCGACGATCGCCTGGACGCACCTGGCGAGCGTCGATCAGGGCTTCGCCTACGGTAACAGCGGCGCCGATCACGATCAGGTCGTCCTGATGCTGGATTTTGGATTCCTCCTCGGACAGCAGGAAGACACCAACGACGGCCAGCACTGATCGGATAGCGACCAGGACAACACTCAACACGACGATTCAATGGAGGGGATAATGCGTAGAGGACTGGTAGCGGCGCTGGTGGCGTCTGCCGCGTTGATCGCGGTGCCGGCCTTGGCTCAGGCTCAAGAGTATCATTACGTGAAGGTGGCGGAGATCCATCTGCCGACGCCGAATGGTCACGGTGACATCGTCACCTTCGATCCGACGAACCAGATGGTCTACGTCTCGTTGAAGGACGATGGCATGGTCGTCATCGACTCGCGGACCCAGAAGATCGTGCACGTCTTCAAGCACATTCCGGATCCGAACGGCAACTACTTCGACGATAACTACGTCTACGAGACCGCGGCCGAAGGCCTGCCCCAAGGCATGAGTGGCGCCAACGCCGGCACCGGCTTCGGCGTCGTGAACCAGCTCGTCGTCATCGACAAGCACACTTGGCAGATCACCGACCGCGTCGACACGCCGGATACGACTCCCGACGGTGTCATCGTCGGTAACGGCAAGGTCTATGTGGTCAGCGACGATAATAACACGGTCATGGTGTACAGCGCTGGTGCGACCCCGAAACTCTTGGCCGTGTGGCCTCTCTACCCGCAAAACATCAACCATTGGTGGCTCAACACCTCCGACTCCACCGGCCCGGACGTCGCCTGGCTTTCCACGGCCCGCCACAAGTACTACCAGTCGGTCCAGGCCTACGAGGAAGTGCTCAATAGCGACACCGGCCAGGTTTTGGCTCATATCGACACGGGCGTTCCGCTGACCGGCAAGGGCGGCACCAAGGGTTCGTGGCTCGACGAGAAGACCAATCTGCTGTGGCTCGCCACGACCACCAAGACAGGCGGCCTGTTGATCCTGAACGGCGACACGATGCAGGAGGTCAAGAGGCTGCCCGCGTCGTCGGGCAAGGATCAGCTCTCGGTCGATGACAAGCTCGGCATCGTCTATACGTTCGGCGGCAGCGGCTTCGACGCCTACGACATCGGGACGCAGAAGCACATCGCCTACGTCAACACCCATGTCGGCACGACACACTCGGGCGATGTCAGCAACGTGACCCATGCCGTCTATGCCTATGAAGGCAAGCGGGCGGCCCTTGGTGTGTATTGCCCGGTTGCGGGACCCGGGACGAACGGCGAGTGGGCGGTTCCCGTCGGCTCGGCAGCGGGAAATCCCTGTGGCACGGGTCATTATGCGGCAGTCGGCGCGTCGAACTACACCGTCTATTTCGAGTTCAACAAGGCCGATCTGACGGGTGACGCACGCCAGATCGTCGGTGAGGCCGCCGCTGCTGCCAAGCACGGCACGGCGCGGCTCGTGGTCGACGGGTATACTGACCTGGCGGGCACTGCGCAGTACAACCTCGGCCTGTCAAAGCGGCGCGCCGAGGCCGTGCGGGCCGCGCTCGTCGCCGACGGTATCTCGGCGAAGCGCATCAGCATCCAGGCCTTCGGCAAGACGCATCCGGCGGTGCCGACTCCGGATGGCGTGCGTGAGCCGCGCAACCGTCGTGCCGTAGTGCTCATCGGGCCGGGCTCGATGAGCTGAGGCAAGGCGATCTGGGTGAACGTCGTGGCTGGTCTGCGGTTGTTCGATTAGCGGCGTTCATCTCCAAGTTCATAATTCTGCGGCCCGGCACCTGTTGCCGGGCCGTTTTCTTTTGCGGCTGCGAAGGATAAGCGGTCAAAAAGGTCCCGCCCCGCGATCCAGAAAGGTACCCTCTCCCTCTCCCTCTCCCTCGAGGGGGGAGGGAATGGGAGGGGAGCGGATTGCTGTCGACCTCTTCACAATGACGGCTGAGCGCTTTTCACCTGGCCAGCCCAAGCAACCGGGGCGACAAAAATCGTCCGGCGCTGCAACGTCTTTGGGTGAAAATGATTTCACCGCCGCGTCAAGTGACGGTAGGCTTCGGCGAATATACTCTGGCGTAAACGGCGGCGGCCGGCACAACCGTGGCGGTTTCCGTGGCCTGGAGACGATCCACAACGGTGAGAATTCCCGAAGGAAGTGCTTATCGGGCCATTGGCAAAGTGCTATGGCATAATGTATACCAAGGCCAATAAACAGGCGTGGATACACCACGCTCAGGGGAGGAGACATGGCCGTTGCGTCGGCCGCACGCGCCCGAAGGGACGAGTGCGCGAATCGTTCGAGTATGATGTTCGGTGCCGCCAATCAAGTACGGCGGGTGCTGGCGCGCAGTGCCGAAGGAAGGACGCCATGAGCGGGCGTCGCTGGCTTCGATTGGGCGTGGTGGGGCTCGCCGTCGGCCTTGCCGGGTGCGCGACCTATAAGCCGTTGCCGCTGCCCGAGCATGCCAGTCTGGTTTCCAACCTCACGCAGCTCAACCTCGCCATACCCGCTCAGAGCAAGGTCGATCCGGCGAAGCCGATCGCGCCCGATCAGGTCGGGTTGCTCGCGGTGCTCAACGATCCCGATCTCGCCTCGCAACGCGCCAAGATCGAATCCGCCCATGCCGACGTGCTCACCGAGGAGATCCTGCCGAACCCGTCGGTCAGCTTGGGTTACGCGTCCCTGATCTACGCGCCGCCGGCGGCCGGCGCGATTGCCGATGCGCTGACGGCGTCGATCTCGCAGGACATCGTGTCGATCATCACCTATTCGCCGCGCGTCGCCGCCGCGGAATCGCGCTTCAAGCAGGTCGGCGCCGATGCGATCTGGGACGAATGGCAGGTCGCCCAGAAGGCCCGCATGGACGCCATCGCCCTCAACGCCGAGGACCGCGAAATCGCGCTGCGCGTGCACGATCTCGTCATGCTGAAGAGCGAGATCAAGGACGTGCAGCAGGCCACCCAGGCCGGCAATCTCGACCTGACCACCGCGTCGCCGCTGCTCGCTTCCCTGGCTACCGCGCAACACGATCTGGCCGCCGTGCAGCTCCAGGAGGTCAAGGACTGGCAGGATCTCGATTCCCTGCTCGGCCTCCAGCCGACCGCGCGCTTCGCCATCGCCGAGCCGGAGGAGGTGAAGCTGCCGGACACGATCGATCCGCTGATCGTCTCGCTGCCGAGCCGGCGGCCCGATCTGGTCGCGCTGAAGCTCGGCTATAATGCGGCCGAGGAAGACATACGGGTCGCCATCCTCAGCCAGTTCCCGGCGTTCAGCCTGGGCGGCGCCGGCGGCTCCGATACCTCGGAGGTCGTCTCGGCCGGGCCGCAGATCACCTTCGACCTGCCGATCTTCAACCGCAACCAGGCGAAAATCGCGTCGACCCGGGCAACCCGGCTCCAGCTCCACGCCGAATACCAATCGCGGCTCGACGACGCCGAGGGCACCGCGCGCGGCCTACTGATCCAGGCGCGGACGGCCGCGGCCAATCTCGCCGAAGCGCGCAAGGCCTTGACCTCGGCGCGATCGGTGCTCGACGCGGCCGAGCGCGCCTACCACCAGGGCAACATCGATCAGCGCGCGCTCTCGGATTATCAGTCCACGGCGCTCGACCGCGAGGTCGACGTCATCGATTACGAGCGGGCGCTGCAAGAGGACTCGCTCGGCCTGTCGGTCGAGCTCGGCGTCGGCTTCCCACCCACGTTGATTACCCGTCCGGACCAGGAGGTACGATCATGAATTTCCGGAAACTCTCTGCGCTCGCTCTCGCATCGTGCCTCGTCATGGCGACCGCCGCCGCGCGGGCCGACGACAACGACAATTCGAGCGCCCTGGTCAAGCTGACGGCGATGAAGCAAGGCAGCCTGCCGACCAACGTGACCGCCTTCGGCCAGGTCGAGCCGTCGGCAACCGCGCGCGAGGCTATCACCGCGCCCTTTGGCGCGCGGGTCGAGACCGTCGCCGTGCAGACCGGTCAGGAAGTCACCAAAGGCACGCCGCTGGTCACCGTGGTCCCGGGTCCCGATACCAGGGCCGCCTACAAGCTGGCCAAGGATACCGCCATACGGACGCGCCAACTGGCGAAGGCGCACTTGGCGACCGCCAGCGATCTCGCCAAGGCCGAATCCGATCTCGCCGTCCTCGAGGAGGAAGGCGCCAGCGGTCCACGGACGTTCAAGGCGCCATACGACGCGATCGTCCTCAAGGTCGATGCGGCGCAGGGCGCCATCGTCTCGCACGGCGATCCGCTGCTCGAGATCGCCAAGCCGGACGGTCTCGTCGTCAAGGTCGGCATCGATCCGGGGCAGGCGCTGTCGGTGAAATCCGGCGACGCCGTCACGCTGACGCCGTTCAGCGCCTCGGGCGCGGCGGTGCAGGGCAAGGTCGCGGTGCGCGGGGCCGTGATCAACGCCGAAACCGGGCTGGTGCCGGCGGAAATTAAATTTCCGACGGGCAAGCTGCTGGTCAACGAGATGGTGCGCGCCACCATCACGGTCGGTCAGCAATCGGGCTTCGTCGTGCCGCACGCAGCCATCATGGTCGACCTGGACGACGGCGGTAGCTATGTCATGCAGGCCGAAAAGATGGTGGCGAAACAGGTCGCGGTGCAGGTGCTCGCCAGCGATGGTAACCAGGATGTGATCTCGGGCGATGATTTGGATCCCAAGGCGCCGGTCGTGGTGGAAGGCGGCATGCAGCTCGACGACGGGACGAAGCTTCGAATCGCCGACACCGGGGGGACTGCCTCGAAGGGAGTCGCCGGAAAATGAATTTTATCGACTGGATTGAGCGGCACCGCCGCTCCCTGATCTTCGTCGCGTTCGCGCTGACGTTGGCGGGGGTATTCGCGGGCATTACGCTGCCGATCGGGCTTTTTCCGGTCGTCAGCTTCCCGCGCATCCGCGTCGAGGTCGACAGCGGCAGCATGCCGTCGCAGCAAATGCTGATTGACGTAACCGAACCCCTTGAAGAGGTCGCGCGGGCAGTGCCTGGCGCGACAGATGTGGAATCGACCACGACGCGCGGCTCTGCGGAAATCTTCGTCGATTTCCCCTGGGGCTGGGACATGAACCGCGCGCTGAACGGCGTTCAGGGCGCATTCGCCCAGAAATTGCCCGATCTGCCGACGGGTACGAGCTACGAAGTGTTGCAGATGAGCCCGACAAAGCTCATGCCGTTCGTGTCCTATGCATTGATCTCGAACAAGGTGTCGTCGTCCGACCTGCGTCAGATCGCCAAGTATCAGATCACGCCGCTGCTCGACGGCATTCCGGGTATCGCCAGAGTTGGCGTCCTCGGCGGCAAGCAGCCCGAAGTTCAAGTCTACGTCAATCCGCAGAAACTGCGTAATTACGGATTGACCATGACGGATATCCAAAACGCGATCTCCAACACCAATACGTTGAATGCAGTCGGACAGTTCCAGGACAATTACCTACTCTATTTGACGATCGCCGACGGTTCCTTCAAATCCGTCGATTCGGTGAAGAACGTGACTCTGCACACAGGCCAGAACGGCGTCGTTCGGCTCGGCGATATCGCCACCGTGAAGATGGGCTCGGAGCCGCAATTTCTGTTGGTCAACGACAACGGCCAGCCGGCCGTCACCTTCGACGTCTATCAACAGAACACCGCCGACTCCATCAGCTTGGCCAAAGAGGTCCAAGCGCAGCTGGCCGAATTCATGAAGACCCAGCCCAAGGCGATCCATCTCTACAAATGGTACGACCAGACCGAGTTGGTTCACTCCTCGATCGAGGCGGTTGAAGAAGCCATCCTGATCGGGTTGGTGTTCGCCGGCTGTGTCATCCTGGGCTTCCTGCGCAACTGGCGAGCGGCTTCGGTGGCGATCATCGTCGTGGTGATGTCGGTGTTGGTCACTTGCGTCCTGCTTTCGGCGTTCGGCATGACCTTCAACATCATGACGCTGGGCGGCATCGCCGCCGCGATCGGTCTGTTGATCGACGACGTCATCGTCATGATCGAACAGATCGCGCGACGCTGCGGCGTGCCCGGCATTGCCGAGCCGCAACGGGCGGTGATCGGTTCGGCGAAGGAGTTTCTGGCGCCGCTGACCGGATCGTCGCTTGCGACGATCATCATGTTCATCCCGCTAGCCTTCCTCGACGGCGTGACCGGCGCGTTCTTCAAGTTCCTGTCGATCACGATGGCGTCGTCGTTGGTCATCTCTTACGCTTTGACGGCGCTAGTCGTGCCACTACTCGCGCACGGAATCATCGATTTCCAAAAATGGCACGATCCGTCGCACGGCAAGGAGACGTGGACCAAGCGCACCCATAAGCGGGCGCTCAACACCTTGTTCACGCGTCCCTGGCTGATCGCCGTGGGCATTGGCGCTCTGCTGGTCATCGGCTATATCGGCTATGCCAATGTCGGCACCGGCTTCCTGCCCAAGATGGACGAAGGCGGCTTCGTGCTCGACTATCAAACCAATGCAGGCACGTCGCTTATCGAAACCAACCGTCAGCTAGAGCAGATCGAGGCGATCCTCAAGAAGAATCCGTACGTCTATACCTACTCGCGCCGTACCGGCGCCGGCCTGGGCGGCGACTTGAACTTGGCCTTCCAGGGCGACTTCTTCGTTCGCCTGATCCCGCCGTCGAAGCGCCCGAGCATCTGGAAGGTGATGGACAGCATCACCGACGAGATCAACAGCAAGGTCCCGGGTGTCCAATTCGACACCCATCAGCTGCTCGGCGACATGATCGGCGACATGGTGGGCCGCCGGCAGCCCATCGTCATCAACTTGAGCGCCAAGGATCCGCGAGTCCTGACCGATGTCGCCAACAAGGTTTCCGACGCGATCTCCAAGGTTCCAGGCGTCGACCCCTCGTCGGTTGACAACGGTCTCGATTCGACCGGCGTTGCGTTGATACTCCATGTCGATCCGGCGGCGGCGGCGGCTCAGGGTGTCACGGTGGCCGACGTCAAAGATCAGGTCGACCGTTACATCGAAGGGACGGTGGCGACCACCTATCTGGGATCGATCGAGGATGTCGGAGTCCGGCTCTGGGCCCATCCGCCGATCGGCAGGGTTTATCGTCGCGATCTCGAGGCCCTGCCGATCCATGGACCGAATGGGCGTATCTTCCCGCTCAATGCGGTCGCCAAGTTCGACTTTATCGGCAGCGATCCCCAACTGGTTCGCGAAAACCTGGCACAGATCGTTCCGGTGACTGCCGACATCAACGGCACGCATGATCTCGGCTCGGTGGTCGCGTCGGTGAAGAAGGTTCTGGAGCGGCCGGGCCTCATTCCGCAGGGCGTCTATTACGACCTCGGCGGCGAGTACAAGCAGCAGCAGCTGGCGGTTAAAGGCATGTTCAAGGTCGCCGCGGCCGCGGTGTTGGCTGAGTTCATTCTGCTGCTCTTCCTCTACGAGCGGCTCACGATCCCGGTGATCATCATCGTCAGCTCGTTGATCTCGACCTGCGCGGTCTTCGTCGGACTATGGATCACCGGCGTCGAGCTCAACATCACGGCGATGATGGGCATGGTGATGATCATCGGCATATCGACCGAGATGGCGATATTCCTATTCTCGGAATATCAGATGCTCGAGAAAACCATGCCGTCGCGCCAGGCAATCTACGAGGCGGCGCTCAACCGGTTCCGGCCGATCGCGATGAGTACGTTGGCGATGATCTTGGCGTTGTTGCCGCTGGGGGCGGCGATCAGTGGTTCGGGCGACCAGATGCTGCAGCCGCTGGCGATCGCGATCATCGCCGGCATCATGGTGCAGCTGCCGCTTGTGCTGCTGGCGATGCCGGTCGTGGTCGGCTTGCTCGTGCACAAGCGCGAACGGCCGCCGGTGATGCACCTGCTGAAGGCGGCGGCGCAGCGGCGCTTGCGGCCGGGACCGGCCGAATAGGAGGGGAAGCATCCGTCGCCTGTCGTTCGGCGCTTGAAGGCTTAACTCTATTACCTCGTCACGACTCAACGCGTATCAGATCCAGGGAGACTGCATGATGAAGAAGGGTTTTGTGCTGGGATTGTTGGCTATCGGGGCTCTGGCGTTCACCGTATCGGCCGCCCGAGCGGACTCCGATTACGAGTACGGCAAGCAGATGAAGGCCCTCGTCACCAAGATGCCGGAGGCGAAAATCCCGCTGGCGCAGGGCATGAAGACCGCGGCTGCGGGCGGCAAGGCAATCTCGTCGCAGTACGAGGTCGACCCGGACGCTGGCTTCCAGCTCTCGGTGTTCGTGAGCAAAGGCGGCGCCGCTGCCGATGCGCACGAAATCATTGTCGATTACACCACCGGCAAGATCAAGAGCGACGACAAGCTCACCGATCCCGACGACATCAAGGACGCTGGCAATCAGCTTAAAGCAATGGCCAAGGCCAAGATTCCGCTGGAGCAGGCGGTCGAGGAAGCGGTCAAAGCGAATCCCGGCTATGTTGCAATTCGCGTCTTTCCGGTGTTGGAAGGCAGCAACGCCATCGCGAAGATCACACTTCTCAAGGACGGCAAGACCAAGAAGCTGACCGAGAAGCTCGACTGACTAAGACGGTTGAACGGCGGCGCGGGCAAGGCGCCTGGGTCGCTTTCAACTCTGAAGGTTGCGGGCTCCGTCGCGGAAGCGGCGGAGCCCGTTTCGTTCAAGCTTGCGGGAGATGCCGCGGTTGGCTGCGGCGCGCCGCAGACGAAACGCGACGGCGTGGCTTATGCCACGCCGTTGGTGACATGCGGAGCGGCGAGACGGCGCCGGAATTCGGTGGCGGAGATCGCCTCGACGCTCTGGTCGAGCTCGATGCGCTCGACGACATAGCCGACGTTGCGGCCGTAGAAGACGTGGCTAATGTTCGGCACCTGGATGATCTCGAAGCGGCCCTCGTGCGGTCTGAGCGCGTGTTCGATTCGCGCCCGGACCTCGGCGAAGGGCAGGGGGTTCTTGGCGTCGGTGCCCTGGGTGTCGCGGACCGCAATGCAGACCTGGCCGATGCGCTTCAAGCCTTCGAGGATGAGCGTCTTGTGGCCGTCGTGGAACGGCTGATAGCGGCCGATGAACAGCGCCGTCGGCTTTTTCGGATCGAACACCGGCCGAACCCGGCGCGCCACCTCCTCGACCCAGAATTCGACCGCGCCTTCGGGTCCCACCCGTAAATCGTGCCGCTCGGGTGGCGCGAACATCCGGTTGGTGTCCTCGAAGCGGCTTTTCTGGATGCGGTCGCACCAGACGATGAAGGCCTCGCCGCCGGCAAGGAATGCGGCGCGCGCCGCCGGCGTCGGACAGATGAAATCGGCGATGGCGAAGCCACCGGCTTTGACGACCTGATCGCATAGCCAACCCATCCGCCGCGCCTGCTCGGTGCGGTCGGCCTCCGAGAAACCCAGGTCGCGGTTGACGTGGTGGCGCACCTCGTCGGCATTGAAGTGAACCGCCGACAGCCGCGGCGTCAGCGCGGTGGCCAACGTCGTCTTGCCCGCGCCCGGCAGGCCCATGATCAGAATCTTGCGCCGCATCCCAGCCCCCTGTCGCCAATTGTCCTCAAATGCCCGCTTTCTCCGTTTGCCGCCGCAGCCGGACCCCAACGGGCTGCCGGCGCCGACCGACCAGCGCGCGTCGCCGAGGGCCGGCGGCGGCCCCGGATGCCGTTATTTCCGCCGTCTCGCCGGTGTTCGGTCTTGCAGGCACGCCATTCTCGTGTTACGAATTTCGCGATTTCGTGAATTTTGGCAAATATGATCGGTGGACGCAAGCCCAATGATCGGAGGACATTTATGAGTCTGGCCTCGCAAAAGCGGGCGAGCGGTGATGCCTCGCCGCATCGCGATGACGCGGATCGGCTTGACGCCGTGACCGCGCCTGTCGGCGGCATCGCCTGCCGGCTTACCGTCCCGATGTCGTGGCGGCTGCTGAACGGATGCCCGACCGAGGATTTCCTCGAATCCCTCGAGCGCCAGAACCAGCGCGTCCTGGCGCGCGTGGTGGATGCCTTCGACCTGGCCGCCGCCGAGATCAGCGAAGAGGAAGAGGCGGCGCTGGCGCCGCTTCACCACAAGCTTAACCTGCTGATCGAGATGATCGGCCGGACCTGCTACGGCAATCCGGCGGACCTGCCGCCATCGGTCCGCGCCGAGCTTGGCCTGCGCGAATTACGCTGGACCGACGCGCGCGGTCCGTCCGCCGGCGACTGGCTGACGGCGTCGCTTTACATCCACCCGATCGTGCTCGAGCCGCTGGTGCTCTGCGGGCAGGTCACAGCGAGCGAGTCGGCCGGCGATGCCGCCGGCAGCCGCAACGTCCTGCGCCTCTGCGCCATGGGCACCGCCAATGCCGAGCTGCTCGGACGCTTCGTCTTTCTCGAGAACCGGCGCAATGTTCTGCTCGAACGCGGCTCGTCGCATGCCGTAAAAGCCAGATCGCAACTGCGCCGCGTCGCCGGAATGCGGCGGATCGAGGCCGTACGGTGAGCAATCCGGCCGCCGTCATGGCCGCGATGTTGAGCGACCTGCAGGGGCTTGCCGGCCTGGCTGGCGCGGTGCCTTCGCCGGCCGCCGGAGTCGCGGCGCCGGCGGCCAGCAGCTTCCTCGACACGCTCAAGGACGCCGTGACGCGCGTCGATGGGCAGATCGCCTCCAGCGAAGGCAAGACCCAGCAATTCACCGCCGGCGACAAGAATGTTTCGCTGAGCGACGTGATGATCTCGGTCGAGCAGGCCAATCTCGCCTTCCAGACGGCGGCAACGGTGCGCGACCGTGTCGTCGAGGCCTATCAGACGATCATGAACATGCAGCTCTAGGGCCATGGCGTTTCTCGACACCATCTTGCCGTCGACCCTGCGCGACAAGGCCAAGATACTGGTCGGCGGTCGTCAACCCGTCATCTTGACGGGCGCGGCGCTGATCCTCGCCGTCGCCGTTCTGGCCATGCTGTGGGCCGGCCATTCGAGTTACGCGGTTCTGTACTCCGGCCTGTCGGCGGACGACGGCGGCCGGGTCATCGACGAGCTGCAGAAATCCAATGTTCCCTACCGCGTCGACGAGGGCGGCGCCGAGATCCTGGTGCCCGAGGCATTGGTCGGACGCACCCGACTGATGCTCGCCGCGCGCGGCATACCGAAGCAGAACGGCGACGTCTGGTCGCTGTTCGACAACGAGGCGCTGGGTGTCAGCCCCTTCGTCGAGCAGGCGCATTACATGCGCGGCCTCGAGGCGAGCCTCGCCAAGACGATCGAAGACGTCAACGGCGTGGCGACAGCCCGGGTGACCGTGGCGGTGCCGCGCCGGACGGCCTTTCTCGAGAACCAGCCGAAACCGAGCGCCTCGGTCATGGTGCGCTTGGAGCCGGGCGTCTCCCTGTCGGGCACCCAGATCGCCGGGATCGTGCACCTGGTCTCGGCCAGCGTGCCCGGCCTTGCGCCGGAGGCGGTCTCGGTCGTCGATCAGGACGGCCGCATGCTGACGCACGGCGCGGGCGACGCAACCGGCGAAGTTCCCGAGCAGCTGGCGATCATTCGCGGCATCGATCAGCACTATGAATCGCTGATCGAGGGCCTGTTGGCGCCGCTGGTCGGCAATGACAACGCGCGCGTGACGGTCGATGCCGATGTCGATTTCTCGCACACGCAGCGGAGCTCGGTGGTCTACGGCCAGAGCCACCCCCTGAGTCAGGATGAGACCAGCCGCGAGCATATTGGCGCCGGCAACGATGCGGGCGGCGTTCCGGGCGCGCTGTCGAATCAGCCTCCCGGCACGCCGCAGACCCCGCTCACGATCAGCAATGGATCGCAGACCATCACCCTGCGCCCGCCGGGCTCGAACCCGGCGAACCGCGCGACTGCCGCGAACGGCCAGACGCCGAACACCGCACCCAAGCCGCCGGCACTCCCGGGCAGCAAGGAATCGCACGCCATCGTCAATTACGACATCGACCGTACGGTCGAATACGCCGAGGCCCCGCCCTGGCGGCTGAAATCCGTTGCGGTTTCCGTCCTGGTCAACAACCAGACCGGCCGGGCCATGCCGGCGGCGACGATCGAGGCCATCAAGGCACTCGTCACCAATGCTGTCGGCGCCAGCGCGAAGCGCGAGGTCGCCGTGGTCGACTTGCCGTTCGACAGCGCGATGAACGCGACGACGGCCGAGCCGTGGTGGCGTCAGGCCTGGGTTAACGTCGCGATGCAGAACGCGATCCTGGCGTTGGCCGGGTTGCTGGCGCTCTTCGGCCTCGGCCTGCCGATGCTGCGTCGCCTGCAGCAGGCGCCGCTCAATTTCGCCTATGCCGGCGCGATGGCGTCGTCGCGATCAGGCGGCACGCACGGGATGAGGGGCGGCGCGGGGCCCGGCATCGACGTCTCCGGCGTGGGTCAGAACATGCTCGATGCCGACATCGATGCCGTGCGCAAGATCGTCGCCAACGACCCGGGCCGAACGGCTCAAGTGATCAAGGAATGGCTCTCCCATGGCGGAACCAGCAAGCGGCTCGACTAACCTCAGCCCGGCCGAGAAAGCGGCCGTTCTGATGATGGCGCTCGGCGAAGCCGACGCCGCCGAGGTCATCAAGTTCCTCTCGCCGCGCGAGGTGAATCGCCTGACGGGTGCGATCGCGCGCCTCAACAAGGTGCCGAAAGCTACCGTCGAGAACGTCATGGGCGAATTCGTCACGCGCATTCGTGATGAGACCGAGATCGGTCTCGGCGTTACCGAATATCTGCGTGGCGCGCTCGGCAAGGCTCTCGGCGAGGAACGCGCCTCGGCGCTGCTCGAACGGATCATGAGCGGTGGCGACGCAGCCGGTATCGAGGCGATCAAATGGGAGGATCCGCGCGTCGTCGCCGAGATGATCCGCGAGGAACATCCCCAGATCATCGCGATGATCCTCGCCTATGTTGAACCGGAGCAGGCGCAGGACGTCATGCAGGCGCTGCCCGACGGCGTCATCGAGCAGGTGATTCCGCGCCTGGCGACGCTCGAGGTCATTCCGCCGAGCGCGGTGCGCGAGCTCAACGAGGCACTCGAGGACCAACTCGCGGGCGAATCGCAGCAGGTGCGGCTGTCGAACGTCGGCGGCATCAAGGCCGCGGCCGAGATCCTCAACCGCTTCGAGGCGAGCCGCGCGCAATCCGTGCTCGACCGCATCAAGGCGATGGATGCCGACCTGTCGCAGCGCATCTACGACAACATGTTCGTCTTCCACGATCTGCTCGAGGTCGATGACCGCAGCATCCGCACGCTGCTCCAGGAGATCAACCAGACGCTTCTGGTGCCGGCGCTCAAGGGTGTCGATGCGGCGTTGCGCGAGAAGGTTACGCGCAACATGTCGCAGCGCGCCGCCGAATCGCTCAACGAGGAAATCGAGGCCAAGGGGCCGGTGCGCGTCGCCGAGGTCGAGGCCGCGCAGAAAGAGATCATCACCATCGCCAAGCGGCTCGAGCAGGAAGGCCGGATCATCCTGCGCACCGACGCCAAGGATCTGGTGGCATAGGCGCATCATGTCGAACGCGGTTCGAGGCACATCGGGAACGCAAGGCAGCGGCTTGACGGCCGGCGCCAGTTCGTCGGCATCGCGCAGCGCGCCGGCCGGTGGCACCGCCTTTGGCGGCGTCCTGGGCGCGGCGATGTCGGGGCCGGTGCACGCGGCGGCGGGCACGGGCGATGGTAAAGGCAAGGGCAAAAGCGACGGCAAAGGCAACGACACCCAGACCGCCGAATCGGACAATGTGGCGACGCTCACCGTCGCCGACTTGGCGTCGACGGTGGGCAAGGCACTTGCCAACGCCGCTGCAGCGTCGGGTGCCGGGGGAGACTCGACGCCGATCGCGGCGGGCACGACCGGACGATCGGACAAGAAGCGGTCGTCGGACACCGGCGCGCCGGATCCGACACAAGCGGCTCAGGCCGCCGCCCTTGTCGCATCCCTGGCGTCGCCCGCCGCGAACGGCACACCCGCCCCGGTGCCGGCGGGCGCCGGCAGAGCCGCGACCGTCGGCGCCGCAGTCAGTATTTCGAGCGCGACCGGCGGATCGCAAAACGCCCGCGCCATGATCCCAAGCCTGCTCGCGCGCGGCGCGGGCATGCCAAGCGACCATGAGCTTGTCGGACCGGAGGATGGGACCGGTTCGCAAGAGCCGGACGGCAGTGACCCCGCGACAGCGATGGTCGGCCGTCCGGCTGCCATGGCTTCGGCCGGCCTCGACGCGGCGCTTGCGGTCGTTCCCTCGGCGCCGAATTCCGTTTCGACAGCCGCCGATACCGCGTCGGCGTCGGCCAGCGGCAGCCTCGACAACCAGCCGGCGGTGCCGACCGTGACGGGCACCGCGTCGTCGACCACCGCATCGGCGCCGACTTTAGTTCTTGCCGCCTTAGCGTCGAGCGAGCGCGATCCAAGCCGCACGCCGCCGGCAAATGGTGGCGACGGCACGACGCTGGGCACGGTCAGTACCATCACGACGCCGCTGGGCGTCACGATCGCGAACGTCTTGCCGAGTGCCGCACCCGGCGCATCCATCGCGGCAAACAACAACATCAACGTCGTCACCGCCGACGGTTCGAGCCAGCCGCTGGCCACCGCACTGAGTTCCCAGATGCTGACGATGGTGGCGGCGGGCCGCAACCAGGTCACCGTCCATCTGAGTCCGCCCGATCTCGGCACCTTGACGGTGCACGTCGAGGTCCAGTCGCGCGACGTGTCCGCCTGGTTCGCCTCGCCGCAGCCACAGGTGCAGCAGGCGGTCAACGATGCCTTGGCGCAGCTGCACGGGTCGCTCAGCGGCGCCGGCCTTAATCTGGCGAGCGCGTGGGTTGGCGCCGATGTTTCGGGCGGTGGCAATGGCCGGCCGACGGCCACGCCGCTCCCCATTCGCCGCGCGCCCGCGGCGCCCGGCCGGGCCGACGCGAACGTCGCCGGCGCCACCTCTGTCGAAGGATTGAGCGTCTATGCCTGAATTCAAGGACGACGACGACCGCACGGATACCGTGGCGCAGGTCACACGGATCGCCGATAGCCCGAGCGGCGAATGGGTCTCGCCGATCGGTCGTGTGCGGCGCTTCAATCTGCTGGCGCAAGACACCGTCGTGCGCGGCCGACTGCCGACGCTCGACGTTCTCAACGATCGTTTCGCGCGCTTCTTCCGCACGGCGTTGTTCCGTGAGCTGCGCTGCGCGCTCGAACTCAAACCCGGCGCCGTCGAGCTCATCAAGCACGCGGAGTTCATCGAGCGGCTCGAGGTGCCGAGCTTTCTTGCGCTAGTCAGCACCAAGCCGCTCAACGGCACCATGCTGGTTTCGATCGACGCCAAACTGGCGCATTCGATCGTCGAAATCTTCTTCGGCGGCGCCGGAAAGTTTCCGGTCAATCTCGGCAACCGCGAGTTCACCGCCGTCGAGCAGCGCGTGCTTCGCCGCGTCGTCGCGATCGCGCTCCGCGAGTTTGTCACCGCCTGGGAACCGGTGCAAACCTTCGAGCCCGAGGTCTTGCGTTACGAATTCAATCCGCAATTCGCAAACGTCGCGTCGCCGAGCGATCTGGTGATCGTCAGCACGTTCCGCGTGACGATTGAAAGCGGCGGGGGCTGGGTCACCGTGTGCCTGCCCTATAACGCGGTCGAGCAACTCCGCGATCAGCTGATGTCGGGCGTGGCCTCGGATCGCCATGCCGACGACCGCTGGTTCGGGATGCTGCGCGTCGGCGTCGAGCTCGTGAACTTGCACGCCGCCGTCGAACTGCTCGATATCGAGATCTCGGTGAACGACCTGCTAAAAATGCGTGCCGGCGACGTGTTCGAGGTCGAGCTGCCGGAAACCGTCACCGTCAACGTCAACAACATGCCACTGTTTCGCGGCAAATGGGGGCGGCACCGCGGCAAGACCGCCGTGCGAATCGAGTCGAAGCTCAATGCGACGCCGAACCTGCTGCAAGCGGTTTTGCCGCACGACAGGAGATTGGTATGAGTACCGACACCAGCAACGGAACTGGCGGCGCGCCGCGCACCGCCGAATCGCCGGAGACGATCGACCGCCCCGATCCGCAACGGGCGCGCAAGGCCGCCGACGACGCCAGCGCGACGCCAAGCCCGCTGCCCGATCTCGACGCGCTCACCAGCGCCGCCGGCTCCGAGGCGCCGGCCGCCATCGAGCCGCTTGGTGGCGCGCAAAAAGTCGATTCGGCGCATTTCGACCTGGTGATGGACATCCCGGTCCGCATGTCGGTGGAGGTCGGCCGCGCCGACATTTCGCTCCGGCATCTCGTCCAACTCGGGCACGGATCGCTGGTCGAGCTCGACCGGCCGGCGACCGCGCCGCTCGACATCCGCGTCAACGGCGTGCTGATCGCGCGCGGCGAAGTCGTCGTCGTCAACGACGAGAAGATGGGCATCCGGGTCACCGACGTCGTCAGCCAGGCCGAGCGGCTGAAGCGGTTGCGCTAATGGGCGGCCCAGTCTCGATGGCGGCGGCCGGCCACGGCACTCTGGAGACGATCGTTCTCGTCGCCGGGCCGATCCTCGGCTCGATCATGTCGGTCGGCATCGTCGTCAGCATCCTACAGGCGGTGACCCAGATCAATGAGGCGACGCTCAGCTTCGTGCCCAAGTTCCTCAGCGCCGTCATCGTCCTCGCCTTGGGCGGGCCGTGGCTCCTGCGTCAACTCGAGGCGTTCTTCGTGACCATCTTGAGCGGGCCTCTAGGTCCCGGATCATGACGGCGCAAGTCGCCAAAGTCGCTACCGGCCTGGGGCTCGTCTCATGGCGCCGGCATCTGCCGTCACTGGCGGGTCCGGCCGCCTTCGTGCTCATCCTCACGATGGTGGTCGTGCCGCTGCCGCCGTTCGTCCTCGATTTTCTGTTCACGTTCAATATTTCTCTGGCGTTGATGACGCTGCTCGCGGCGCTTTACACCGCGCGATCGACCGATTTCTCGTCGTTCCCCACGCTGCTGCTGGTGACCACGCTCATGCGGCTGTCGTTGAACGTGGCGGCGGCGCGCGTGATCCTGCTCGACGGTTACATGGGCACCAACGCGGCCGGACGCGTCATCGAATCGTTCGGCAGCTTCGTCGTCGGCGGCAATTTCGCGGTCGGCATCGCCGTTTTCACCATTCTCGTGCTGATCAATTTCATCGTTCTGACCAAGGGCTCCGGCCGCATCGCCGAGGTCGCCGCCCGCTTCGTCCTCGACGGCATGCCCGGCAAGCAGATGGCGATCGACGCCGATCTCAACGCCGGCCTGATCGGCCAGGAAGAAGCCATCCGGCGGCGCGAGCAGGTCACGCACGAGGCCGATTTCTTCGGCGCGATGGACGGCGCCAGCAAATTCGTCCGCGGCGACGCCATCGCCGCGATCCTCATCCTGTTCATCAACATGATCGGTGGCCTGCTCATCGGCGTCTGGCAGCACGGCATGGATTTGAGCGCGGCGTCGGCGAATTACGCGTTGCTGACCGTCGGCGACGGCTTGGTGGCGCAGATTCCCGCGCTGGTGATCTCGTCCGCCGCCGGCGTGGTGGTAAGCCGCGTGTCGACCGGCGCCGATATCGGCCGCCAGGTGGTCGAGCAGTTCGCCGCCTATCCCAAGGTCTGGCTGCTCGCCTCCGGCATCGTCGGGCTGTTCGGAATCATTCCCGGCATGCCGCATCTGCCATTCCTCAGCTTCGCGGCGCTGCTCGGCGGCACCGGCTGGCTGATCCTGCGGCAGCGGACGGTCGCCGCGGTCGCGCCGAAGGCGGCGGGGCCGCCAGAACCCGAGGAGATCGACGTCAACGTCGTCGAGGTGGTCGAGCCGCTGGCGATCGAGGTGGGCTACCGCCTGGTCGGCTTGGTGAGCAAGGAGCGCGACGGCGGCCTGCTGCCGCGGCTCAAAGGCGTGCGCAAGTTGCTGTCGCGCGAGTACGGCTTCCTCGTTCCCGCCGTTCATGTCAGGGACAATCCCGATCTGCGGCCGATCGGCTATCGCATCCTGGTTCACGGCGTCGAGCGCGCCGCGGCGGAGGTGCAGCCCGATCGCTTGCTGGCGATCGGCGCCGACAAGGCGACGGCGCAGGTGCCGGGAACGCCGACGCGCGACCCGGCCTTCGGCAGGCCGGCCCTGTGGATCGCGCCGAGTGTCGCCGACCAGGCGCGCGCCTCCGGCTATGCGGTCTTCGACGCCGCGGTCGTCATGGCGACGCATTTCGAGCGCGTTCTGCGCGATCACGTCGACGAGATTTTCGGCCGGAGCGAGATGGACGGCTTGCTGGCCGTCTTCGCCAAGCAGGCGCCGAAGCTGGTCGAGGAGCTGACTCCCAAGCTGCTGTCGCCGGCGATCGTCTATAAGGTGATGCGCGCGCTGCTCGCCGAGCGCGTGCCGTTGCGCGACTTGCGCGGCATCGTGACGGCGTTACTCGATGAAGGCGCCGCGACCCAGGATGCGAGCAGGCTCGTCGAGGCAGTGCGGCAGCGGCTCGGCCGTTTCATTGTCCAAAGCGCCTTCGGCGCCGTCGACGAGATCCGCGCCGCGGTCCTCGACGGCGAGCTCGAAAAACTACTGCAGCAGACGCTCAAACTGCCGTCGGAGGGCAACACAGCCTTCGCCATCGAGCCCTCAATCGCCGCGAAGCTGCGGGAAACCGCCGGCGCGCTGGCGGTGCGCTGGGAGGCCGAAGGTCGTCCGCCCGCCATCCTGGTGCGGCCCGAGCTGCGTCCGCTGGTGGCGCAGACCCTGATGGTGGTGCGGCCACGGCTCCGGATCGTGTCCTACGCCGAGATACCGCCCGAGAAACGCATCCGCGTGACCGAGGTCATCGGCCGCAAGCCGGAAAGGGGCAGCGATGCCGCGGCTTGATGCGAAATTGGCCACCGCGGCCGTATCCGGCGACGGAGGCTTCCTGTGGCGGTGACCTCCGAACTGTCGCGCTATGCCGCGACGCTCGCCTCGACGATCGACGAGGGCGATCTGTTGCGCCGCTTCATGCCCAGCGTGAAGGCGTCGGCGTTGCATTTGAAATCCCGGCTGCCGGCCAGCGTCGACGTTGAGGATCTTGTTCAGGCCGGCATGATGGCGCTGCTCCGCGTCGTTCGCGCCGGCCTCGGCATGGTCGAATACGACCGCCGCACGCGCCGGATCGTCGTCAATGCGATGATCGACGAGGCGCGCCGGGCTGCGTTGCCTTCGGCGTCGATCGCGCGCCGGGTGCGCGTTGCGGCGATGGCCATGCGTGCCGTCGAGGGGCGGCTGGGGCGGGCGGCGACGGACGAAGAGGTCGCGGCCCAGATGGGCATCTCGCTCGAGCGCTATCAGCGCATTCTGACCGACGCGGCGCTGATCAGGCTTTTGCCGCTCGACGTCGCCGGCGCCGAGCTCGATCAGGCCGCCCAGGCTGACGGCGATCAGGAGCGCAGCATCGACCGCGACCGCATCGCCACGACGCTCAGCGAGGCGGTGTCGAATCTGCCCGAGCGCGAGCGCCTGGTGCTGAGCCTTTACTACGAGCACGACCTTAATATGGACGAGGTCGGCGCCGTCCTGACGCTCGACAAATCGACGGTTTGCCGCCTTCACGGTCGCGCGCTCCTCGCGTTGCGGGCACGACTCTCGAGCTGGGAAGCCGCCGCGCACGTACTCACCGGCAGGGAAGGAGAATAAGACCATGGACCTGCTTTCCATCTTCGGCTTGGTGCTCGGCTTCGTCTCGGTGACGGTCACGATGGGGCTCGATGGCGGGAACCTCCTCGCTCTGGTGCACTTTCCGGCTTTCCTGATCGTCATCGGCGGCACCGTCGGCGCGATCCTGCTGCAGACGCCGCCGCGGGTCTTTTTTCGCGCCTTCCGGATATTGCCCTGGGTTTTCTTTCCGCCGGCCTTCGAGAGCGCGAAGCTCGTCGATTGGATTCTCGATTGGGCCCAGATCGCGCGCCGCGAAGGCGTGCTCGCCCTTGAGCCGATCGCCAACGATGAGCGCGACGGTTTTCTCAAGGAGGCACTCAACCTGGTGATCGACGGCATTCCGCCGCCGACGGTGCGCGCCATCCTCGAGACCAAGCTCCACGGTCGCGAGGAATACGAGATGGGCGCGGCACGCGTCTTCGAGCAGATGGCGGGCTATGCGCCGACCATCGGTATCATCGGCGCGATCCTCGGCCTGATCACGACCATGTCGCATCTCGACGACCCGGCCAGCCTCGGCAAGGGTATCGCCACCGCGTTCGTCGCCACGATCTATGGCGTTGGCTCGGCGAATTTGCTGTACCTGCCGATCGCCAACAAGCTGCGCACGATCATCCGCCGCGGCGTGCGGCACCAGGAAATCATCATCGAGGGCCTGCTCGGCATTGCCACCTCCGAGCCGCGTCTCCATCTCGGCATGAAGCTCGCAAGCTTCATGCATGATGGCGAGATCGAGACCGTCAAGACCGGGTCGGGTGGCGAAGGCGGCGACGACGGCGACGAAGAAGGCCTGGAGGAGGATTTCAAGGATTCGCCGACCGACGAGCGGCAATCGGCCTGATTACGGGACATACCATGGAGTATCCCAAGCATCCCAGGCGCCGGCGCTACGAAGAGCGGCACGAGAATCTCGATCGCTGGATCATTTCTTATGCCGATTTCATGACGTTGCTGTTCGCCACGTTCGTGATGCTTTATGCGATTTCGAGCGTCAACACCTCGAAATACCGCGTTCTGCAGCAGGTCTTCGCCGAGGCGTTCCTCGGCAAGATGGTGCACGAGGACTCCGGCCTGCAGCCGAAGCAGGGCGGTCTGTTCGATCATCTGCCCGCGCCGGTGCCGGTGCCGCAGCGCAATATTTCGCCGCAACTGCAAAACCAGATCGAGCAGCGCATCCGTCAACTCCAAAAGGTCTATGACCGGCTGTCGAGCCAATTCCATGGCCTCATCCAGAAAGACCTGATCCACGTCACCCGCCGGCCGAACGGCGTGATCATCGACATCAATGCGACCCTGCTGTTTTCCAGCGGTAGCGCCACGTTGACGCCGCAGGCGCTGACCATCCTCGATCAGGTCGGCAAGGCCTTGGCGGACGTTCCTTATACCGTCCAGGTCAACGGCTTCACCGACGACGCTCCCATCCACACCAGCCAATTCGATTCCAACTGGGACCTGTCGGCGACGCGGGCGATATCGGTGGTCAAGCGCTTCGTTGCCGACGGCATCGCGCCAGAGCGGCTGGTCGGCGCGGGTTACGGCAAATATCACCCGGTGGCGCCCAACGATGCGCCCGAGAACATGGCGCGCAACCGACGCGTGTCGATCATCGTTGTCGCGCCGGACCATGAAGAGAAAATGGGCGGCGTACCGCTGCTCGGGGACTCGCCGCCGCCCGCGGTACAACCTGCGTCGGCGCTGGCAACCCCGCCGACTTCTCCCGCGCCGTCGGTCGGCGGACATCCCTGAGCCCATAGCGGTCGGTCATGGCATTCGAGCGCAAGCAGCGAGGCGAGGCATCGACGGCGAAGAGACCGTCGGTGCTGCGCTTGTTCCTGCCCGGCGCGGCGCTCGGGTTGCTGCTGTTCGTCACGCAAGGCGCCGCGTTCGATGACGGCTTTTCGCCCTGGAGCACCGGTACGGTGATGGCGTCACGGCTTTTCGCCGATGCGGTGATCGGCATCGTCGGCCTCTGCGCGGCGTATATCGCGTTCTATGCCGTGCGCTGGATTCTGGCGCGGATCTGGAGCTGGACGCGTGTCACGGTAATGCGGCGCGGCACACGTCCATGACGATGCGGCTGAAAATTCGCGACGCGCGGGTCGCGCGTTGGCATGCGCCTTCGCTCGATCCCCGCGAAGCCGACGCGGCACGCCCGCCGGGTAAGCCCGCCGCGCCAGAACTGCGTCCTCCGGCGGCGGCGCCGGCGCCGACGGCAGAAGAATCTGCGGCGGCCGCGGCGGCGCTGGAGGCGCTCCGGACCGAGAAAGCCGCTGCGGGCCATGCCGAGGGCCTGGCGCGTGGCCTCGAGGAGGGACGAGCCCAAGGTCGCGGCGAAGGTCACGCTGCCGGTCAGCGCGTCGCCGAGGCCGAAGCGGCTGCCGCCGCCGCCCGCTTCGCCAAGGCGTTCGATGCGCTCGGCGGTCAAATCAAGGCGCTGGACGACGCCGTCGAAGACGCCGTCGTTGCCCTGGCGCTCGAACTCGCGCGTCGCGTAGTTGGCGCCGAAGTAGCGCGAAGCCGCGAGGCGCTCGCCGGGCTTATCCGCCAGGTCCTGAAGGAAGTCCCCATCGATACCGGAACGCCGCGTGTCCTGCTGCATCCCGACGACCTCACCGCGTTACGCACGCATCTGCCCGATATCGGAAGCGGCAAGGTCGAATTGGTCGCGGACGAGACGATCGAGGCGGGCGGCTGCCGTGTTCTGGCGGACGGCATCGACAACGCGATGCGGCCGGACCGGCGATGGATCGAGCGTAGCAACCTGTTCGAAGGCGATCTGACGCTGGCGGCACGCTGGCGCGCAGCCATGCTGGCGCTGTTCGATTAGCGGCCCGCGATGCAGCTCAGCGCCCAGACCAACGATCGCCTGATCGACGCCTTGCACCGCTATCGCGGCCGGTTCGCGGGCGCCGAGCACATCTCGCACGTCAGCGGCATTCTGACGCGGATCGTCGGCTTCGTGATGGAAGTGCGCGGCATCCGCGTCAGCGTCGGTCAGCGCTGCTTCGTCGAGAGCGCCAACGGCCGGCTGGTGCCGGCCGAGGTCATCGGTTTCGACGGCGGCCGCGCCTTTCTTATGGTCGAGGGCCATGCCGATGGCCTGGCCGCCGGCGCGCGCGTGATCCCGGCCGGCTCAACGACCGAGGTGCCGGTCGGCAAGGCGTTGCTCGGCCGCGTCATCGACGGCGCCGGACGGCCGCTCGACGGCAAGGGGCCGGTGCGCTGCACCGAGCACATGCCGCTTTTCGGCCGTCCGACCAATCCGATGGCGCGCACCATCATCGACCAGCCGCTCGACGTCGGCGTTCGCTCGATCAACGCGCTGTTCACCGTGGGCGAGGGCGCGCGGCTCGGTCTGTTCGCCGGCAGCGGCGTCGGCAAGAGCGTGCTGCTGGGCATGATGGCACGCTACACCGCCGCCGATATCGTCGTCGTCGGCCTGATCGGCGAGCGCGGCCGCGAGATCAAGGAATTCATCGAGCGCAATCTGGCGCCCGAGGCTCTGGCCAAGGCCGTCATCGTCGCGGTGCCCGCCGACCAGTCGGCGCTGGCCCGCGTCCATGGCGCGTTGCGGGCGTCGACCATCGCCGAGTATTTCCGCGATCAGGGCTGCAACGTCCTGTTGCTGATGGATTCGCTGACGCGCTTCGCGATCGCCTCGCGCGAGATCGCGCTCGCGGTGGGCGAGATGCCGTCGAGCCGAGGCTATCCGCCGTCGGTCTTCGGCCGGCTGGCGTCGCTGGTCGAGCGCGCCGGCACCGGCGGTCCGCTCAACGGCAGCATCACCGCGTTCTATACCGTCCTGGTCGAAGGCGACGACCTCAACGACCCTGTGGCCGACGCGGCGCGCGCGATCTGCGACGGGCACATCGTGCTGTCGCGGCGCATCGCCGAGCGCGGCCATTTCCCGGCGATCGACGTCGCCGCCTCGGTCAGCCGCGTGATGTTCTCGGTCGTGGCGTCGGCGCAGTTCGCCGCCGCTCGCGACTTCAGGGAGCTGCACGCGCGCTACGAGGAAAGCCGCGACATGATCGCGATCGGCGGCTATCGCCCGGGACACGACGCCGTGCTCGACCGCGCCGTCGCGCTCCATCCGGCCTTCGAGCGCTTCCTGCAGCAGGAAATGTCCCAGCGCGTCAAATTCACACGCAGCATCGAAAATCTTTCACAGATACTCGGTAAACCAGGAGAGAGTTAATGGCATTGCAAGCAGTGGGGAAATTGGCGGAGCGTCAGGTCGAGGAGGCGCAGCGGCGCTGGGCCGTTCTTGCCAAGGAATGCGCCGCCGCGCGTCACAAGCTCAACCTGCTCCGGCAATATGGCGATACCTATCGCACGCAGCTCGAAACCGGCGGCCGGCAAGGCGTCGTCGCCTCCCAGGCGGCGTCAGTCGCGGCCTTCATCCGCCGGGTGGCCGATGTGGTGGCGCGCGAGGAGGTACAGGTCCGGCAGCTCGAAGGCGCCTGCGAGCGCGAATGGGCAGATCTGGTCGCCGCCCGCCGCAACAAGCGCATGATCGAGATCTTGATGGAACGACAGATGCTCCGCGAGGCCGAGGAGGCGTTGCGCCGCAGCCAAAGCGAGATCGACGATCTGATTGCCCGGGCTGGTTTCTTCACTCAGGAATCGCGGGCCTGATGGGCCGGAAAATCGCGGCCGCCAGGGCGGATTCGGCGGATAAAGCCTTGCGCCGTCACCCGTTTTGCGGCATGATATATTGCCAAAAGTAGGAAAATCGGCAATGGCAACGATCGCACGCGACACCCGCGACCCACCCGCGGCGCGCCGGCGCACGCGCCGGCTCGGCCGCCGGCTCGTCATGCTGTTCGGGCTGCTGGCGGTGGTGGCCAGCGCAGCCGTCGGCGGCTGGTACTACTGGCAGTATAAGAAGGCGACGGTCGTCGCGGCGCCTGTGAAACCGATCTACGTCGTGATCAAGCCGTTCGTCGTCACCATGCTCGATGACAATCAGGTCACGCGCTTCGTTCAGGTCGGCGTCGATCTCGAGGTTACCAACAAAGCGGCGGCGGACCGCGTGCAACAGGTCTTGCCGGCGATCGAGGATGCGATCCGCCTCCAGATTCTGCAAAGCAAACTCGCCGAGGTCACGTCGCCGCAAGGCGTCGAGCAGCTGCGCAAGGCGCTCATCGTCCAGGCCAACCACGCGATTGAGACCACCCTCGATCCACCGCCTGATCCGCATGCGCCCAAGCCCCAGGCCAAGTCCCAACCCAGCACCAGCACAACCGCACCCAAGCCCGGCCACCCGCCCGCGCCGCCGGCCGTGCGCAATCTCTATTTCACCGAACTCGTGGTCGAATGAGCGGGCTCGGCGGCCTGACCGTGGATCCAAGCCACGCTTCCGTCTTCGGCGGCCTGCTGCCGCTCCTGCTCGGCATGGGCGTGGTCGTGCTGGCGCTGGGCGGGGTGCTTTGGCTGGTGCGCCGGCGCTTCGGCCCGACCGGGCCGGCGAAGATCGACTGCTCCGTGGTGGGCGGGCTTGCGGTCGGGCCGCGCGAGCGCCTCGTGGTCGTGCGCGTCGAAGGCAAGCGGCTGCTGCTGGGCGTCACCAGCAGCGCCATCGGCCTGCTCTGTGAATTGCCGGAAACCGCGGCGGCGCCGTCGGCGCCGGCGCCGGCCAGCTTCGGCACCGCCCTGGCGCAGGCTTTCGATCGCTGGCGCGGCTCCGGTTCCAAACTGTCGAACGATACCCATGCATCTTAGAAAATTCGCCGTCGCCGCCGGCCTCGGTTTGGCCCTGGCTGCCCTGCCCGTGGCCGCCCTTGCCGCGCCGGCGGGCCTCGATGCATTGATCGCCACGCCGACCGGCCACGGCGCCGTGTCCTATACCGTGCCGATCCAGATCCTGCTGTTCATGACGATGTTGGTGTTCCTGCCGGCGGTGCTGCTGGCGATGACGTCGTTCACCCGCATCATCATCGTGCTCTCGCTGCTGCGGCAGGCGCTCGGCCTGACCCAGACGCCGCCCAACCAGATTCTGGTCGGCCTCGCGCTGTTCCTCACGATGTTCATCATGGCGCCGGTGTTCAACCAGGTCAACGGCGCGGCGCTGCAGCCGCTGCTGGCGAACAAGATTTCGGTGGAAGAGGCGGCGACCCGCGCCGAGCCAGAGATCAAGGCGTTCATGCTCCGGCAGACGCGGTCCGACGATCTCGGCATGTTCGTCAAGCTTGCCGGTGGCCAGACCTACGACAAGGCCGAGGACGTGCCCATGCGCCTGGTCGCGCCTGCGTTCCTGACGTCGGAGCTGCGGACCGCATTCCAGATAGGCTTCCTGATCTTCCTGCCGTTCATGGTGATCGACATCGTGGTCGCGGCCGTGATGATGTCGCTCGGCATGATGCTGCTGTCGCCGGTGACGGTGTCGCTGCCGCTGAAGCTCATGGTGTTCGTGCTGGTCAACGGCTGGATGCTGGTGATCGGCTCGCTGGCGCAAGGGTTCTTCTCGTGAACCTGACCGGCGACATGCTGGCGCTCGCCGCCAACCACATGCTGCTCGAGGCGCTGGTCCTGGTTAGCCCGCCGCTCGCCGCGGTGCTTTTGACCGGCCTCCTGGTCAGCCTCATCCAGGTCGGCACACGCATGACCGATCTGACGTTGGGATTCGTGCCGCGCTTTGCCGTCGTCCTTCTGGTCACGGCGCTGACGTTGCCGTGGATGGGGCAGCGGCTTACGGCCTATTTCCAGGCCAGCGTGGCGCAGGCCGCCGACCGGCCCTAGGCGCGGTCATGCTCGCCGTCACCGACGCCGAGATCGCGCACTGGCTGGGGCTGCTGATCTGGCCGCTGCTCCGCGGCCTGGCCCTGTTCGCCTTCGCGCCGGCCTTCGGCTCGAGCGCGGTGCCGGCGTCGGTGAAGGTCGCCCTGGGCCTGGCGGTGGCGGCGGTCATCGGCGGTATCGCCGGGCCGATGGCGCCGCTCGATCTTTCCTGGCGCACGATGGCGCTCGTCCTAGAGCAGATTCTCGTCGGCGTGGCGATCGGCTTCGCCATGCGCGTGACCTTGTCGGTGATGGCGTTCGCCGGCGATCTCAGCGGCCTGCAGATGGGCTTCGGCTTCGCCACGCTGCTCAATCCGCAGGTCGGCGTGCCCATGCCGGCGATGGCGGATTTTTTCGATCTTCTCGGCACCGTGCTGTTCCTCGCGATCGGCGGCCATCTCCTGCTGATCGCGGCGCTGGTCAAGAGCTTCCAGATCGTTCCGGTCGCAATCGCCCCCGGCATCATGCAGGCCGGCTGGGGTGCGCTGGCCGCTTCCGGCGCCGCGCTGTTCCAGCTCGGCGTCATCCTGGCGCTGCCGGTGGTCGCGGTCATGCTCGCGATCAACATCGCCATGGCTGTCGTGTCGCGCGTCGCGCCCCAGCTCAACATCATGTCGGTCGGTTTCGCGGTCTTCCTGTGGGTGGGCATCGCCGCGACGGCGCTGCTGATGCCGTTCGTGGTGCCCACGGTCGAGCACCTGGTCGAGGTCGGGCTGCGCCTGGCCGAAGCGGCCCTGCGCGGCGGTTAAACCATGGCCGAAGACGATTCAACCGAGAACAAAACCGAAGAACCGACAGGCAGGCGCCTGAGCAAGGCGCGCGAGGAGGGCTCGATCGCCCGCTCGCGCGAGCTGCCCTCGGCGGTCATGCTGATGACCGGCGCGGGAGTCGTCTTCTGGGGTGGCACGATCGGCGTTTCGTTATTGGAGCGGATGGTCGCCACCAGCTTGCGGATCGATCCGCTGCTCGGCCGCGATCCGGCGCGGCTGCTGACCGGCGCGTGGGCCGTGGTCAAGCCGGCGCTAGAGTTCGTCATCGTCTTCGGCGGCGGCATCGCGGTGATCGGCACGGCTTCGGCGCTGATGGTCGGCGGTTTGGTGTTCTCCTGGCGGCCGATGATGCCCGATTTGACGCGGCTCGATCCGGTCCGCGGGTTTGCTCGGCTGTGGTCGCGCGACGTTCTGGTCGAGGTCGTCAAGTCGGTGATCAAGCTGCTGGGCGTTGCGGCCGTCGCCTATTGGTGGCTGCGCGGCGCGATGCGCAACTTCGTCGATTTGGCGCGCGCCAGCTGGCCCGGCGGCTTCTGGCAGGCCGGCGACCTGCTCGGCCATCTCTTCCTGCTGACCTCGATCTCGCTCGCGGTCGTCGTCCTGCTCGAGGTGCCTTATCGGCTATGGAGCCATCGCCAAGACATGCGCATGAGCCGCCAGGAGGTGCGCGACGAGGCGCGCGAGGTCGAGGGCAATCCCCAGACCAAGCGGCGCGTGAAGCAGTTGCGCCGCAAGGTGGCGCGCGCGCGCATGATGACCCAGGTGCCCAAGGCGGACGTCGTGCTGACCAACCCGTCGCACGTCTCGGTCGCGCTCCGCTACCAGCAGAGCACCATGCGGGCGCCGCGGCTGGTCGCCAAGGGCGTCGGGCTCGTGGCGCTCCGCATCCGCGAGGTCGCCGTCGAGCACGATGTTCCGATCGTCGAAGCGCCGCCGCTGGCGCGCTCGCTGCACCGCTATGTCGAGATCGAGGACGAGGTGCCAACCGCGCTCTATCGCACCGTCGCCGAGGTCCTGGCGTTCGTCTATCGGCTGCGCGCGGCGCGCGTCGCGGGCAAGCCGGCGCCGACGGTGCCAAGCGCCAGCTTCGATCCGCCCGCCGAGTTGCGTGTCTGAAAGCTCTAGGCCTTGCCCAGTGAACGGCGCGTCGCCGCGGCTAGCTCACCGCCATCGGGGCCGTAGGAGCGATGCGTCTCGAGGCGCTGCAGCGTCGCCAGGCCGGCGCGGAAATGCCGCAGCATCTCGCCGGCGATGATGGCGTTGCCGCGCCCGAGACGCCGGATTTCGGTGAGCAGCGTCGCAAGCTCGGCGTTTCGGCCGAGCGGACCCGGCGTCACCTCGGCGAGCTGGTCGGCCAGCGTCTCGGTTTCACCGGTTATGGCGGTGATTGCGCCGATATCGCCGCGCAGCAACGCGTCGCGGCCACGTACGAGCTTGCGCTTGGTCTCGTGCAGCATGCCGATCAGGCCGGAAGGAACGAGAGTCATGAAAATCTCCCTCAAATCAAAGATGCATTTTCACTTCGCCGTCGGTAGTAACGGTCGCGTGGATGACTTTCTGGCTCGACGGATTGCGCAGCGCGATGACGTCGCCGGCGCGGCCGTCCTGTTCGGCGATGACCGTCGTCTTCACGGTGATGCCGCTGTCGTGCAGGGTGACGAGCACCCGTTGGTCGCGGTGGACCAGGATCGGCGCCTCGAGCTGGGCGGCGAGGATCGGGCTTGCCGCCGGCACGCTGGTGCGCAGGAGCTTGCCGACCGCCTCGGCGACGGTGTCAACCGGGGCGCTAGGCAATGTCGCGGCGTCGATCCGGGCCAATGTCAGGTCGCTCGCGGTCAAGGGCCGGTTGGGCGGCAGCGCCGCGGCGGCGACCACGACTTGGCGCCATTGGTGCAGCCGGACCGGAACATAAATCGTCCAGGCCGGCGCCGGGCAGGAAACCTTCACCGTCACGAAG
This sequence comes from Allostellaceae bacterium, assembly GCA_050729835.1. GTDB lineage: Bacteria > Pseudomonadota > Alphaproteobacteria > ATCC43930 > CGMCC-115725 > REEB95. The sequence continues at coordinate 35,905 of JBOHLS010000007.1, read as the reverse complement.
CTGCCGGCCAATGGCGGCACGTCGGTGGCCAGTGCCGGACAGGCGGGTAGGTGGATCGCTCGGTCGAGGGTCGCGACATCCGCCTCGAGCGTCGTGCCGGGCAGCCGTGGCGCGGCCGCTTGGACGGCACTTGCCACTGCGGCGCGGATAACCACTGGATCGGCAAAGCCCTGGTCGGCCGCCGCCCGGGCGGCCGGCGGCAGGGTCAAAGTAACCAGGAGAAGGGCAATTCCGGCCCGGAAATCCATGCGCAAAAAACCTCTTGCAATCGTCCGGGAGAAAAATTACCCTAAAAAAGAAAATTCGGCAAGTTCTCGCTCCCCATCCGAACGGGCCCTTGCCGGAAGCCGAAACCGCCGCGGTTGCCGCCCCTTACCCCTCCCAGGGCGGCGCCGGCGGCGGCGGCGACTACCGCGGCGGCAAATGCCGGCGCGGTTCGACGGGGAGCGAGCACGAATGCAAGGCCCTTTATCGACGGGTCTCGATTTCTTTCGGACGGTTCTCGACCTGCGTGCCTATCGCCAGCAGGTCTTGTCCGCCGACATCGCCAACGGCAACACGCCGGGCTTCAAGGCCGTCGATCTCGACTTTCAGGCGGCTTTAAGCGCCGCCACGCATGACGCGAAAAGCGCAGAGCCGGAAGCGCCAGCGTCGGCGTCGCTCTTATTGGTGGACGATCCGCGCCAGTTCAGCGGCGTTGGCGGCATCGGCGGCTTTGCTGGCGATCCGCAGATCGCCACCGCCGCGCAGAACGAGGTCAAGTACCAGACCGGTACGCAGGTGACGATCGACGGCAACAGCGTTGATCTCGATCTCGAAAAGCGTGAAGCCGCCACCAACGCCGTGCAATACGAGGCCGCCGCCACCTTCGCCACCGGACGCATCAACCTGCTAATGACGGCGGTCAAAGGCTCGACCGCGGCCGGCAGTAGCGGCTAGAGGCACGTACGATGTCCCTCTTTTCGATCTTTACGATCGCCGGATCCGGCATGTCGGCCGAGACCCAGCGCCTGGCCGCCATCGCCAGCAACATCGCCAACGCGGACAGCACCGCCAATTCCTCCGGCCAGCCTTATCGCGCGCGCGAAGTGGTGTTCCAGGCCACACCGATCAACGGCAGCGATGGCGGCGACGACAGCAGCTTGAGCACCGCCGGCATGTCCGGCGTTCGGATCGCGGGCGTCGTCCAGAGCCAGCAACCGTTGCGCGACGTCTACGACCCGAGCAGCCCATATGCCGACGCTAATGGCTACGTCCAGATGCCCAACGTCAACCCGGTCGACGAGATGGTGAACATGATCTCGGCGACGCGGAACTATCAGGCCAATCTCGACGCGTTCAACGTCGCGAAGACGTTGGCGCTCAAGACCTTGTCAATCTGATGAACGATCCGTGTTGCGCAGGAGGACACTGAAATGACCGTCTCAAGCGCCATGCCGGTGAACGTCATTCCGCTGGCGAGCGGCACGCAGTTGCCGTCCGCCTCGAATAGCGCCAGCGGCAGCAATACGTCACTGACGCAATCCAATTTCTTTCAATTGATGACGACTCAGCTCGAATACCAGGATCCGCTCAATCCGATGAGCAGCGACCAGTACGCGGCCGAGCTCGCGGAATTCTCTACGGCAAGCGGCGTGCAGCAATTGCAGAGCACCGTGAGCGGAATCGGCCAGCAGCTTTCATCGGTCGGCGGCATCCAGGCGGCCAATCTCGTCGGCCATAGCGTCGCGGTCAGCGGCAGCACGTTGGCCTATGCCGGCAGCGGCTCGACCCAGGGCGCTTTCAACCTGCCGTCGTCGGCCGCCAGCGTGGCCGTGACGGTGAAGGATTCATCCGGCAACACGGTCGACACGATCAATCTCGGCGCCATGAACACCGGCACGCAGGGTTTCAACTGGAACGGCTCGGAGACCGGGGGCAGCAGCGCGCCGGCCGGATATTACACATTCCAGGTGAGCGCGCTCGGTACCAAGGGGAATGCGATCACAGCCACGCCCTATACCGTCGTTCCTGTCGCTGGCGTGACGCTCGGCGGGCAAAGCGGCCCGACGGTCAATCTGGCTTACGGACTCGGGTCCGTGACGCTCAATCAGATCTACCAGATTTACTGAACCAACGCTTTCCGCGGAAACACCGGAGGACTGAACCCATGTCGCTCAATACCGAATTGATGGGCGTCAACGCCGCCCAGTCGAGTATCGACACGATCGGCAACAACATCGCCAACATGAACACCGAGGGCTTCAAGGGCTCGACGATGGAGTTCGCCGATCTCATCGGTACCTCGCTCGAAGGCACCTCGGGCAACACGCTGACGCCGGGTCAGGGCGTCGTGTCGTCGGACCTCTCGCAGCTCTTCACCGAAGGCACGATCTCGCAAACCGGCAATCCGCTCGACCTGGCGATCAACGGCCAGGGCTTCTTCCAGATGCAGACCGACCAGGGCATCATGTATACGCGCGCCGGCTCGTTTCAGGTCAACACCGACGGCCATCTCGTCGATCCGTCGGGCAACGAGCTGATGGGTTACGTCACCGCGGGCAGCGGCTCTGCGATCGGCGCCGTCGGCGACCTGCAGATTAACACTTCGACCCTGCCGGGAACTGCGACCTCGAGTCTCGGCCTCAACATCAATCTGCCGACCACCGACTCTGCGATTTCGTCGGGCACCGCGTTCAATCCGTCGAGCGCATCGACCTATGACGAGAGTACGGCGACCACGGTCTACGACAGCGTCGGCACCGGCTACACGCTGACGAGCTATTTCACCCGTGTGAGCGGCAGTGGCACGCCCGACAAGTGGCAGGTCAACTGGCAGCTCACCAACCCGACCACTGGTGCGGCCATCGCATCGGGCACCGGGCCGCAATTAAGCTTCAACAGCGCTGGCACGCTGACCGGTGCGACCTCGGGTGCGGGCACCGCCGTCTCAGTGGCGGCGTTGCCCGACGGCGCCTCGGCGCTCAATGTCGCCTACAACTTCACCGGCACGTCGCTGTCGGCCGATGCGTTCGGCGTCAACTCGATCGCTAACAACGGCAATGCGCCGGGCACCTTCACCGGCGTGCAGATCGACACCAATGGCCAGATCGTCGGCCAGTACTCGAACGGCCAGACCAAGAGCTTCGGCACTATCGCGTTGGCCAACTTCGCGAATCCGCAGGGCCTGACGCCGATGACCGGCAACTTCTGGCAGGTGACGCAGGACTCCGGTCCGGCGCTGCTCGCCGCGCCGAACACGCAAGGCCTCGGCACGCTGCAATCGGGTGCGATCGAGGGCTCGAACGTCGATCTCTCGACCCAGCTCGTCAACCTCATCGTTGCCCAGCAGGCCTTCCAGGCGAATGCCCAGGCGATCAGCTACGAGCAGCAGAATATCCAGAAGCTGCTCGAGATCCAGTAATCGGGCCTTCATCGCCATGAGCGACCAACTCATTTATCTGCTGATGACCGGCATGAATTCGGTTCAGGACCATATGACCGCCTCGTCCAACAATCTGGCCAATGTCGGCACGACCGCCTTCAAGGCGCAACAGCCGGCGTTCCAGGCGGTGCCGTTCTACGGCCAGGGTCTGCCCGATCGTGCCGACGTCGTGACGCAGGAGGAGCAGCCGAACTTCAAGCAGGGTCCGATCCAGACCACCGGCCGGTCGCTCGACGTCGCGATCGACGGTCCGGGTTGGATCGGCGTGCAGGCGCCGGACGGCACGACCGCCTATACCCGCGACGGCTCGCTCTACATCGCGCCGTCGGGGGCGCTCGAGACGGCAGGCGGCTATCCGGTGCTCGATCAGAACGGCAATCCGATCGTGCTGCCGGCCTTGAGCCAGATCACCATCGGCGCCGATGGCACGATCTCCGGCGTGCCACAGGGGCAGCAGCCGGACCAGATCATCGCCTACGCCAAGATCGATCTCGCCAATCCACCGCCCGGAAACATGAAGCGTAGCCCGGACGGCCTGTTCGAGGACGGCAACGGTCAATTCAGCGTCGACAGCAGCGTCACGCTTCAAGTCGGCGCGCTCGAAGGCAGCAACGTCAGTTCAGTCGGCGTCATGGTGGACATGATCAAGAACACGCGCATGTTCCAGATGCAGACGCAGATGCTGCACAGCGTCGGCACCATGGATACGGGCAGCCAGGACGTGCTCAGCCTGCAATGACGCGATAACCGGCAACACAAAGCATAGAGGACACAATGATTCAGTCTTTAGCGATCGTCCGCACCGGGCTCGAAGGCGAGCAGACCAACATGGACATCATCGCGAACAATCTCGCCAATATCAACACGGCGGGCTTCAAGGCGATCCGGCCAATCTTCCAGGATCTGCTCTATCAGAACGCAACGCAACCGGGCGGATTCACGTCGCAGAACACCAACTATCCTTCTGGATTGCAGACCGGCACCGGCGCCAACGTGATCTCGACCGAGCCGATCATCACGCAAGGCGGCCTGCAGCAGACCGGCAACGCGCTCGATCTCGCGATCAACGGCAACGGCTATTTCCAGGTCCTGATGCCGTCCGGAACGGTCGCTTATACGCGCGATGGCAGCTTCGAGCTCAATGCCCAAGGCCAGGTGGTGACGGCCAACGGCTACGAAATCCAACCTCCGATCACCATCCCACCCGGCGCGCAGTCCGTCACCATCGGCACCGACGGCACGGTGAGCGTGCAGCTCCAGGGCCAGTCGACGCCGACCCAAATCGGCCTGATCCAACTCACCAGCTTCATCAATCCCGCCGGTCTCCAGTCGGTCGGCAGCGACCTCGCGATCCAAACCCAGTCATCCGGCGCGCCGACGCCGGGCAAAGGCACCACCAACGGCCTCGGCTCGATCGAGCAGGGTTATCTCGAATCCTCGAACGTCTCCGTCGTCAACGAAATGGTCGACATGATCGAGACCGAGCGTGCCTACGAGCTCAACACCCAGGCGGCGCAGAACGTCAATAACATGCTCGGCTATCTCAACAACGTCACGTCGTGAGCATCCTATGAGGCGCGTTTCCGCGCTGGTGACGCTCGCCGTGCTCGGCGCCGGACTCGGCGGCTGCGAGCAACCTCCCGGCCATCTGCCGCTGAAGACGGCTGCGCTCGGTGCGCTACCGGGCGACCAAAGCGAACGGCTCCCGGCGACCGACGGTGCGATCTATCACGCAACGCCGGAAGGCAACGGCGGTCTGTCGCTCATCCAGGACCATCGCCCCTATCAGGTCGGCGACATCATCACTGTCGCCATCACTCAGAACGCGGCCGCGAGCAAGAACGTGAGCCAGAACATCGGTCGCAGCGATGATGTTGAGAGCACCGTCGGCAATTTCTTCGGCCTTCCACTGGCGTTCGGACGAAGTGGCCCGAACGGCCAGCAGTTCAATCCAAATCTGTCATATAACAGCAAGAACTCGCTCCAAGGCAGCGGCTCGACGGCGCAGAGCGACAGCGTCGTAACTACGGTGTCCGCGATGGTGCAACGCATCCAGCCGAATGGCGATCTCGTGCTCAAGGGCGAGAACGTGGTGCAGCTGGTCGGCGGCAAGGAATACATCCGCATCGCCGGCGTGGTTCGACCGGAAGACATCCAGAACAACACCGTGCCGTCGACCCGCATGGCAGAGGGCTACATCGAGTTCAGCGGCGATGGCGCAACCTATCTCGCGCCGAAGATGGGTTTCCTCCAGCACCTGTTCCTGACGGTTAGCACGCTATGGCCCGATTTCTAGCCCTGATCCTCGCGGCCCTAGTGCTGCTCAACGCCGGTGCCGCGGACGCCGAGCGCGTCAAGGACATGGCCACGGTCCAGGGTCAGCGCGTCAACCAGCTCATTGGCTATGGCCTTGTCGTCGGTCTTGCCGGCACCGGCGACCAGACGACGCAGATTCCCTACAGCGTGCAGGCGATCCAAAACATGATGGCGCATATGGGATTGACCCTCAGTCCCAATGCGTTTCTGCAACCGAATACGGTCGCCGCGGCGATGGTGACCGCGGATCTGCCAACCTTCATCGCGGTAGGACAGACGATCAATGTCACTGTTTCGGCACTCGGCAACGCGCAGAGCCTGCGTGGCGGCGTTCTGCTGATGACCGAGCTGCGCGGCGCCGACGGTCAGGTCTATGCCATCGCGCAAGGTTCGGTGCTTGTCAGCGGCTTCAGCGCCAGCGGCCAGGCGGCGACGGCGACCGTCAACGTGCCCACGGTCGGCCATATTCCGGAGGGGGCTAGCGTCGAACGCGAGGTGAAGGCCCAGTTCGCGTCGGCGCGAGACGGCAACATCTTGCTCAATCTCGAAGAGGCGTCATTCGGCAACGCGACCCGCCTCGTCGAGGCACTCAATCGCCGCTTCGGATCGGAGACGGCGCTCGCGCTCGGTCCGGGTCAGGTGCAGGTCCATGGGCCAGTTGATCCGACGCGCCAGGTGCCGTTTTTAGCACAACTGCTCGACGTCGAGGTGACGCCGGACCGGCCGCCGGCCGAAGTCGTCATCGATGCGCAGAGCGGCACGGTCGTGATGGGCGCGGACGTCAAGCTCAGCGACGCCGCCGTCGCCTACGGCAATCTCTCGATCGCCATCGCCGAGACGCCGCAAGTGGCGCAACCATTGCCGTTCAGCCGCACGGGCACGACCCAGGTGGTGCCGCGTACGCAGATCAACGCGGAGGAGAAAACCGCGAAAATCCTCGAGATCAAGTCGTCGCCGAAAATTTCCGACATCGTCCGCAATCTCAATGCTATCGGCGCATCATCGTCGGATCTGATCGCGATCCTGCAAGCGCTGCATTCGGCTGGCGCGCTGCACGCGCACATCAAGGTACTCTGAGATGGACGCGAGCGTCGCCCAGAGTCTCGCGAGCGGGATCGATCCGAGGGCGATCTCGGCTCTCAAGGCGCATCCGAACGATCCGTCGGTCCGCCGCGCCGTCGCTAACCAGTTCGGCGCGATGCTGATGGAAGGCATGATGCGCAACGCCGACGGCAGTCCGCTGTCGATGGTGGGCGGCGTCGGCGGCGATACCGTGAGCGAGCTCTATACCAACGTGATGAGCCAGGTCGCCGCGTCGAGCAATCAACTCGGCTTTGCCGACATGCTGCTCCAGTCGATGCCGAAGGCGGCCGCCGGCGCGAGCACGACCGGTGCCGCGACGACCACCGCCGCGCCGTCCGTGCCGTCTCCCATTACGGCGGTGCCGACCACCGCCATGCACGGCTTTTCGCTGCTGCAATATTGGCAGGGCCGGCACGTGATCACGAGGCCTGGCGCGCCGCTGGCGATCGCGCCGCCAGGTGGCGCGCATCCTTTTGCGATCGTGCCGCAAGCCGGTGTCGTGCCGGGCGCCAGCGCAACGGCTCCAATGCCGTCTCCGGCCACGACGCCGACGTCCGCGCCGTCAACGTCTCCCTATGGTTCGTCGTCCGGACCGTCGCAGCTGTCGCCGGCCACTGGCGCGATGCTCTTGGAAGGCACGCAGCAGCACTTCGCAGCAAGCCTTGCGCCGTTGCTCCAGAATGCGGCGCAAAGCCTCGGCGTTTCGCCCAATGTCCTGCTGGCGCAGGCGGCGCTCGAAAGCGGCTGGGGCCACTCGATGCCGGGCAACAATATCTTCGGCGTCAAAGCCGGATCGGATTGGACGGGCGGCACCGTGCAAGCCTATACGCACGAAATGTCGCCTACCGGCGAGACCGGTCAGACGACAAGTTTCCGCGCCTATCCGAGTCTCACGGCCGCGGTCGCCGATTACGTCAATTTAATCGCGCATAACGCGCGCTATCGCTCGGCGCTTGGTGCCGGCAACGATCCTTTGGCCTATGGCCAGGCCCTGGTTGCCGGCGGCTATGCGACCGATCCCGACTATGCCAGCAAGCTGGCGGCCGTCGCCGCCAGTCCGACGATTACCGCGGCGCTCGACGCGACGAGCGGCGTCGATGTTGCCCAGGCAACGACCACAGGCGGTGACGCATGAGCCGCGAAGTGCTGGTCGAGCAGGAACGCCGCGTGATGCAGCGTTTGTCGCGCCTGTTTCGCGCCGAGCGCAACGGCCGGCTCGATCATTGGCCGATGGGCTTCGTCTTCGCGCTGATCGCACGACGCGGCCGCTGTATCAAGGACCTGATGACGCTCGATGCGGAGCGTCGCCGCTGCGGCGCGGCGGCCGACAACAAGCTGCATGACGCGGCGAAAACGTTGGCGCGCGAGATCGACGAGGCTCTGCAGCCCGCCGAGGCTCGTGCCGACCGCTTGCGATCGGACGTCAAGGTGCTGCGCGGCGAAGGCACCAATTCCGGCATGAAGAGCTTTTCCGCCGGCAAAATTCTGGGGCGAGGCTAGCCATGGGTGGCATCAACCAGGTTCTCGACAGCGCGCTGAGCGGCCTGCTCGCCGCGCAGCAGGGCATGGCCACCGAGGCCAACAACACCTCGAACGTGAACACACCGGGCTACGCCGTCGAAGGCCTCAATCAGATCGAGACCCTGGGAACATCGGGACCGCTCGGCGGGATCGGCACAGGAACGTCGGTCGTCTCGATCCAGCGCAGCTTCGATCAATACATCTACCAGGAGATGGTGCAGGCGGATTCGGTCAATCAGGCGGCGCAGGTGGTGCTGTCGGGCACGAGCTCGCTGTCCTCGGTCTTTCCGCTCGCCTCGGGCGGCGCGGGCGGCCTGGGCCAGATTATCGGCAGTCTGTTCGACGCCGCGAATACCGTCGCACAGGATCCGTCGAACCTTTCCAATCGCGACGCGTTCCTCAGCAGCGCGCAACAGGTGGTTTCGTTATTCCAATCCGTTGGCAGCGAGCTCGCTTCCAACATCACGACGGCGAACGGCGAGATCACCCAGTCGGTGGCACAGATCAATAATCTGGCGGCGCAGGTCGCGCAGATCAACCAAGATATCCTGAGCCAGAGCGGCCCGACGGACTCGGCGACGAACAGCCTGATCGATCAGGCGGACCAGCTCGTGCAGCAACTCGGCGAGCAGGTAGGCGTCACGATCTCTGCCGGCGCCAGCGGGACCATGGATGTCTACCTCGTCAATGGCATGGCGCTGGTCAACGGCGCCACGTCGTACAACCTTTCGGCAGCTTCCGGCAGCTTCAACGACGGCACCCTGTCGATCAACTATTCGGCGAACGGCGAGGACCTGACGAACCGGATTTCCGGCGGGCAGCTCGGCGGGTTGCTCAGCATGCGGTCGCAATACACCAGCGCCAACGAAAGCATCGGCGGTCTCGCCGTTGCTCTGTCGTCCGCGATCAACGGCCAGCAGACGTTGGGCCTCGATCTCAACGGCAATCTCGGCCAAGCCTTGTTCTCGGTGCCGGCGCCGGTCGTCTTCGCCAGCACTGCCAATACCGGTGGCGCGACCGTGAGCGCGACGATCAGCAATCCCAATGCCTTCACGCCGGGCGACTACATCCTCACCCGCACCAGCGGCGGCTATCAGGCCACCAACACCACCACCGGCCAGACCACCACGCTGGGCGCCGGCCCGACGCTGTCGCTCGACGGCATGTCGGTCACCGTCTCGGGTACCGCCAATGTCGGCGATTCCTTCGAGATCGAGCCGACGCTCAAGGCTGCCACCGGTATCGCCGTAACCACGACTGATCCGTCGGCGATCGCCGCGGCGGCGCCCTACGTCGCGACGGCGGGCACCATGACCAGCGGCGGTATCAGCGACACCAACACCGGCACGGTCACCATGACCGCCGGCGCACCGACGGCCAGCGGCTCGTTGCCGGCCGGCACGGTGATTGTGCCGTCGGCCTATTTCGGCCAACAACTGAGCGTCAAGTTCACATCCGGAACGACATACGGCGTGTACAGCAGCGGCGGCAGCTTTATTGCCTCCGGCACGTTCAGTGGCACGAGCGGCGCCGAACTGGCAATCGGCTATCCATCGCCACCGGCGCCGGCCGGGGAGATCGCCACCTTCACGCTATCCGCCGGAACTTCGGTCGCGGGCGACAGTTTTGTGCTGAGTCCCGGTGGGACGGGCAGCAACGGCAACATGGTCGCGATGGCGGATTTGCAAACGGCCGATCTGCTGTCCGGCCAGACTCTCAATGACGCCTACACCAAGCTCGTCACCGACATCGGCGACCGCGGCGCCGAAGCGAATGCCGCCGGTCAGGCAGCACAATCGGTCTACAACCAGGCCCAAAGCAACGAGCAGTCGATCTCCGGCGTCAACCTCGATGAGGAGGCCGCCAATCTGGTGCAGCTGCAGCAGGCCTACCAGGCCAACGCACAGGTGATCGGCACGATCCAGTCATTAATCTCGAGCCTTATCACAGCAATGCAGAGCGGATAGCCGAGGCCCACCAATGCGAATCAGCACCAACGAATTCTTCCTCGGCACGCTCAACGATATGCTGGCCCAGGAGGCTAATGTCAGCAAGCTCAACCAGCAGATCGCCAGTGGTCAAAGCGTCACCGATGCAACCGACAACCCGACGGCTGCGGCCGCTATTCTCGACACCAGCAACCAGATCGATCAGATCACGACCAACGCCGCGAACGCGCAGGCTGTGTCGAGCACGATGAACGAGACGCTCAGCGTGCTCAATCAGGTCGACAGTCTCCTGAACCAGGTGCAATCGACGGCGCTGCAAGGTGCCACGGCAACGTCGAGCAGCGCCGATCGTCAAGCGCTTGCCACCTCGGTGCAGGGCTCGCTGCAGGAATTGGTGCAGCTCTCCAACACGCAGCTCTCGAACGGCCAGTATATTTTCGGCGGCTCGCAAAGCACCAACGCGCCGTTTCAGCTCACGCCGACTGGCCAGGTCATCTTCAAGGGCGACGGCGGCGTCGACCAGATCGAGATCGGTCCGTCGCTTCAGGTGCCGGTGGCCGTCTCGGGCCAATCGGTGTTCATGCAGGTGCCCGACGGCAACGGCAGCTTCTCGGTCTCGGCGTCGGGCACCAACACCGGCACCGGCGTCGCCGCGCTCGGCGGCGTCGTCAATTCATCTCTGGTCTCTTCGGAGCATCTTGCCGACACGCAGTTCAAGGTATCGTTCTCGGCAGGCGCCAGCGGCAGCCTCAACTATGCCATCGTCAGTGGCACGGGCGCGCCGGGCAGCGCCTCGTTCACGGCCAGCAGCGGCGTCGTCGCCTCAGGCGCGTATAGCAGCTCGAGCGCCGCGCTGTCATTCGGCGGCATGGACATTACCTTCAGCGGCACGCCGGCGGCCGGCGATAACTTCGTGGTCCGCACCAGCCAGACGACCAACGCGTTCCAGGCGCTACAGAATGTCATCGCCGCGCTGCAGGCGCCGGTCGACGGTGCCAGCGGGACCCAAGCGCGCGCCGATCAGATGATCCAAGATGCGTTAGCAACGCTTAACCAAGTCCACACCAGCGTGCTCTCGGCCGAAGCGTCGCTCGGAACCAGTCTGGCCGAGATCAACGCCGTCCAGAGCCAGGACAATACCGTCACCACCACGGACCAGGCCAATCTCGCCAATATCCAAAGCGCCAGCATGCCCGCGGTGATGACGCAGTTCAGCGAGGGCGTCACCGCACTGCAGGCGGCGCAGGCGGCCTTCGGCAAAATCAGCGGCCTGTCGCTCTTTAACTATATCTAGGGCGACCGGGCTCGCACGCCGCGCGGCAGGGGTTTTACGGGATTCGATTTGCCAAAAATAGGAAAATCGGTATATTCCGGAAAATGAACCGGTAGACCAGGTGACCAAGCCGATGGACGCGATGGCTGCAATCGCCGACCTCGAGGTCGGCGCCGCGAAAATCCAGACCGCGCATGACATGCGGTCCGACAATGCGCCGGCCGAGCGGCGCGCTGTTTTCATCCTCGGCATGCATCGCAGCGGTACCTCGGCGGTGACCCGCGTGCTCAATCTGCTCGGTGTTGAGCTGAGTCCACACCTGATGGCGGCCTCGCCGGATAACGAGCGCGGCTATTGGGAGCACATGGGAATAGTGCAGGAGCACGACCAGCTGCTCGCGGCGCTCGGGTCGAGCTGGGACGACGTCCGGCCGTTGCCGGCGGACTGGGCGAAGACACCAGCGGCGGCCGCCGCCGCGCAACGGCTCCGTGCGATCATCGAGCGTGACTTCGCTGCGGCGTCGCTCTGGGGACTCAAGGATCCGCGGTTGTGCCGCCTGCTGCCGTTGTGGCTGCCGCTGCTTCGTGCGATGCGCGTGACTCCACATTTCGTGCTGGTGCTTCGACATCCGCGCGAGGTCGCGGCGTCGCTGATCAAGCGCGACCGGAAGAGCGAAGCCGCCGCCGCGCTGATGTGGCTGCGTCACACGCTCGAATCCGAGCGGGCGACGCGCGGTTTCCCGCGCACGATCGTCAATTACGCCGATCTGCTGGCTGCGCCGCAGGCATGGTTGCACGAATTCGCACGCATTGCCGCAGAATGCGGCCTCGATTGGCCCAATACCGCGCAATCGGTCGACGAGAAGGTCGCGGCTTTCCTATCGCCCGAGTTGCGTCATCACCGGGCCACGCAGCCTGACGCGTCGCAATCCGAAGGCTTCGGCGGTTGGGTGCGCACCGTCTACGACGCGGTGCGCGCCCGCGATTGCCGCGTTGCCGAATGCGATCGGATAGCCGCCGAGATCGAACGGGCCGACCAAGTGTGGGCCCGGCTTGCCGCCGTTGCGCTCGCGACACAAACCGGTCCTTCGCAGGAAGCGCTACGCGACGAGGTCGCGCGGCTGGAGCATGTCAATGCCGAGTTGCGCCAGACGGTTTCCCGCAAGGATACCGAGCTGCGCGAGATGCAGGCGTCGATCCAGAAATACGGTCGTGGTCCGCTGGCGACGCTGACCGTTGCTGACGCTTACGCCAAATGGATGGAAGGCATCGACCATACCGCCATCGGCCGCGCCGACTGGGTGGCCGAGCGCGTCGCCCAATGGCCGCACGTCCCGCGCTTTGTTCTGGGCATGGCTGTACCCCAAGGCATCGAGGTCAATGTCGCGGCGACAGTCGCGTCGCTGCAGGCCCAAACCGTCGGCGATTGGCGCTTGATCGTGGTCGGTGAAAGCGCCGCCCCGGCTGGCTCGCTCGGCGACCCGCGCGTGCTCTGGGAGCAAGTGTCTGGCGAGCGCCTGATGGCGGCGCTCAATCGCCGGTTGCGCGAGGCGGCAGGCGACTGGATCGGCCTCGTCGACGCCGGCGATCGGCTGGCGCCGCACGCGATGTTCGCGCTGGCCGATGCCGGCTTCCGCCATGGCGACTGGTCGGCAATCTATTCCGACGAAGACCGGATCGACGCTAGAGGCCAGCGCTCAAACCCGCAATTCAAGCCGGACTTCAACCTCGACCTTATGCGGAGCATGCCCTATGTCGGCGGGCTGCTTATCGTCCGGCCTTATGCTTATGCCGCGCTCGGCGGGTTCGACGCCGAGCGCGACGGTCTCGAGGAATATGATCTGGCGTTGCGCCTGGCCGAGCGCTTGGGTGCGAGCGGCTTCGGTCACGTCGCCGACGTCCTCTATCACCGCCTCGCGGGCAGCGGCCGGACACGGCGCCCGATTCAGGAAATTCTCGGCGAGGGACCGCGCACTGTTGCAGCGCATCTCAAGCGCCTCGGTATCGACGCGACGGTTGAACCGGGGGCCACATCGACACAGTTCCGGGTGCGCTATCGCCACGCCGAACCCGATCCGCTCGTCTCCATCATCATTCCGACGCGCGATCGGTTGCATCTGCTCAAGGCCTGCGTCGAGAGCCTGCTCGCCAAGACGGCGTATGCCAACTACGAGATCATAGTCATCGACAACGATAGCACGGCGCGTGACGCCCGCGAATACCTCGACCTGATCGAGGCGCGCCGCGACGAGATCGGCTCGCGCGTACGCGTGATTCGGCACCCGGGCGTCTTCAATTTCTCGGCGATGAACAATCGGGCCGTCCAAGAAGATGCGCGCGGCGAGTACGTATGTCTGCTCAACAACGATACGGCGATCATCGATCCGGACTGGCTCGGCGAGATGATGATACACGCGCGCCGGCCCGAGGTCGGTGTCGTCGGTGCCAAGCTGTTCTTCCCGAACAACACGATCCAGCATGCGGGCGTCATCATGGGCATTGGCTGGGGCGCGCCCGCCGATCATCCTTATATAGGCAAGCCCGCCAACACGCCCGGCTATTGGGGACGCCTCAACGCGGTCCAGGATTTCTCTGCCGTTACCGGTGCCTGCCTGCTGACTCGGCGTGCACTCTACGAGCAGGTCGGCGGCCTCGATGCCGGGGCGCTGCACGACAACTATCAGGATATCGACTACTGCCTGAAAGTCCGCGAGGCGGGCTATCTCGTGGTTTGGACGCCCTATGCGCGGCTGATGCACGAGTCGGGCGTCAGTCGCCGCGACCGCGCGCGCAAGGAGCCGAGCGCCGAGCAGGTTGCGCGCCTGAACCGCGAACGGGATACGATGTATCAGCGTTGGATGCCGGTGATCGCATTCGATCCGGCTTACAACCGCAATCTTTCGTCCGTCGGTTCGGGTTTCGACATCGAATCGGATCGCATGCGCTGCTGGGATCCGGAATTCCGGCCGCGACCGCGCGTGATCGCCCATTCGGCGGATCGTGACGCCTGCGGCGAATACCGCATCATTGCGCCGAGCCGCGTGCTGTTCGAGACCGGCGTTTTCCACAGCTGCGAGACGATGCGGCTGATGATGCCGCCGGAATATGCGCGTATCGCGCCCGACACGATCGTGTTTCAGCGCCAGATTGAGGAGCACCAGATCGAGAAGATCGACGAGATCAAGCGGCTCAGCCCGGCGCTGCGCGTCTTCGAGCTCGACGATCTGCTCACCAACCTGCCGCTCAAGAGCATCCATCGTCCGAACATTCCGCGCGACGTCGGCCAGCGCCTGCGTCGTGCGCTGGCGCTGTGTGATCGGTTGGTTGTCAGCACCGAACCGCTGGCGAAAGCCTACGGACCGATGTGCGACGAAGTGCTCGTGCTGCCCAATCGGCTCGAGCGCAGCCGCTGGCAGGGGCTGCGGATCCAACCGCATGCCGAGGGCCGGCCGCGCGTCGGCTGGGCCGGCGCCCTCGGGCATCTCGGCGATTTGCAGATGATGGCCAGCGTCGTCGAAGAGACCGCGAAGGAGATCGACTGGGTGTTCTTCGGCATGTGTCCGGATGCGCTGCGGCCGTTCGTGAAGGAATTCTACGACTGGGTGCCGATCCCAGATTATCCCGCGAAGCTCGCGTCGCTCGAGCTCGACCTGGGCATCGCGCCGCTCGAGCTCAATCCCTTCAACGAAGCCAAGAGCAATCTGCGCCTGCTCGAATATGGCGTTCTCGGCATTCCGGTTATTTGCACCGACATCGTGCCCTATCAAGGCAGCCTGCCGGTGCACAGGGTCAAGAACCGGCACCGTGATTGGGTCAAGGCGATCCGCGACATGGCCGCCGATCGCGCCGCCTGCAGGCGCGAGGGCGAGGCGCTGCGCCAGGCGGTGCTGGCAGACTGGTTCCTCGACCAGCATCTCGACGACTGGCGCAAGGCGTGGCTGCGATGATGCGTGTCAGCCGCCAATCCATTCCCGATATCCTGTTGGTGACGGGCGAACGGTTTCGCGATCCGCGCGGCTGGTTTCGCGAGACGTACAACGGGCGCGCCTATGCCGATGCCGGCATCGGCGTCGTGTTCGTGCAGGACAACGAGTCCTGTTCGATGCAGGCAGGCACGGTGCGTGGCCTGCATTACCAGCTTCCGCCCTTCGCCCAGGCAAAGCTCGTCCGTGTTCTGCGCGGCGCGATCTTCGACGTTGCTGTCGATCTCCGCGTCGGCTCGCCCAGTTTCGGCCGGCATATCGCGGTGCGGTTGGATGCCGCGGGCGATGACGCCCTGTTCGTTCCGACCGGATTTGCGCATGGATTCTGCACACTCACGGACGATACCGTCGTCAGCTACAAGGTCTCGACCCTCTACGCGCCGCAATACGAGCACGGAATCCGTTGGGACGATCCGGCGCTGGGCATTCACTGGCCGGTGACGGCCGAGCGTGCCGTGCTCTCGCGCAAGGATGCGGCTTGGCCGTCGCTCGACGCGGTCGACCGCGATGCTCTGTTCAGGCATGCGGTCACGGAGCTCGTGCCATGAGCCGGACCGTGCTCGTCCTCGGCAAGGGCAGCCAACTCGCGCGTGAGCTGTTGAACGCGCCGTGGCCCTGGGACACCAACCCGTTCTACGTCGGACGCGAGATCGACATCGAGAACCAGGATCTGGTCATCGGCCTGGTGCGCAGCCTGCGTCCGGCCATCATTGTGAACACGGCGGCCTATACCGCGGTCGACAAGGCCGAGAACGAGCCCGACGCCGCCTTCGCCACGAATTTCGAAGGGGTGGTCAATATCGGCAAAGCCGCTGGCATCGTCGGTGCAACTGTCATCCATGTCTCCACGGATTACGTCTTCGACGGCATTGGAGAAGCGCCCTATACGGAGGCGGCGCCCGCCAATCCGCAGAGCGTTTATGGCCGAAGCAAGTGGGCGGGTGAGACGGTCCTGGCGATGCTCGGCGTGCCGCATGTGGTCCTGCGTACGTCGACCGTTTTTAGTCCGTTCGAGCGTGGCCTTGTTCACCGGGTCCTGGTGCGCCAACGGCTGCGGCATGATCTCGCCGGCGTCACCGATCGCCGCATCTGCCCGACCTCGGCAGCCGATCTGGCGAATGCCATCGTCACCATTGCGACGAGCCTGCCGTGCGTCGGCAAGGCCGGCCACGGCATCTTTCACTTCGCTGGCCAACCCGCGACCTCCGTCTATGAATTCATCGCCGCCGTCGTCGAACAGGCGGCGAAGATTGGCTTGGCGCCGCCGCAGCGCGTGCGACAGACCCTCGCGACGGAATGGCCCGCGGCGGCGCCCCGGCCGCGCAACGGCGCGCTCGACTGCTCGAAAGTCGAGCGCATTTGGGGCATCCGGCCGCGACCGTGGCGCGTCGAGCTCGAACTATGCCTCCACCGCATGGCCAAGCGGGCGACGGAGGCCGCATGACGATCGGCGCGTCGAGTGAAACGAAGGGCATCGTGCTCGCCGGCGGCAATGGGACGCGGCTCTATCCCATGACGGTCGCGATGAGCAAGCAACTCATCCCGGTCTATGACAAGCCGATGATCTATTACCCGATCTCCATATTGATGCTGGCGGGCATCCGCGAGATCCTCGTCATCACGACGCCGCGGGACATCGAGGCGTTTCGGGCGCTGCTGGGTGACGGGAGCCAGTGGGGCATCGCGCTCGACTACGCCGTACAGCCGGTGCCCGAAGGCTTGCCGCAGGCCTTCCTGATCGCCGAACCCTGGCTCGCTGGCGCCCGGGCGGTTCTGGTCCTGGGCGACAACATGTTCTACGGCCACGGCCTGACCGAGTTGCTGCGTCGTGCGGCGCTCATGCCGGCCGGCGAGACGATCTTCTGCTACGAGGTCTCCGATCCGGAACGCTACGGCGTCGCCACCCTCGCACCGAACGGCCACGTCACAGACGTCGTCGAGAAGCCGATGGATTCGCGGTCGTCCTGGGCCGTCACCGGAGTCTATTTTGTCGACGAGCGCGCCTGCGACATCGTCCGCACGCTCAAGAAATCGAAGCGCGGCGAGTACGAGATCGTCGACCTGCATCGCGCGTATATGCGGATGGGCGCGCTGCGCGCCGAGCGCCTGGGTCGCGGTTTCGTCTGGTTCGACATGGGCACGCCCGAGGCGCTGCTCGAGGCCGCGCAATTCGTACAGGCGATCGAGCGGCGGCAAGGCCAGAAGGTCGCCTGCCTCGAAGAAATCGCCTATCGCCTGGGGCTGATCGACGCCCGCGCCGTGGCGCATTTGACTAGGGGCCTCAATGCCAGTTACGGCCGATATCTGGCCCGGCTGATCGGCGGCCTGAATCCGATCCGCCACTCGGCGTGATGCTGGCGCCCCGGCGCGCCACGCATTGCCGTGGAGCCGCCGGCGCAAATGTACCGAGATCGCGGAAAATTTTCCGGACCTTGAAGACATCTGCACGCCGTACCGTGCCGATTCCACTGTGCCTGCAACAGGAATCGCGGCGTGCCGTCAATAGGGGTGGAGGCGGCAATTCGCGCGGCCGGTTTGGTTGGCGCGGGGGCGGCCAGAGATCAACCCCAACCCGGAGGCTCGCTCTCGCCAGAGGCGCGCCGAGGAGGACAAGATGATTGCAGGTGCGATCAATACGAATGTCGATGCATTATATGCATTGAATTCGTTGAATACGACGACCAACACGACCAACACCCTGGAGCAGCAGCTTTCGTCCGGCCTGTCCATCAACAGCCCGGCCGACAATCCTGCTGGTTACATCGCTGCGCAGGGTTTCACCACCCAGCTCGGCGGCGTCAACCAGGCGATCTCCAACGTCAACCAGGCGGTTTCGCTCGTACAGACCGCCGACGGCGCGGTGCAGCAGCAGATCAACATCCTGCAGCAGCTTCGCACCATCGCCGACCAGGCTGCTAACGGCAGCAACACCACGGCGCAGTTGGCCTCGCTGCAACAGGTCGTGTCGCAGTTGCAGACCCAGGTGACGACAATTTCGCAGCAGGCGCAGTTCAACAACCAGAACCTGCTCGACGGCACCTTCCAGGGCGTCCAGTTCCAGGTCGGTCCGAACGATGGCCAGACGATCTCAATCTCGATCGGCAATACCGCGGCCGATCAGCTTGGCGTCTACCAGTCTTCGCCGCAGACGGCCAGCGGGATTTTCAAGACCAATGGCTCGGCAAGCGGCGGCGTCAGCGACAACACCGGCAATGCGTTCGTCGTCTCCGGCGGCACGGGCGGCGCGTTTACCGCCGGTTCGGTCGGCTTGTCGGGTTCGGCCGGTGGCGACAGCGTCACCGTGACCGCGTCCCAGGCTGCCAGTGACATCGCCTCGGCGGTCAACAACGTCACGTCGAAGACTGGCGTCAGTGCGGTGGCCGACACCAGTGTCGCCTTCTCGGTGACATCGGGTTCGTTCTCGTTCACGCTCGGGGACGTCAACGCCTCGGCGACCAACTCGGTCGACATTTCGGCGACCGTGACGGGCACGCCTGATGCCACAAGCCTCTCGGGCCTGGTGAATGCGATCAACCAGCAGAGCGGCCAAACCGGCATCACCGCAACCGTCAACAGCAGCAATCAGCTTGTGCTGACGCAGGCATCCGGCGACAACATCAAGCTCTCGAGCTTCGCCGGCACGGGTGAATTGGCGGCTGGCGGCAGCTCGACGGTCACCCTCGCGAGCGGCGGCGCAGGCAATCAGCAGACGGCACTCGTCCAGGGCGTGGTGACGATGCAGTCGGCGGACAGCTTCGCGCTGAGTGCGGCAGGGTCCGATATCGGCCTCACGACCAGTTCGAGTCTGTCGAAGCTGTCGGCGTCGAGCGTGAGCACGGTTGCCGATGCCAACGCGGCCCTGAACGTGATCGACTTCTCGATCACGCAGTTGGAGAACGTCGGCGGTCAGCTCGGCGCCATCCAGCAGCGGTTGAACGCCAGCGTGTCCAACCTGCAGACCACGCAGGTGAACATGACCTCGGCGTTGTCGACCATTCAGGACGCGAACATACCCGCGGTCACGACCCAACTGACGCAGGAGCAGATCCTGCAACAGGCGGGTGTCGACGCGCTCTACCAGTCCGGCCAGTTGCAGCAGAGCTTCCTCCGGTTGCTGCAGCAGTAGGCTAGGGCTCGGGAGTCGAGGGAGCCATCCCGGTTGTCCGTTACCGGGATGGTTTCCTCGTTTCCGAGTCGTTCTGAGAATCCGGAGGCGGTGAGGCAGTTGCTGAGGAGGCAGCAATGGCGGTCAGCAGCGTTTTGAGTTCGAGCCAGATCACGAGCCTGATCCAGCAGGCCGAACAGGCGTATCAAGAACCCGTCACTCTTATCCAAAATCAGGAAAAGCCGATCCAGGCCGAGATCTCGGCGCTCGGCAACGTGCAGAGCTCGCTCTCGAGCCTGCAATCCGTCGTGGCGCAGCTCGCCGATCTGTCGGCGACGCCGCCACGCACCGTCACGGCAACGCCCAATGGCGCGGCTTCCGGCACGGCCACCGCCGCTGCCACGCCGGCCACCTATTCGCTTACGAATATCGTCCTGGCCCACGCCGAAAACCTGGTCTCGAGCCAGCTCAGCAGCGAAAGCTCGTCGCTCGGTAGCGGCACGATTTCGATCACAGTCGGCAGCGGCTCGGCCGTGGTCGTCAATATCCCGAGCGGGCAGGATACGCTCGCCGGCGTCGCAGCGGCGATCAACGCAGCGAACACCGGCGTTTCCGCTGCTATCGTCAACACGGGCAACGGCTACGAACTGACGCTGACCAGCAACAAAACCGGCTCGACCAACGGCTTCACCGTGACCGGCACCGGCGGCCTGACCACCTTCAGCTACAGCGGCTCCGGCAGCAGCATGACCGAGACGCAGGCTGCGTCGAATGCCAGTTTCACCCTCAACGGCGTCGGGATCGCCAGCGGCTCGAACACCATCGCCAACGCCGTGACCGGCGTCACGTTGACGTTGCAGGCGAGCGGCTCGGCGACCGTGACCGTGGGCACCGATACGTCAGGCTTGACGCAAGCCGCCTCGGCGATCGCCGGCGCGCTCAACACCGCCCTGAAGACCATCGGGCAATACGACACCTATTCCACGGGCAGTAGCGGCGGCAGCGGCACCGCCGGTCCGCTCCTCGGCGATGTCGGCATCGAGACTTTGCGGCAGAATTTGATGCAGGTCGTCAGCGGCTACGGTGCGACGGGCCTGCCGGCCGGAACGCCGTACACTTCGCTCAGCTCGATCGGTTTCTCGGTCACCAGTAGCGGTACGGTGACGTTCAACAGCACCACCTTCGCGAATGCCGTCAGCACGAATTATACAGCAGTCGCGGCGTTGCTCGGCAGCGTCGGCACGGCCACGAGCTCCGACGTGACGGTCTCCAGCGGCGGCTCCGACAAGCCTGGTTCCTATGCGGTCAATATTACCTCGAACGTCGGCGGCACGGTGGTCGGCACGGTCAACGGCCAGGCCGCGAGTGGCACCAACGGCGTGCTGTACGCCTACGGCGCCGGTGACGCCAACGGCCTGTCGCTGAACATTGCGGCGGGCGTAACCGGCGGCCTCGGCATGGTCAACGTCAGCTCGGGCCTCTACAGCCAACTCAGCGGCCTGCTCAATTCGGCGCTGGCCCCAACGACCGGCGCGGTGACGCAGGAGATCAGCAACCTCAATTCGACGTTGACGTCGATGAACAAACAGATCACGTCGCTGCAGCAGCAGGCACAACAGCAGACGCTGCTCCTGACACAGCAATACAGCAATGCGGAAGCGACTCTGAACCAGTTGTCGACAGTCAGTAGCTTCCTCGACCAATACTTCAACAGCGGTTCATCAAGCGGGAGCTAAATCATGAGTGCACGAGAACTCTCCGCCTATCGCAGCGTCGACTGCGCCGGCGTTTCCGCCGAACGCCTGATGATGGTGGCGCTCGATGCCGTTCAATTCTTCCTGATGCGCGCCGAAACCGCTATCGACGACGAGAACCGGCAGGAAAAGGCGCGGGTCCTCGCGCGTGCCGGCCGCGTGATGGAATTCATACTCGGCCTGACCGGCGTGCAGCCGGGCGAGCTGAGCACGCGGCTCGCCAAACTCTATCGCTTCGTCATCGACGGCATCGTCAAAGGCAATGCCAACGACGATAAGGAAGCGATCGTCTCGGCGCGTGCCGTGATCGAAGATGTCGGCAAATTCTGGCGGCTGCGGTTTCCGCACGCCGATCTGTCCGTGCAATGACCATGCGATGGCATTGCGGATCAGGAGCAGCAGGGAACGTTCCAGCAAGGAGTGGACGATGACGACCAATCCCATCAGTGGCGTGACCAATCCGATTGTTGCCGATGTCACGGCGCCGGGCACTTCGGCCGCCGGCGGCACCAAGCCCGACGCCGCGCCTTCCGGCGCCGCCGCGACGCCCGCCGATACCGGCGAAGTTTCGTACGCTCAAACCCTTCTCAATGCGATCAGCACCATGGCGCAGAACATTCCGTCGGTCGATCAGCAGCGGGTCGACCAGATCCGCACCGCCATCGCGCAAGGTAAACTGTCGGTTAACGCGCAGAACATCGCCCAGCGGCTGATGGAGATCGAAGCCCAACTCGGCGCGCCGCCGCCCTCGTCTTGAGGGCGGTCGAGGTGAAAGTCGAGGATAACGGGGACAATTGCGAAATTATTATTGCAAAAAATAGGAAAATCGCTAAGTTATAGACCATGCTTACGGCCTGCAACCCAACCCAGACGGCGACCTGATAGAACCATGGCAGATCATCACAATCCACGCGTGACCGAACTCGCCCGCCATGTGGCGCTGGCATCGACCGCCGGCCGCGGCGTCGTGCGTGGCGAGGTCGTGTTCCCGAACAACATCGAGCGGCTGCGCAAGGCGAAGGGGCTGACGCAGTCCGAGCTCGGCCGCATACTCACGCCGGCGATGGGCGTTTCGACAATCTCGAAGGTCGAATCCGGGGCGCGGCGCCTGACCAACCTGCAGATCGAGGATATCGCGCGGGCGCTCGGCGTCCGCGCCGACGAAATCCCGGTGGTCAAGGGCCGCGATGCCGCCGCCGACGTCCGCGAATGGGGCCGGGTCCAGCGCGATACCGTGCGCTGGAGCGTCGAATCGGGCGCGGCGTCGATCGCCTACGTGCTGGCGGCGCTGCGCACCAAGCACCGCAAGACCCTCACCGAGGTCGCGCAGGCCATCGGCAAGACGATTTCGGTCTATCACCGGATCGAGATGGCAACCCGGTTGGCGACCGCCGAGGAGCTCAAGGCGATCGCGGACTTCTATAAGCTGTCGGAGCGCGCACTCAATAAGCTGATCGAGGAGCGAATCGCGAAGCATCAGCAGGAGCTTAAGAACGGCGTCGCGCCGGAAGATCTGCTGCCGCGCCGCCCGCGCGCCCTGCTGTGGGACACCGAGCGTTTCGCCGGCGTCGGCGTGCTCGAGCGCGAGGCTCTGCGGCGCTCGTTACGCGTGGTGACGCCGCGCACGGTCGAAACGCTTCCGGTCTACGGCGAGATGAGCGGTACGCCAAACCCGGAATTCGTCTTCGATCGGATGGCGGCGACCGGCAGCGTTCCGATCCCCGATTTTTGCGGCAATGGCGAAGGCTGGTTCGCGGCCCGGGTCTATTCCAACCGCGTCGGAATCGCGCTGCGGCCCGGCTCGCTCGTCTATATCAATACCAAGCGGATGCCCACGGTCGGCGACCTGGTGCTGTTCGTGCGCACCAAGGGCAAGCGCGCGGATTGCGCGGTGATCGTCGGCGACGGTTTCAAGGACACGCGGCTGCGGATGTACAATTCCGACGAAGAGATCGCCATCGACGATCCCTCGATCGCGGAAGTCTTCCGGATTGCCGCCGCGGTCTATCCCTAGAGCCGGCGATGTTCGCCGGCTCGCCGCACCCTCAAAGGTCTTCGCACCGTGCGATCTCGCGCTGCACCCACTGCCGGATCATGGCAAGGCGCCGTTCGGCGAGAACAAGATCGGAGAAATACCCGATATCGAGCGCGAGGTCGGCGATCGCTTCGAGACACTGATCGACGTCGTCGATCGGCGCCACCGTTTTGGGCTCGACCTCACCCTCGGGTTCGTTTGGATAGCTGGTCTCGGGTATATCGCGAACGGCACAAACCGAAACGTGCTCAACCATCAATGCTCCCCCGGTTAAGCTTCTTCCCACTGTTACCGACGCGTTCTGCGCCTCATTCGATTCTGTTTTTCGTCAAACTTTTCTATCCGGCAGCGTCGGGCGTCTGGCTGGCGCGTCAGCTGCCGAACGAAATCGAATCACGCTTCGCACCGCCCATAGATCATCATTTCCGTTGATCAATTGCTAATGGGCCGAACGAAAGAGCGGCGTTTCGGGCTTTTTTTGGTTCGATCAAGTCCCGCGAGGATCGACAAACGCCGAATGTCGACTTCAATTCGCACGATCACGTTGAAAATATAAGAGCGAATCGGGGTGATCCGGTCAAGTGCAGAGGCCGACAATTTGGGGTGGATTCAATGGGATAGAGACAAAAAAGACACACGATTATCGGTCGTCTGTCATGCCGATTAACGTGGCGTAAGACGGTTAATCAACGCCCCCCGGATTCCGCCAGAAGCGGCGGCGGAATTAATCAAATCCGCCCACTGCGCGCAGCGCGCAGTGGGCGTCGACGACGCCGGAATACGAATGAGCATAATCGAAATTGCCGCTGGTCCCGAACCAGGCGCCGCGCCATTCGACGGCATCGCCGGGAAAATCGAACCGCATGGCTGTCAGGAATTGACGGATCGTTGTGCCGTCGTCGGCCAGCGGCATGACCAATCGATAGCATACCAACGCTACCGGTCGGCTCGAGTGATAGCGGTTGACCACGAGGACTGGGCGCCGGCTTTCGCAGACGGCGCGGTAATTGGCTTCGACATAACGCAGGCGGTTGCCGGAATAGATCTCGTCCATGTATTTGCCGGTCAGATCGGCGCCGTAGGCCTCGACGATGCCGGTGCCGACCAGCCGGAAGCGGATTCGCCCGGTGGCCTCGATGCGCTCGGTGATCTGCAGAAAGGGGAGCAGTGGGGCAGGGATCTCGGTCGCGTCGATGTCGCGCCTGACCGGCACGAGGCGAGCCCCGCGCTTACGTTCCCAGTAGTCCAGGGCAGGGCCCAGGACCGGATCGTCACGGACGTCGCCGCAAAACTCGAACAGCAAAGGATATTCCCCCATTTGCTGAATCCGCTTCAAATCGAAGCCGATCGAAAGCTTGGGCAATACCCTCCGGTGTTTCCAGGCTGGTCCCAAATCCTTAACGTCGGGTAAAGGGGTTGTGGCAGCACATCTTCGACGTGCAGAGCCGAATGGGTGCATCAGCGTCGGCCGTGGGCGCGGCCTTGCCGCTCCGCCCTTGCGCGCGGCCATCGTTGGCAGCGATGTCCATGCCGATGCGTCTGCACGGCGTACGGACGCATGGCGTCGTCACGCCGTCAAAGGGCGCGGCCGGCCGGGCGAGTCAATACCCTTCCGCGCCGCCCGGCCAATCTGATAAACAAGGGGCCCGCTGTGGGATCGGATTCCTTGCCGACCTTTAAGTCGCCACCCTCATCCGGCGCCTGCGCACCCGGCTTGGTTCGCCGGGCAGGGCGCTTTCGCCGCGCGGTGCTGCGCATTGCCTGCATGGCGCTGGCGCTGGCAGCGACGGCCTGCGACCACACCGAATATTATCCGTCCACGACGGCCTATTACCGGCCGTGGACCGGCGTTGTACAGGTCACGCGCACGCCGCCGTCGACCTACGTCCAGCTGGGCGTCGTCGTCGCGCAGGGCGGCTCGGCGGCCACCGACGAGAGCTTGCTCCAACAGTTGAAGGAGCGTGCCGCCGGCATCGGCGCCAACGTTATCATCGTCAGTCAGGAGAAAAGCGTCGCTGGCCACGATCTGCTCGGCATGCCGCAATATCAGATGAGCGCGATCGCCGTCCGCACCGTCCGCTGAAACCTGTTCTAGGCCGGATTCAAGACGCCGCTCGGCGCGGTCCGTGCGGCATCGCGGCGGCCGCGCGCCATGGCGCAGCCAATGAATAGGGCGATCAACAGCGGGGTCACGAAGCCGATGGGGAAGACCGTCGGCGGGTTGATCAGCGGGCTCGCCCACGCCAGCACCGCCACCGTGACGTCGCCGAAGCGGAAGCCGTCGGCATAGCCGCGGATGAAGAACAAGGTTGCGGCGATGCCGAGCAGCAGGGCGTCGTAATCGATGACGTGCGGCGCCGCCAGCAGGGTCGCCGCCAGCAACACCGCCAGCCGCAGATCGTCGGCCATCGGCCGACGATGACACCACCATACGCAGCCGGCCGCGGCGATCGCGGTCAGCGCCTGGACGAAATTGGCGACGACGACCGGCGCCCCGAGCAGGCTCGCATAGGTGTAGACGCTCTGGCCGTTGAGCCGCGCGATCACGCGCCACCGGTCGTAGAGCGCGCTCGGCTCGGTCATCAGGGCGAACCACGCGTGCCAGGGCTCGAATCCGAAAAGTGCGACGCTGGCGGCCGCCAGCAGCAACGCGGCGCCGACGGCGGCGGCCAGTGCCCGCCATTGTCGCGCCGCGATCAACGCGACCGGCACCATGAGCCAGAGCTGCGGCTTGTAGGTGGCGATGCCGAGCAGTGCTCCGCCGAGGATCGGCCGCCGCCGCAACGTCCCGAAGCCCGCCAGCAGCAGCGCGCAGGTGAGGAAGGTGTTCTGGCCGAGACAGACCGTCACCGCCGCCGCCGGGCACAACACCAGCGATGCCGCGTGAATCGCGCGCTCGGTGCCGGTCTTGGCGAACCGCCAGGCGGCAGCGACCGCGGCGGCGAAACCGAGCGCGAGGAAGAGCAGCCCGGCCGGCACGAACGGTAGCAAGCCGAACGGCAACATGAGCAGCAGCGCATGCGGCGGATAGAGCCAGGGGTGCAGCGGCAACGGGTGCGCGAGCCATGGGCCGAAGCGCGCGTTCAGCAACGCGGTCGAGCGCACGCCATCATAGAGCACGTCGAGCTGGCCCTCGAAATAGAGCCGGGCGGCGTTGAAATAGACCATCCAGTCTTCGCCGAAGAGGCCGCGCAGCGCGCCGACGTAGAAGGTCCAGCCGATCAGGCCGAGGATGCCGCAGAGGAAGCTGGTCGCCGCCAGATTGCGCTGTTTCGACATGGGTCAGAGTCTTTCCGCCGCCATCGCAGCGTGGCACGCGGCGCCTCTAAGAATGGTTAACGGGGCGTTGCCGGCGGCGGATGCGGCGTTGGCGGGCGCGGATGAAAGTCGTCTCAGCCGATCTGGATCTGCACGTCGTCGCCGATCACGCGCACCTTGTGGGTTTTGAGATCCTCGGTGACCGGCGGACACAAGGCCTTGCCGGACTTGACCTCGAAGCGGCCGCCGTGCAGCGGACACTCGATCACCTCGCCGTCGAGCCAGCCCTGGCTCAGCATGGCGAAGGCGTGCGTGCACAGATTGTCGGTGGCGTAGATCTCGCCGTCGAGGTCGTAGAGCGCGAACTCGCGCTCGCCGAGCGTCACGCCGAGCACGTCGCCCGGATTGATCGCCGAGCGTTTCGCCACCGTCACCCAATTTTCCTCAGCCACCTCAGCCCTCCTTGGCCAAATCCTGCAATTTCACCTTGGTATCCGCAAGCTTCGCCGGATCGACGGGGCGCCGGCGGGCGATCAACTCGCGGGCCGCGCGCATGTCGCGGCCGTTGTTCATGGCGATGGCGGCGACGGGCCTGTCGTCGGCCATGGCGAAGGCGGTGAAGACCTTGTCGCCGGGGCCGCCGCGCCACACCAGATCACCCCAGCGCTCGGGCACGCTGGCAATCTGCAGGTTGACGTCATACTGGTCGGTCCAGAACCACGGCACCTCGGCGTGCGGCTGGTCGCCGCCGGCCATCACCTTGGCGACCGCCATCGCTTGATTCTGCGCGTTCTGCCACGCTTCGAGACGGATCTTGCGCCCCAGCAGCGGGTTGAAATGCCGGGTCACGTCGCCGGCGGCGAAGATTCGCGGATCGCTGGTGCGGCCGAATTCGTCGGTGACGACGCCGTCCTCGACGACGAGGCCGGCGGCCTGGGCAAGCTCGACATTGGGCTGCGCGCCGATGCCGGCGAGCACGATGTCGGCGGCGACCGTGCCGCCGTCGGCGGTCCGCAACTCGAATCCGCCGCCGGCTTCCGCGATCGCGGTCACGGCGACGCCGGTGCGTAGATCGACGCCGTTGCGCCGGTGTAGGTCCGCCATGAAGCGGCCGATCTCGGGCGGACAGACGCGCTGCAACGGCTCGCGCTGGACCTCGAGCACGCTCACGGCGCAGCCGCGTTTGCGCGCCGCCGCCGCCGCCTCGAGGCCGATGAAGCCGGCGCCGATCACGGCGACGCGTGCGCCGGCGTTCAGGCGTTCGCGCAGCGCGAGCGAGTCCGCGATGTCGCGCAGGTAAAGCACGCGCGGATTCTCGGCGCCGGGCAGCGACAGGCGACGTGCTCGGGCGCCCAGCGTCAGCAGCAACGCGTCGTAAGGCACGGCTTCGCCGTTCGCGAGTTCCACCCGCTGCGTCGGACGGTCGATCGCCGTCGCGGTTTCCTCCGGACGGAACGCGATGCCGTTCTCGGCATAGAAGGCGAGGGGCCGCAGATAGGTCTTCTCGACCGGGATGGCCCCGACCAGCAGCTCCTTCGACAGCGGCGGCCGCTCGTGCGGCGGATATGGCTCGCTGCCGATGAGCGTGATCGCGCCGGTGAAGCCGGCTTGGCGCAAGGTCGCGGCGGCGACGCCGCCGGCGTGGCCGGCGCCGACGATCAGGATGTGCCGCGCCGTCCCGTTCACGCCACCCTCGCGCGTGGGCCCATGCGGTCGGAAATGTCGATCGGGGAGCGCCTTGGGAATTGCACTAACATTGTGCGTGCTTCGATAGGCTCAGCATGAGGACATTTCTTTATGGCATTAAGAAAAGCGCCTCATCCTGAGCGCGCACCCTATGGGTGCGCAGTCGAAGGACGCACGACGTTTGTCCCAGCGATCAAGCTGATTCACGGCTGGAAGTTCAGGACGATTTGTCTGGCGAAAATGCCTTATAGGCCATGGTGGTGAAGGTGTCCTTCACCCCCGGCAGGCGCTGGAGATGCTCGACCACGAAATGACCGATATCCATGTCGTCGGGCAGGTAGCATTTCATCAGCAGGTCGTACTGTCCGGAGACCGAGAACACCTCCGAGACTTCGGGGATGGTCTCGACCGCCTCCTCGGCGACCTTGTAGGCCCGCCCCAGATCGCATTTGACGTTGACGAAGATGGTCTTCATCGGCCCCCTCGCGGCGCTCAGCCGCGCGCGGCGCGGCGAGCCAGAAATGCCGGCATGTGATCGCCGAAGCCTACCACACGCGGGCCGTCGTCATAATTGCGCTGATCGCGTCCGCCCGCCGGCGCCGCCGGCTTGGGCGCGGGCACGGCGCCCATGGTGATCGGCGCATAGCGCGCCGGCTCCGGCTTGTGCGCGGGTTGCTGTGGCTTGGCGGCATGCGGCGCTTCGTGGCGCTGCGCGCCTTGGCGCGATCCGCCGTGATGCGCGCCGCGCTGCGGTTCGCCGCCGTGGGGCTTGCCGCGACCACCCCGCGAACGGCCTCGGCTTCGGCCTCGGCCTTCGGATTCCTCGAACGACAGCGTTGCGGCGGCGATGCCTTCGACCGTCACCGGCGGGATCGGCTTGCCGATGAGCTGCTCGATCGCCTGCACGAAGCGGCCGTCCTCGGGCGCCGCCAGCGTGAACGCACGGCCTTCGCGGCCGGCGCGGCCGGTGCGGCCGATGCGGTGGACGTAATCCTCGGCATGGATCGGCACGTCGAAATTGAAGACGTGCGACATGCCCTGGATGTCGAGCCCGCGGGCGGCGACGTCGCTCGCCACCAGCAGGCGGATCTCGCCGTTGCGGAAGCGCTCGAGCGTCTCGGTGCGTTTGGATTGAGGCATGTCGCCGTGCAGGGCGGCAGCGTCGAGGCCGTGCCTCTTGAGTGAGCGGCTCAGGATGTCGACGTCGCGCTTGCGGTTGCAGAAGATGAGCGCGTTCTTGACGTCCTCGCTCGCGATCAGGCGGCGGAGCACCTCGCGCTTCGCGTCGGGCTCGACCACCGCCAGGCCCTGGATGACGGTGGCGGCTGGCGACGCTGGCGGCGCGACCGCGATCTCCTTGGGATTCATCAGGAAGGCGTCGGCAAGACGCCGGATCTCTGGCGGCATGGTGGCCGAGAAGAACAGCGTCTGGCGGATCTTGGGCAGCAGGCCGACGATGCGCTCGACGTCGGGAATGAATCCCATGTCCAGCATGCGGTCAGCCTCGTCGATCACGAGGATCTTGACGTCGGAGAGCAGGATTTTGCCGCGCTCGAACAAATCGATCAGGCGGCCGGGCGTCGCGATCAGCACGTCGACGCCGCGATCGAGTTTGCGCTCCTGGTCGGTGAAGCTTTCGCCGCCGATCAGCAACGCCTGGTTGAGCTTATGATGCTTGCCGTAGACATCGAAGGCTTCGGAAACCTGCGCGGCGAGCTCGCGCGTCGGCTCGATCACCAGGGTGCGTGGCATGCGCGCACGCGCGCGGCCCGAGGCCAGGATGTCGATCATGGGAAGGGTGAAGGAGGCGGTCTTGCCGGTGCCGGTCTGGGCGCAACCCAGGACATCGCGGCCCATCAGGATGTAAGGAATGGCCTGTTCTTGGATGGGGGTCGGCTGCTTGTAGCCGGCATCTTCGACCGCCCGCAGGACCTCTGGGGAGAGGCCGAGGTCGGAAAAATTCATCGAACGGTAAACGTCTTTCTGCGGTTTTCGCTGTTAGAGGATGCCCTTTAATTGGGGTTATACCCCGGAAAGTCAAATTATTTCTTAGCGTTGCCTAATAATTTGGCAACATGGCGCGGTTTGCGGGGCTCACCTAACCTCGCGCCATGACCGGCAAAACCCCGCTCGTGCTGTTGCCCGGATTGCTGTGCGACGCGGCGTTATGGCGCGCCCAGGCGGCGGGTCTGGCTGACATCGCGGCGCTCGCCGTCGCCGATCTGACCCGTGACGAGTCTATGACCGGCATGGCGCGACGCGTGCTGGACACGGCGCCGCCGCGCTTCGCGCTCGCGGGCTTGTCGATGGGCGGCTATTGCGCGCTCGAGATGATGCGCCAGGCGCCCGAACGCGTCGCGCGCCTCGCCTTGCTCGACACCAGCGCGCGCGCCGATACGCCCGAGCAAACCGCGCATCGCCGTGGTCTCATCGAGCTCGCCGAGAAGGGCGAATTCAAGGGCGTGACGCCGCGGCTGCTGCCGCTCTTTCTCCATCCCGACCGGCTCGCGGACGCGGCGCTCACCGGCGCGGTCATGGCCATGGCCGAGCGCGTCGGCAAGGAGGCGTTCCTGCGCCAACAGAAGGCGATCATGTCGCGCGGCGACAGCCGGCCGACGCTCGCGACGATCAAATGCCCGACGCTGGTGCTATGCGGCCGGCAGGACGCGCTGACGCCGCCGGCGCTGGCCGAGGAGATCGCCGCTGGCGTTCCAGCCGCGCGTCTCGACCTGATCGACCATTGCGGGCATCTCTCGACCATGGAACGGCCCGAGGCAGTGACCGCCGAGCTGCGCCAGTGGCTGACCGAGTAATTTTTTCTCGACATTTCGAAGACCGCGCATAGCGACGGTCCGAAGCAATCCAGAGTTTGATCACCTGGATTGCTTCCGCCTCGCGCTGCTCGGCGCCGCAATGACGCTCGTCAAACGTCGAGGTCGCGGACGAACTTCGCCTTTTCCTGGATGAACTGGTAGCGCAGCTCGGGCTTGCGGCCCATCAGGCTCTCGACCAGCTTGACCGTCTGCTTGAAGCCGCGCTCGGCCTTGGACGGCAGTATGACGCGCAGCAGCACGCGCTTCGCCGGGTCCATCGTTGTTTCCTTGAGGAAGCGCGGCGGCATCTCGCCCAAGCCCTTGAAGCGGCTGATCTCGACCTTGGCCTTGCTCTTGCCGAACGCGGTCTTCATCAGCTTGTCCTTGTCGGCGTCGTCGCGCGCATAGAGTGTGGAGTCACCCTGCTGCAGGCGATAAAGCGGCGGCACGGCGAGGAAAAGCTTGCCGCGCTCGACCAGCGCCGTCATCTCGCGGAAGAAGAACGTCATCAGCAGCGACGCGATATGCGCGCCGTCGACGTCGGCGTCGGTCATGATGATGACGCGCTCGTAGCGGAGCTTCTCCTCCTGGTAACGCTCGCCGCTGCCGCAGCCGAGCGCCAGGATAAGGTCGGACAGCTCCTGGTTCTGCCTGAGGCGTTCGGCGCCGGCCGAGGCGACGTTGAGGATCTTGCCGCGGAGCGGCAGAATCGCCTGGCTCTCGCGCTGGCGTGCCTGCTTGGCCGACCCGCCGGCGCTGTCGCCCTCGACGATGAAGATCTCGGTGCCGTTAGGCGACGAGCGCGAGCAGTCGGCGAGCTTGCCGGGCAGGCGGAGTTTTCTCGTCGCCGATTTTCTATCGAGCTCTTTTTCCTGGCGCCGGCGCAAACGATCTTCGGCGCGCTGGATGACGGTCTCGAGCAGCGCGCGCGACGCTGGCGGATCGTCCGACAGCCAGTGGTCGAAATGGTCCTTGAGCGCGGTCTCGACCAAACGCTGCGCCTCGACCGAGGCGAGCTTCTCCTTGGTCTGGCCCTGGAACTGCGGGTTCTTGAGGAAGAGCGACAGGATCACGACCGCGCCGCTCATCGCGTCGTCGCCGGTAATCTGCCCGGTGCGCCGGTTGTTGGCGAGTTCGCCATAGCCCTTGAGGCCGCGGGTCAGCGCCGCGCGCATTCCCTGCTCGTGCGTGCCGCCGTCGGGCGTCGGCACGGTGTTGCAGAACGAGGCGACGGTGCCGTCGTCGGCGTCCTCGGTCCAGGCGATCGCCCATTCGACGCGGCCGCTGCCGTTGAGTTCGGCCTCGCCGGCGAAGGCGCGCGGCGTGACGGTCTCGCGCTTGTCGAGCAGCGCGGTGAGGTAATCCGAGAGCCCGCCGGGGAAGTGCAGCGTGGCGTCCTGGGGCACGTCCTCGGGCCGCGGGATTTTCGGATCGCAATGCCAGCGAATCTCAACGCCGCGGAAGAGATAGGCCTTGGAGCGCGCCAGACGATAGATGTCGGCCGGATGGAAATGCGCGCTGGTGCCGAAGATGTCGGGATCGGGATGGAAGCGCACCAGCGTGCCGCGCCGGTTGGTGGCGCCGCCCGACTTGAGCTTGGTCTTGGGCTTGCCGCGGCTGTAGTCCTGCGTCCACAGCTTGCGGTCGCGCGCCACCTCGACCGTGAGCTTGTCGCTGAGCGCATTGACGACCGAGATGCCGACGCCGTGCAGGCCGCCCGACGTCTTGTAGGCGCTGCCGCCGAACTTGCCGCCTGAATGCAGCATGGTGAGGATGACCTCGAGCGCCGACTTGGTGCGAAATTTCGGATGAGGATCGATGGGTATGCCGCGGCCGTTGTCGCGCACGGCGCAACTGCCGTCGGCGTGCAGCTCGATCTCGATGCGGCTGGCGTGGCCGGCCACCGCCTCGTCCATGGCGTTGTCGAGCGCCTCGGCGACGAGATGATGCATCGCGCGCTCGTCGGTGCCGCCGATATACATGCCAGGCCGGCGCCGCACCGGCTCGAGGCCTTCGAGCACCTCGATGTCCTTGGCGGAATAGGAACCGGAGCGTTTGGCCGGCGCGCTCTCGAACAGGTCGGGCGTGTCGCGCGACTTGCGCACGTGTGTGGGCGACATCGGCGCTAAGCAAATCCGAGGGAGCGAATCACGCGCGGATCACAACATCTGGTGGCGGTCGAAGCAAGAGCCGTCTCGCCGAATCGGCTATGATCGCCGCGCCAACAGAGGAGAAGAGAATGGCCGAGCCCGCCAACGAATCGCCGCCGACACGCGAGCCGACGTTGCGGGCGATCGCCATGCCGGTCGACGCCAACGCACGCGGCGACATCTTCGGCGGCTGGATCCTGGCGCAAATGGACCTGGCCGGCGGCTCGGCGGCGATGCGCCGCGCCAAGGGCCGCGTCGCCACCGTCGGCATCGCCTCGATGAGCTTCCACCGGCCGGTCTTCGTCGGCGACGAGGTCAGCGCCTATACCGCGGTGACCAAAGTTGGCCGCACCTCGATCACGGTTGCCATCGAGGTCTGGGCGCGGCGCTTCGCCGGCGAGGAGACCGTCAAGGTCACCGAAGGCGTGTTCACCTATGTCGCGATCGACGCCGACCGCAAGCCGCGCCCGGTGCCGTCGGCTTGAGAGGTTGCATGCAACCTCTCAGGTGCCGCCGGTCTGATCGCGATCGACGTCGAGGCCGCGCGCACCCTCGATCGGCGGCGGCACGATTGGCGGCGGCACGATTGGCGGCGGCGGCTCTTCCACCGGCAACGGTGGATCGGGCGTCTCGCCGGGTTCGGGCTCGGGCGGCGTCGGCGGATTACCCGGCGGCTTCGGTTTGCCGGGCTGCTGCGTCTGCCATGGCGTTCGGTCCATGCCGGAATAACGGCTGCCGCATGCCGGCTGTTCCGCGCTTATGCCGGCAGCAAATCGACGAACCAGAAACCCTTGGTGGCGCTCGGCCCGGGCGTGGACGGCACCGGGATCGCCGGACCGTTCGCCGGCACATCGGCGGGCGCGGTTTCGAGCGGCCGATAGATCTTCTCGCCCAATGCGAAGCCGACCGGCGCGCGGAACACCGGCCCGTCCCAGACGAAGCTGTGATATTCGCCATTCTCGCCGCAGGGATCGACGCCGGCCGGCAGCGTCGCGAAGAATTCGGCGCTCAAGTCGCGGCCGACATCGTTCTCGCCGAGCATCGCGTCGTTGGCGCAGCACAGCACGGCGCGGAAGCCGCGCGCGACGAATTCCCGCGCGAGCTGCGCGGTGTCCGCCTGCCACAGCGGGAAGACGCCGCGCAGGCCGAGCTCGGCAAGCAACCCCTCGCGCCATTGCCGCAGGTCGGCGAGGAAGATGTCGCCGAACGCCACGGCCGCGACGCCACGCTCGCGCCAGGCGCCGAGCGTCCGGCGCAGCGCCGCGACATAGGCATCGTTGCTGCTCGACGGGCCGACATACATGGTATCGAGCGGCAAGCCGGCGGCGCGCGCCTGGGCCGCGACCAACTCTTCGCGCACGCCGTGCATCGAGACCCGCCGGTATTGCGAATTGACCGTGGTGACCAGCGCGACGACCTCGAACTCGCCGACGCGCCGCAGGCGGTCGAGCGCCAGGCCGGAATCCTTGCCGCCGCTCCAGAACAGAATCGCCGGCGGCCGCGTGCTCAACGGCGGTAGACCCGGCCCATGCCGAACACCGCGGCGGTCGAGCACAGCGGCGCGATGGCGCCGAGCAGGAACAGCAGGCCGTAGGACATGTGGGCCGAAAGCAGCGCGCCGGCGATCAGCGGGCCGATGATACCGCCGATGCGGCCGATGCCGAGCGCCCAGCCGACGCCGGTGGCGTGCATCGCCGTCGGATAGAAGATCGCCACCAGGGCGTTGGCGCTGTTCTGGCCGCCGATGATGCAGAAGCCGGCGCCGAAGGTCAGCGCCATCAGCGCCGGCGCCGAGCCGACCGTGGCGCCGATCAGCGCCACGAACACGACGGCGAAGGCGAACAGCAGCGGAATCACGGCATAGGGCCCGTACTTGTCGATCGGCCAGCCGATCAGCACCGAACCGACCACGCCGCTGACCTGGAACATGGTGCCGACGATCACCGCGGTGCGGATGGCGCGACGATGGTAAAGGCGCCGAAGACGATGGTGCAGATTAATAACGGCGCGGCGGCCGACCTTGTCGGCCAGCGGCCCGAAGCCGAGCTGTCCGACGAGCAGCCCGACGAGGCTCGCGACGAAGAGCGGGCCGAG
Organism: Allostellaceae bacterium; assembly: GCA_050729835.1. Classification (GTDB taxonomy): domain Bacteria; phylum Pseudomonadota; class Alphaproteobacteria; order ATCC43930; family CGMCC-115725; genus REEB95. The sequence continues at coordinate 462 of JBOHLS010000007.1, read as the reverse complement.
TTCCGGCCGCGTCAGGTGCAACTCCTGGGCGATCGACGGCGCGACGAACGCGACCGACTGGGTGTCGTAGCCGTCGAGGAAGACAGTGGCCGCGCACAGCACCGCGACCAGGTACTGGAAGCCGCCGATCCTGCGATTGTCGATCAGCTTGGTGACGTTGACGACGTCGGCTATGCGTTCCCCCCACGCTCGTGGCCCGCCGATCTTGGGCAAAGGCCCGGCGCTTGGCAAGCGATGGCCGGGAGGCGTGCTCAAGCGGCCGTGAAGATCGCTTTGGGAATCATGGCGTGGATGCCCTTCACGCCATCGACGTTCTGCGTCACCTCGAAATCGATGGCGACGCTGGCGAGCGCATAGGCGTCAGCCGGATCGAGGCTGTGCATCTCGCCGAGGAACTTGATCGTCTCGCGCACGGCGATGCGTATCGCCTCGTCGAGGCTTTCGTGCAGTCCCAAGCAAATC
>JBOHLS010000006.1:0-112639 GCA_050729835.1 Allostellaceae bacterium | reverse complement strand
GATGTACGAGAACATTCCGCCCTGATCGACAAACTTCCTGCGCATCCGTTTCCCCCAATCAACCTCTCTCGGAAGAGAATCATGATCAGGCATCGACGCACAAAGGGTTTTTCAGCAAACTGCTAGTCAGTGCGGTCTCAGCCGAGAATGGCGCGGCGGTGCTCAAGGCTCGCTGCCGGCCACAGCTTGCGCGAATCGTAGTAGGCGTCGAAGGCGGGGACGCCCGGCGGCAGTGTCACCCAGGGCAGCATCGATCGCACATAGGTGTGCACGTCCGGCGTCAGCATCGTCGGATCGTCGAGCGTGCCGACGCGCACGAAGCGCTGCTTGGCGAGGCCGCCATATTCGCTCCACACCGCCGTCTGGCAGGACGGGCAGCGGAAAATCCGGTGCGGCCGGCCGCTGTCGGTCGGCACGGCCAACGGCGCCGGCGCGGCCTTGAGCACGGCGACGCGGTCGGTCTCGATCAGCGCGTTGATGACGAAGGCGCTGCCAGTCTGGCGCTGGCAATCGCGGCAATGGCAGCAATGCACGAACAGCGGTGGCGGGGTCAGCCGGTACCGCGCGTCGCGCCGCAGGCGCAGCCGCCTTCGAGGTCGTGTCGCGCGTCCGCCATAGTCGTGTTCTCCGTTATCCTGCGCCTCAGACGCCGCCCCAGACCTCGCACGCGGTCTCGACCACCAGCCTGAGCTTGGCGATCTCGTCGGCGACGGCAATCTTGTTGCCGCGTTCGCCGCTGGCGAAGCCGCATTGCGGACTCAACGCCAGCTGATCCAGGGGCGCGACTTTCGTCGCTTCGTCGATGCGCCGCTTCAAGTCGTCCTTGCTTTCGAGCTTGGGCAGCTTGGTGGTGACCAGGCCCAGCACGGCGGTCTTGCCCTTGGGCAGGAAGCGCAGCGGCGCGAAGCCGCCGGCGCGCTCGGTGTCGTATTCGAGAAAATAGCCGTCAACCTCGATCTTATTGAACAGCACCTCGGCCACCGGCTCGTAGCCACCTTCGGCCACCCAGGCGCCCTCGAAATTGCCGCGGCAGAGATGCATGCACACCGTCATGTCCTTGGGCCGGTCGGCAATCGCGCCGTTGATCAGCCTGGCATAGGTGTGCGGCAACGCATCGGGGTCTTCGCCGAGCGCGCGCACCTGATCGCGCAGCTTGGGGTCGCAGAGATAGGCGAAATTGACCTCGTCGATCTGGAGATAGCGGCAACCGGCGGCCGCCAGATCGCGGACCTCCTCGCTATAGACACTCGCCAGATCGGCATAGAAGGCGGCCAAGTCGGGATAGGCAGCGCGGTCGATGGCGTCGCGGCCGCCGCGGAAATGCAGAATGCTCGGCGACGGGATGGTGAGTTTGGGCGTCGCCTTCGCCACCGATTTCAGGAACCTGAAATGGTCGACGAAGATCGGCCGCGGCCGCGCCAGCTTGCCGGTGACGGCAAGCGCCGAAGGCGTGCGCTCGATCTCGCCTTCATGGGTGTGAAACTTGGCGGTCACTTTGCCTGGCACCGATTTGACGTTGGCGAACGAGGTCAGGAAATCGACATGCCAGAGCGTGCGGCGGAACTCGCCGTCGGTGACGACCTTGAGGCCGATCTCTTCCTGGAGCGCGACGACCTCGCGGATCGCCGCATCCTCGGTCGCCGCAAGCTGCGCCGCGCCAATGGCGCCGCGCTTGCGCTGCGCGCGGGCATCGAGCAGGACCTTGGGTCGCAACAGGCTGCCGACGTGATCGGCGCGAAACGGCGGCGATTGACGGGCGCTCATGGTTTTCCCGAAAGTTGACAGAGGTTGGCACAGCGGCGATTGTGCGTCTCGGGGGGGACACAATGAAAGCACCGCAAGAAATCATAAAGTCCGGCCGCGCCGCCGCCTATGGCTTGGCGCTCGCTGCCGCGGCGACGATCGGCTTCGCGCCGGCCTCGCATGCCGCCGGCACCTACGACATCAACGTCGTCATGCCGCTCACCGGCGGCGCCGCGTTCGTCGGCCAGGGCCAGAAAGACGCGCTGACCGCACTCGAGGAAGAGGTCAACAAGACCGGCGGCATCCGCGGCCAGAAATTGCATTTCGTCTTCCACGACGAACAGACCAGCCCGCAGGTCGCGGTGCAGCTCACCACCCAGCTGCTGGCCGGCAAGCCGGTGGTGATCCTGGGTTCGAGCCTGGTCGGCGAGTGCCTCGCCATGGCGCCGCTGATGGCCAACGGCCCGGTGCAATACTGCCTGTCGCCGGCGATCCATCCCAAGCCGGGCAGTTGGACGTTCTCGACCAGTGCCTCGTCGGTCGATCAGATCGCGGCGGTGATGCGCTATTACCGCCTCAAGGGCTGGACCAAAATTGCCACGCTGATGACCACCGACGCCAGCGGCCAGGATGGCGACCGCTCGGTCGACGCGATCTTGAATCGTCCCGAGTTCAAGGGCGTGATGACCAAGGTGATCGGCGAGCACTTCAACCCGACCGACGTCTCGGTCGCGGCGCAGATCGCGCGCATCAAGGAATCGGGCGCTCAGGCGCTGATCGCCTGGGTGACTGGCGCGCCGGCAGCGACGGTGTTCAAGGGCATGGTCCAGGCGGGTCTTGACATCCCAGTGGCGCCGACCAGCGGCAATCAGACCTTCGCCGCGATGGCGCAGTGGGAATCGTTCCTACCCAAGCAACTTATCATGGCGTCGGCGATGTTTCCGCCGCATCCGAGCAGCGTGAAGCTCGACCCGCGAATGGACAAGGCGCAGCACGCGATGTACGCCATCCTCGCGGAGCACCATCTCAAGGCCGACAACATGGTGGCGACGTCGTGGGATGCCGGGCTGATCGTCGTCGAGGGCCTGCGCAAGCTCGGCCCCAAGGCGACCGCGGCGCAGCTCAAGGATTATATCGACAACTTGACCAATTTCGCCGGCGTCGACGGCATCTACGACTTCAAGAAATATCCGCAACGCGGCCTTGGCCCCGAAAGCTCAATCGTCACGACCTACGACGCCAAGACGAAAGAATGGGTGTGGATATCGAAGTCGGGCGGCGAGCCGCTGAAGAAATAGGCCGGTCGGTCTTCAACGGTCAAAGGGCGGCGCCATGGCGCCGCCCTTTTGTTTGGCCGCGCACGGCTGACTCAGACGCCGCCCCAGACCTCGCGCGCGGTCTCGACGATCAGCGCCAGCTTGCGCTTCTCGTCGTCGATCGTGACCTCGTTGCCTTCGACCGTCGACGAGAAGCCGCATTGCGGCCCCAGCGCGAGTTGATCCAACGACACGTATTTCGCCGCCTCGTCGATGCGCCGCTTCAGCTCGTCCTTGCTTTCGAGCTTGGGCAGCTTGGTGGTGATCAGGCCCAGCACCACGACCTTGCCCTTCGGCACGAAGCGCAGCGGCTCGAAGCCGCCCGAGCGCTCGTCGTCCCACTCCATGAAATAGCCGGTAATGGCGAGCTCGTTGAACAGCGCATCGGCCACCGGCTCGTAACCGCCTTCGGCGACCCAGGCGCTCTTGAAGTTGCCGCGGCAGATATGCATGCAGAAGGTCATGTCCTTGGGCGCGCCGGCGATCGCGTTGTTGATCAGCTTGGCGTAGGTGTGCGGCAGCTGGTTCGGGTCCTCGCCGATGCCTTTCACCTGCTCGCGCAGCTTGGGGTCGCAGAGATAGGCGAAATTGACCTCGTCGATCTGGAGATAGCGGCAACCGGCCGCCGCCATGTCCTTGATCTCCTCGTTATAGACGCGCGCCAGATCGGCATAGAATTGCGCCATGTCGGGATAGGCCTTGTCGTCAATCACCTTGCGCCCGCCGCGGAAATGCATGGTTGAGGGCGACGGGATGGTGATCTTGGGCGCGACCTTGGCGACCGATTTCAGGAACTTGAAATGGTCGACGAAGATCGGCTTCGACCGGCTGAGCTTGCCCGAGACGCGGATGCCGGGCGGCTTGAACTCGATGTCGCCCTTGTGGGTGTGAAACTTCACGCCGACCGAGGGTGGCACGATGGTGACGTTGGAAAAGCGCTCGAGGAAGTCGAGATGCCAATAGGCGCGGCGGAACTCGCCGTCGGTCGCCGCCTTGAGGCCGAGGCCCTCCTGCAACTGCACCACTTCACGGATCGATTCGTCCTCGACCGCCTTGAGCTGGTCCTGAGTGATGGTGTTCTGCTTCCGCTTGTCGCGCGCCTCCAGCAGCTTCTTGGGGCGCAGCAGGCTGCCGACGTGATCGGCGCGGAAGGGCGGGGTGGTGCGCGCGGTCATGGATCCTCCTCGGTTCTTGCCGCCGGCTTGGCGAAATGGCCTTTGGTTTTGGCGGGCCGGTCTCTAAAGTCGGGCGCAGTGTTGCGGGCGTCGCCAACGGCGTCAAGATGCGGCACCGATGGGCGGCCGCCCATGAGCGCCGGCCATTGAATCGGGAGGGACCATGGCGTTCGTCCGCACGGGCAGCTTCGTCGCGCATTACGAGTTCGCGGGCCGCAGCGACGCCCCTGTGCTGATGCTCGGCAATTCGCTCGGTACCGATATGCATCTATGGGATGCGCAGGTACCGGCGCTGGCCGCGCGTTTCCGCGTGCTGCGCTATGACATGCGCGGCCACGGCCTGACCGAGGTGCCCGCTGGCGTCGACGCCAACACCATCGACGACCTCGCCGGCGACGTGCTGGCGCTGGCGGACGCGCTCGGAGTCGAACGCTTCCATTATTGCGGGCTGTCGATCGGCGGCATGGTCGGGCAGCGCCTCGGTGCGCGCGCGCCTGGACGCGTGCGCTCGCTGGCGTTGTGCAACACCGCCATGAGCGTCGCCGCGCCGCAGGTCTATCGCGACCGCGCCGACGCGGTGCGTCGCGACGGGCTCGACTCGATTGGCGACGCCGTGTTGGAGCGCTGGTTCACGCCGGGTTTCCTCAAGACGAATCCCGACACCGCGCGCGGCATGCGGACGATGCTGACGCGCAATTCGGTGGCCGGGTATGCCGGCTGCTGCCTGGCGCTCACGCGCATGGACCTCGCCGCCGACGCGCGGCGCATCGCCTGCCCGACCCTGGTCGTTGCCGGCGCCCAGGACCAGGCGACGCCGGCGGCGGCGGCGCGCGCCATTGCCGCTGCAGTCAAGGGCGCGAAACTGGTCGAAATTCCCGATTGCGCCCATATATCCTCGGTCGAGCGGCCGGCCGAGGTGACCGCGGCGCTGACGGCGTTCTTCGCCGCGACCGCGGTCGGAATGGTTGCGGGATAGCGCCGGGAGGAGAGCACGCGTATGACGGAAATCCGCGAATACAACCCCGAGCGTGCCGGTGGCCAGCCGGCGAACGACTGGCTGGCCTATACCAGCACGATCAAGCGCCATCCGCAGAGACCGCCGGTCGCGCTCAAGCAGACGCTAACCGAGATCACCGGCCCGACCTTCACCAGCGGTTGGACCGGACCCGCGCTCGTCGACCTGACCAAGCAGCACAAGGGTGAGCCGGTCGGCGAACGCATGATCCTCGCCGGCCGCGTCCTCGACGAGGATGGGGGCCCGGTGCCGAACACGCTGGTCGAGATCTGGCAGGCCAACTCGGCCGGCCGCTACGCGCACCCAAGCGACACGCATCCCGCGCCGCTCGACCTGAATTTCACCGGCCGCGGCCACATGGTCACCGACGCCAAGGGCGAATACCGCTTCCTGTCGATCATCCCGGGTGCCTATCCGTGGCGCAACACCTACAACGCCTGGCGCGCGCAGCACGTCCATTTCTCGGTCTTCGGCCCCGCCTTCGCCACGCGGATTATCACCCAGATGTATTTTCCGGGCGATCCGTTGCTCGAATTCGATCCGATCTACAACAGCGTGCCGGACGAGATCGCGCGCCGGCGGATGATCTCGCGTTACGACCCGAATCTGAGCGAGGCCGAATGGGCGCTCGGCTTCCGCTTCGATGTCGTGTTGCGCGGCCGCCACGCGACGCCAGCGGGATTGTGAGCGGAACGCCCGCGACCATGGACGCCAAGTTGATCCCCACGGCCACCCAGACCGCCGGCCCGTTCTTCCATTTCGGCTTGGTGCGGCCGGAATGGGCCGATCTCGCCGACGGCGGCAAGGCCAAAGGCGACAGGATCGTGCTCGAAGGCCGCGTTACCGACGGCGATGGCTCGCCGCTGCCCGACGCGATCGTCGAGATCTGGCACGCCAACGCTGCCGGCAAGTACGCGCATCCCGACGACAAGCAGGACAAGCCGCTCGATCCGCATTTCCGCGGCTTCGGCCGCGTCTTCACCGACAAGGACGGCATCTACCTCTTCACCACGGTGAAGCCGGGCGCGGTGCCCGGCCGCGGCAATGCGCTCCAAGCGCCGCATATCGCGGTGTCGATCGCGGCCCGCGGCCTGCTGCATCATCTCTTCACGCGGGTCTATTTCGCCGGCGAAAGCCTCAACGCGAGCGACCCGGTGCTGGCGACGATCGACGATCCGGCGCGGCAGCGGACGCTGATCGCCGCGCCCAATGGCAAGGCCAACGGCGCAGCGGTGTGGCGCTTCGACATCGCGTTGCAGGGTAAGGGAGAGACGGTGTTCTTCGACTTCTGAGGCAAACGCTGCGAGGGGGGGATGGCGGTCAATCCCGCGGACTCGGTGATCTACGGCGCGCTCTTCGGCAGCGACGCGATGCGCGCGCTGTTCTCGGACGAGCGCCGCTTGCAGACGATGCTCGACGTCGAGGCGGCGCTGGCGCGCGTCGAGGCCCGGCTCGGCCTGATTCCGAAAAACGCCGCCGCCGCCATTGCCAAGGCGGCCAAGGCGAGCAATCTCTCGCTCGCCGAGATCGGCGAAGGCACCGCGCTCATCGGCGTGCCGGCGGCGGCGGTGGCCAAGGCGCTCGGCAAGGCTGCCGGCGGCGATGCGCCGCGCTACGTCCATTGGGGCGCAACCAGCCAGGACATCGTCGATACCGCGCTGGTCCTGCAGCTGCGCGATGCGCTCGATCTCGTCGAGCGCGATCTCAAATCGGTCGGCGATGCGTTGGCGGCGTTGTCGCGCCGGCATCGCGGTACGGCGATGGCCGGCCGCACCTATCTCCAGCAGGCGCTGCCGATCACCTTCGGCTACAAATGCGCGGTGTGGCTGGCGCCGCTGGCGCAGCATCGCCGGCGTTTGGCGGAGCTGCGGCGCCGACTGCTGGTCGTGCAGTTCGGCGGCGCGGTCGGCACGCTGGCGTCGCTCGGGCCCAAAGGCCGCGCCGTGACCGAAGGCCTGGCGCGTGAACTCGGCTTGGCGCCGCCGGTCTCACCCTGGCACGCCAACCGCGAGACCCTGGCCGAGACTGCGGCATGGCTCGGCCTCGTCTGCGGTAGTCTGGCCAAGTTCGCGACCGACGTGATCCTGTTAAGCCAGACCGAAGTGGCCGAAGCTGGCGAGCCGGCCGAAGCAGGGCGCGGCGGCTCGAGCACCTTGCCGCAGAAGCGCAATCCGGTGGCGAGCGCCTATATCGTCGCCTGCGCGCGCGGCGTCCACGCGCTGGTGCCGCTGATGTTCCAGGCGCTGATCAGCGACCACGAACGCTCGACCGGCGCCTGGCAGAGCGAGCCCTTGGCTTTGCCGCAGATTTTCCTGCTGACCTCCGGTGCGCTCAAGCACGCCAAGGACATCGCCAAGGGTCTCCACGTCGACGTGGCGGCGATGCGCCGCAATCTCGACGTGACGCACGGGCTGATCGTCGCGGAAGCGGTGATGATGGCGCTGGCCGAAGTCGCCGGCCGCGATGCGGCGCACGATCTGGTACAGCGCGCCAGTCGGACGGCGCTCGCGCGTCAGCGGCCGCTCGGCGCAGTGCTGACCAAGTATCCTGCCGTCACCGCGCATCTCGATGCCAAGGCGATCGCCCGGCTCACCGATCCGGCGCGTTACCTGGGCGAGGCCAGGGCCGTGGTCGACCGCGTTCTGGCGGCTTGGCGCGCGTCGTCGGCAAAGTAAAAGGACGGCTCCAAGGCGGAGCCGTCCAATCGAAGAACCCGAAAGAGAACCGAAGAACCAGAGCTATTCGGTTAGAACAGCTTGTGCTTGATCCACGCCGCGGCGCCCGGAATGGCGACGCCGAGAAGCGCGAGGGTCGAAGGCTCTGGAACCGGGGTGCCACCGCAACCACTCATGCAGCCACCGCCGCCGACGCTGTACCACGCGAACGCGGGGGCGGAGACGAGGGCGATGCCGGCAGTCACGACGGCAAAGCGAACGATATGCGACAGGCGGACGGACATTGAACTCTCCTTTGTTGGGCCGCTTTTTGGGTGCGGCGGACAAAGAAGTACTGCATTTCTCGAAATTCACAAGAAATATCTAATAAAAATCAAATATTAATTAACTATAAACCAAATATCATCATTAACATCTCTCAGTATTACTTATAACTCTGCTTGGAAAACTGAGGTCCACAGGGTTTTGACCACCGTCTGTGTATGGCTATACTTACTAAAAATTAGGGTTGGCGAAAATAAACCAAGAGGGAGAATTTCGGATGCCGGCTTACTGGGTAGCGCGCTCGCGGATCGTCGATCCGGTCGAATATAAGAAATACACGGATCGCGTTCCCGCGATTCTCGCCAAATACGGCGGCAAGGTGCTGGCGCGCGGCGGGCGGTATCAGATCATGGAAGGCCCGCAGAAATTCCACCGCTTCGTCGTCATCGAGTTTCCGACCTTCGAACAGGGTGTCGCCTGCTTCACCTCGAAGGAATACGACGAGGCGGCGGCGTTCCGGCGCAAAGGCGCGGGCGAGGTCGAGACCATCATGGTCGAAGGCGGCGAAGCCACGCCGCGCTGAGCTGGGCGGATACGTAGCCGCCGGCCACCGTGGTTTGGCTCGCCCGTCAATTGGCGCTTGACATAACCAATACGTTATATAACGTATCAGTTATGCAACAACTCGACGCCGCTTTCGCTGCCTTGGCCGACCCGGTTCGCCGCGCCATCCTCGCGCGGTTGGCACAGGGCGAGGCTACGGTCGGCGAACTCGCCAAGCCCTTCGCGATCTCGCAGCCGGCCATTTCGCGCCATTTGCGTGTGCTCGAGGCGGCCTCGTTCATCCGCCGCGAACGCGACGGCCAGCACCGCCGTTGCCGGCTCGATGCGCGCGGCCTCGAACGCGCCAGCGAATGGCTCGATTTCTATCGCCGGTTCTGGAGCGACAGCTTCGACCGACTGGACAAGCACCTTAAACGCAAAACGGGAGCATCCCATGAATGACGTCGCCACGGTTCCATCGGCGGTATCGTTCAAGATCGCGCACCGCTTCGACGCGCCGCCTGAACGCGTGTTCGACGCCTGGGTGACGGAAGATTGGTGCGCATGGCTCGGGCCGGCCGCGGCTCGCTGCGAACTCGTGGCCATGGATCCACGTGTCGGTGGTGCGTTTGATCTGCGTATACACCTGCCGGATCGCGTCGTTGACATCACTGGCGAATATCGCGAGATCAAGCAGCCTGAGCGGTTGGTGATCAGCTGGATCGGTGACCGCACGCGCTTCGATACGACGATCATCGTCATCTTCAAGCGCGATGGCCAAGGGACGTTGATGACACTGTGTCAAGAAGGCTTCAAGGACTCGGCGGTGCGCGACGGCTTCGTGCAGGGCTGGTCCGCGGCCGGCAATTCGTTCGACAAGCTAGTGCAGCTTCTGGCCCGATAGACCGCCTTCGTCCGCGTGAAGCCATGTCGGCCGGCAATGTGGGCAATGTGTTAGACCTTCCGCCCGTGGATGCCGTTCGCGAAGACCGTCCGACTGCGCCGGCGATGAGCGCCGCCCGCCGCCGCACCGTGCTTGGTGCGGCGATGGCCGGCATGTTCATGGCCGCGGTCGAAAGCACCATCGTCGCTACCGCGCTGCCCAGCATCGTCGCTGATCTGGGCGGCTTCCACCTGTTCAGCTGGGTGTTCGCCGTCTATTTGCTTGCCCAGGCGGTGACGATTCCGATCTATGGCCGACTGGCCGATCTGCACGGACGCAAGCGCGTCTTTGCCGCCGGCACGCTGCTGTTCCTGGCGGGATCGGCGCTCTGCGGCTTTGCCGGCAACATGGTGATGCTGATCGCCTTCCGTGCGCTGCAGGGCCTCGGCGCCGGCGCGATCGTGCCGATCGCGACGACGATCGTGGGCGACATCTATCCCGGCGCGGCGCGCGCCCGCGCCCAGGGCTATCTCTCGAGCGTCTGGGGCATCGCCGCCGTCAGCGGCCCGCTGCTCGGCGCGTTCCTGGTCGAGCGCGTCACCTGGGCGGCGGTGTTCTGGATCAATCTGCCGGTCGGCGCGATCTGCCTGGCGCTGTTCGCCGTGGCGCTGCACGAGACGCGCCACCACCAGCGCCGCAGCATCGACTATCTCGGCGCCGCGCTGTTGATGGCCGGCAGCGGCGCGTTGATGCTGGCCTTGATCCAGTGGACGAACCTGTCGGACGCGCTGCGCGTCGCACTGCCGGCGGTCGCGGCGCTCGCCCTGATCGCCTTCGCGTTCAGCGAGCGGCGCAGTGCCGAGCCGATGATGCCGCCCGATCTCTGGCGCATTCCGGCGGTGGCGGCCTCGAACGTCGCCGCTTTCGCCATTGGCGGTTCGCTCATCGGCGTCAGCGCCTTCGTGCCGACCTACGTCCAGGGCGTGATGGGGCGCGGCGCGGTGACCGCTGGCTTCGCGCTGACGGCGATGTCGCTGAGCTGGTCCCTGACCACGATCCTGATGGGGCATCTGACGTTCGCCGCCCGCGCGTCGTACCGCGCGCTGGCGGTTTGCGGCGGTCTCGCGCTGGTGGCGGGCAGCGTGATTCTGATTCTCCTGAGTCCCGCCCACGGGCCGCTCTGGGCGGCGAGTGGCGCCCTGGTCATCGGCATCGGCATGGGGCTGTGCAACACGACCTATATCGTGGTGGCGCAGGACAGCGTTGAATTCCGCCGCCGCGGCACCGCCACCTCGGTCAACGTCTTCCTGCGCATGGTCGGCCAGTCGGTTGCTGCCGCGGTCTTCGGCGGCATCCTCAATTCGGTGCTGGCGGCACGAATCAGCGGCGCCGACACCATGGTCGATCGGCTGATGAACCCGGCGCTGCGCGGCACGCTGTCACCGGCCGTGGTCGCGCGGCTTGACGCCGCGCTAGCCGCCGGGCTGCACGGCGTCTTTCTCGCCGCCGGCGCGTTCTCGCTGCTGGCCTTGCTGCTGGCGCTACGGCTGCCGAAGGGGTTGGGCTCGCGCCACGCGCGCGAGTGATCGCTACAAGTTGCCGAGCGGCAGCGAGAACATCAACAGGATGTTTTCCTCGCCGGGGTTCGTCTTGCTGAAGCCGGCGTTCGAGATGTGGTCGAAGGCGATGCCGATGCGCGAGGCATCTTCGAAGCGGTAGTCGAAGCGCGCGCCGGTCTTGAACTCGAACGCATCGCCGAGATCCTTGCCGTTGCCGCGGTGGTAATAACCGACGGCGGCGTTCGGCACCAACACGAAGTGGCGGCCGAAATGCAGGTCGAGGATGAAGCCGGCATAGCCGAAGGCGGATTTCTTGTTGGTACCGAAGATGCCAATCATCGGCTTCACGAAATAGAAGCCATGCGCGAAATCGTACTCGGCGCGGCCTTCGACCGCCTTGTGGTTGTGCAGGAAATCATACATGCCGCCGCCGAGCGACAGCAGGCCGGGCTCCTTGGGGCCGGTGAGATCGGCGAGCCAATCGGCGCGCGCATCAGCCGTTCCGAGCCACATCGCCGCCAGCAAGGCGCCGAGCCCGGCAATCCATCGTCCCGTCATGCACGCTTTCTCCCCCCGCGTGACGAGAGCCATCTTAAAGGTCCGGCGATAAACAGCAAGTCCGCCGGCCGGCGAGCCGCCTCACAGGCGGCGTTTCATCCGCTCAGTCGCCACCACCAGCTCGGCGCGGATGCCGGGCTCCATCGCCGAATGGCCGGCATCCGGCACGACGACGTATTGCGCCTCGGGCCACGCGCGGTGCAGCTCGTCGGCGCTGACCATCGGACACACCATGTCGTAGCGGCCCTGCACGATCACGCCGGGAACGTGGCGGATGCGGTCGATCCGCGCCACCAAATCGTCCTCGGGCTTGATCGCGCGATGACGGAAGTAATGCGCTTCGATCCGCGCCAAGCCCAACGCCATGCGGTCCTCGCCGAAGGCGGCGACGGTGTCGGGGCTCGGCAGCAAGGTCGAGCACACGCCTTCATAGGTGCTCCAGGCCCGCGCCGCCGGCATGTGCATCGCCGGATTCGCGTCCATCAGGCGCCGCATATAGGCGGCTAGGAGGTCGCCGCGCTCGGCTTCGGGGATGAAGCCGGCGAAATTGCGCCACGCTTCGGGGAAGACGGCGCGCATGCCGTAGAGAAACCAGTCGATCTCGCTTTTGCGGCAAAGAAAGATGCCGCGCAAAACCAAACCGCCGCAGCGATCAGGATGTGCCTCGGCATAGGCCAGCGCCAGGGTCGAGCCCCACGAGCCGCCGAAGACCAGCCAGCGCTCGATGCCGAGATGGACGCGCAGCCGCTCGATGTCGGCGATCAGGTGGCGCAGCGTGTTGTCGTGGATATCGCCGAGCGGCGTCGACCGTCCGGCGCCGCGCTGATCGAAGACGACGATGCAATAGACGGCGGGGTCGAAGAACCGCCGATGCGTCGGCGTCGCGCCGGCGCCCGGACCGCCGTGCAGGAACACCACCGGCAGGCCGACGGGGTTGCCCGATTGCTCCCAGTACATCGTGTGGTGGCCGTCGAGCGGTAGCATGCCGTTCTGGTAGGGCTCGATCGGCGGAAACAGGTCCTGGCGGCCGATTCGCGGGTTGTCGGGCATCGCGTCAGTGTAAGAATCTCGGCCGCGAAGGCAAGTCGCGGCAAGCTTTCATTAACCATCTTTCCGCCTAATGGGCGCCATGTCGGTCATCGCATCGCTGCCGGCGGCGAAGAGCCGGTTCGGCGTCTCGCTGCCGCTGCTGGTGGCACTGGCCGCCTTCGTCGCCGTGCTGGCGGCGGGCATCGGCCTGATGAACGACCCCGACATCTACTGGCACATCGTCGTCGGCCGCTGGATTCTGGCGCATCACGCCGTGCCGCATGTCGGCATCTTCTCCGGCTCGAAGCCCGCCGCGCCCTGGGTTCCCCACGAGTGGCTGGCCGAGACGATTTTCGCGCCGCTTTACGACAGCTGGGGCTGGAACGGGATGGCGCTGGCAACGGCGGCGGCCTTCGCCGCCGCGTTGGCGCTGCTGATGCGCGCGCTGCTGCGCTTCCTCGAGCCGATTCACGCGCTGGCCGCGGTCGGAGTGGCGTGGGGAATGATGTTGCCGCATCTGCTGGCGCGGCCGCATATCCTGGCGTTGCCCATCCTGGTGGCGTGGTTCGCCGCGTTGGTCGAGGCGCGCGAGCGCAACCGGGCGCCGCCGCTCTGGCTGGCGGCGCTGATGACCCTCTGGGCCAATCTCCACGGCGGCTACATGCTCGGCCTCGCCTTCGCCGCACTTTTCGCTGGCGAGGCGCTGCTCCTGGCGCCGAACGCGGCTTCGCGCCTCGCCGCGCTCAAGCAATGGAGTCTATTCGGCGCCGTCGCCCTGGCGGCCGCGTTGCTGACGCCCAACGGCCTCGCCGGGCTGTGGATGCCTTTCCATCTGATGCAGATGAAGTTCGCGCTGTCGACGATCGTCGAATGGCAGGCGCCGAACTTCCAGCATGTCCAGCCGCTCGAGATATGGATCATGCTCGCGCTCGCCTTGGCGCTGGGGTTCGGCGTGCGGCTGCCCCCGACGCGGCTCGCCATGACACTGCTGTTGCTGCATATGAGTCTGACGCACCAGCGCAACGGCGACGTGCTGGGCATTGCCGTGCCGCTGCTGCTGGCGCCAGCGGTGGGCGAGCTGATCCGCGCCCGTTCCGGCCGGCGCCACGCCGCGGCGCTCGACGGCGTTTTCGCCGATCTCGCCGGCGGCGCCAGCCTGCGCGGCACCGTCGCGACCGGATTGTTTGCGGCCGCAATCGCGCTGCTGTTCCTGCAACATCCGCTGGCGCGCAAGCCCGACGCCTATACGCCGGTCGCCGCGCTCGATTACGCCGTTGCCCACGGGTTTACCGGGCCAGTGATGAACGAATACGGCTTCGGCGGTTATCTCATCTTCAATGGCGTCAAGCCATTCATCGACGGCCGCGCCGAACTGTACGGCGACGCTTTCATCAAGCGCTATGCCGAGGCAACCGCCGGCATATCCGAGGAGCTTCCCGCTCTCCTCGACCAATACCGCATCACCTGGACGATGTTCGGAGCGAAGGACCCGGCGGTGACACTGATGGATCGGCTGCCGGGTTGGAAGCGGGCTTATGCCGACGACATCGCCGTCATCCACGTCCGCGCCGCCGCCACGCCCTGATCGCTAGCCGCCGAGCTCGGCCTTGAGCTTCCTGGCACCCTTGGCCAGCGCCTCGAGCTTGGCATAGGCGACAGCGCGGTCGAGCGGCGCCATGCCGCAGTTGGTGCAGGGCTGGAGATTCTCCGGCGCGACATAAGGCAGCGCGCTCTTCAGCACTGCCGCGACCTCGTCGGGCGTCTCGACGCGGTCAGTGGCGACGTCGATCGCGCCGAGCAGCACCTCCTTGCCCTTGAGCAGGCCGAGAAGGCCGACCGGCACCTTGGAATGGATGCATTCGAGCGAGACCTGGCCGATCTTGCTCTTGGCGAGGGCGGGGAAGATCGCCTCGTATTGCCGCCATTCGCCGCCGAGGCCGGCCTTCCACTCGATGTTTGCCTTAATGCCGTAGCCATAGCAGATATGGACAGCAGTCTTGGCCTTGAGGCCCTGCGCCGCGCGCTCGAGCGCGGCCACGCCCCAGTCCTGGACCTCGCGCATATAGACGTTGAAGGCGGGCTCGTCGAACTGGATGACGTCGACGCCGATGGCGTCGAGCTCGCGCGCCTCCTCGTTCAAAAGCTCGGCGAAGCGCATCGCCATCTTGGCGCGGTCGCCATAGAACTGGTCGGCGACGGTGTCGACGATGGTCATCGGCCCGGGCAGTGTGAACTTGAGCTTGCGCTTGGTGTGGGCGCGGGCGAGCGTCGCTTCCATCCGATGCACGCTGCCCTTGCGCTTCAACTCGCTGGTTACGGTGGGCACCTCGGCAACATAGCGGTTGTCGCGGATGCCCATCTTGACGCGCTTGGCGAAGTCGATGCCGGCGATATTGACCAGGAAGCCGTGGACGAAGTGCTGCCGAGCCATCTCGCCGTCGGTGACGATGTCGATGCCGGCGTCTTCCTGTTCCTTGAGCGCCAGGATGGTGGCGTCGCGCTTGGCCCGTTCCAGGGCTTCGCCTTCGGCTGCCCACGGTGCCCACAGCATCTTGGGCTTCGCGAGCCAAGCGGGTTTGGGCAGGCTGCCGGCGGTGGTGGTTTCGAGCATGGCGTTTTTCTCCCGGGCGAACCCTACAACGCGGCAATGAAGCCGGCCATCGCCGCGAGCGTGTCGGCTTCCTGGTCGCGATGGGGTGCGTGCATGCAGTTCTCGAGCAGCAGCTTCTCGAACAGTCCCTTGACGCCGCGCGCCACGGCGTTGACCTGCGCCACGGTGCCGTACTGGTCGTCGAGGCCCTGGATCGCCAGGACCGGGCAGGTCACGCCGGGCAGGCAATCCTCGATGTTCCAGGTGCGGAATTGCGGCGACAGCCAGATGTCGTTCCAGCCGCGGAATATGCCCTCAACATCGGCGTGATAGCGGGCGAGGCGAGGCTTCAAGTCGCCGTCCTCATAGGCGTGCTTGGTTTCCTCGATGCCGAGGATCGAGACGTCCTCGACGAAGACATGCGGCGCCTCGAGGACCAGGCCGCGCACGGGCCAGCGACCGCTGCCGGCGTGGATGAGGGCGATCGAGGCGCCGTCGCTATGCCCGACCAGGATCGGATTGTCGAGCGCCAGCGCCGTACGCAACGCCGGCAGCTCGTCGAGCGCCTCGCGGTGCATGTAACGCGGATCACGCGGGCCGGGAAAGCGGTCGGACCGGCCATAGCCCCAGCGCGAATAGGTGATGGCGCGACAACCGGTGGCGGCCGCCAGCTTGGCGGGGAAATCGCGCCACATCGCCACCGAGCCGAGACCCTCGTGCAGCAGGACCAGAATCGGCGCGCCGGCATGCCGCGCCGGAACCTCGGCGTATTCGATGCGATGGCGGTCGATCTCAACGAAGGGCACGTCAGGTTCCGAAATGGCGCGGCAACAATTCCATCATCGAGCTCGTTAGCGTCGGTCGCGTTCGCGCAGCTTGAAGCGTTGGATCTTGCCGGTGGCGGTCTTGGGCAGCTCGCTGACGAACTCGATCCAGCGCGGATATTTGTAGGGCGCGAGGCGCACCTTGACATGCGCCTGCAGCGCTTCGGCCAGGGCAGGCGAGGCGGCGTGCCCCGACTTGAGGACGACGAAGGCCTTGGGCTTGACCAGTTTCTGATCGTCCTCGCGGCCGATCACCGCGGCCTCAAGCACGTCGGCGTGGGTCATCAGTGCCGCTTCGACCTCGAAGGGCGAAACGTACATGCCGCTCACCTTCAGCATGTCGTCGGTGCGGCCGCCATAGGTGTAATGGCCGCGCGCATCGCGGGTGTACTTGTCGCCGCTGCGCGTCCAGGCGCCGAGGAAGGTCTCGCGGCTCTTGCCGCGGTTGTTCCAATAGCCGGCGGCGCTGGTCGGCCCCGCGACCTGGAGCTCGCCGATCTCGCCCTCCTTGACCGGCTTGCCGTCCTCGTCGACCAGCCGGATGTCATAGCCGGGCACCGGCACGCCCGTGGTGCCATAGCGAATCTCGCCCGGACGATTGGAGAGGAAGATGTGCAGCATCTCGGTCGAACCGATGCCGTCGAGAATCTCGATACCGAGCCGCTCGGTCCAGCGTTTGCCGATCTCCTCGGGCAGCGCCTCGCCGGCCGAGACGCAGCGCCGCAGCGCCAGCTCGCCGCGGCGCGGCAGGTTGTCGCTTGCCAGCAACGCGGCATAAAACGTCGGCACGCCGTAGAAGATGGTGGGCTTCTTCTCGCGCAGCACACGAATGACCGCAGCCGGCGTCGGCCGTTCGGCGAGCAATATGGAGGTGGCGCCGACCGCCAGCGGAAACGTCAACGCGTTGCCCAGCCCGTAGGCGAAAAACAATTTGGCAGCGGAAAAGACGACGTCGCTTTCGCGAATGCCAAGTACTGGCTTGGCATAGAGCTCGGCGGTCAGCGTCAAATGCGACTGGAGATGCATCGCGCCTTTGGGAGCGCCGGTCGAGCCTGAGGAATAGAGCCAGAAGCAGACATCGTCGCAGGTGGTCGCGGCCGCCCGTGCCTTGGGCGGGGCTTCGGCCAGCAACGCTGCGAACGACAGGCGTCCGGCCAGTGCCGCGCCGGCGACGACCACATGTTCGAGCGCGGGCTGCGTCGCCAGCGCCAGCACGATCTTTTCATACAGCGCGTCGGCGACGACCAGCGCCCGGGCGCGGCTGTCGCGCAGCATGAATTCATAGTCGCCCGTCGTGAGCAGCGTATTGACCGGCACCGGCACGACGCCAGCTTTGATCGCGCCGAGAAACGCGACCGGGAAATCCACCGTGTCGAGCAGGCATAGCACGACGCGCTGCTCGGGTTGCAGGCCAAGCCGGCGATAGGCGTTGGCGGCGCGGTCGACGCGTTCGGCGAGTTGGGCGTAGGTCAGGCCGGCGCGGTCGTCGACGAAAGCGAGCTTGCCGCCGCGGCCGGCGGCAAGATTGCGGTCGATCAAATCGACAGCAGCGTTGAAGTCGCGCGGGATCGAGATTCGTGGTACGTGCGCCGCCGATCCATCGGCGGTCATGCCCTGCCTCCCTGCGGCGCGGCTCTTTACGCGGCCTTTTGGGCGCCTTCGAGGCCGATGGTTGGCGACGGGGACGCGCCCGTCAAGCCCCTCCTGCCGGCCGCGACGTGCGCTGTCAGCGCCAGATCAGTGCTGTCAACAGCATGTCGATGTTCTCGCCGTCGCGCGCCAGTGGCAGCGCCAAGGCTTCGCAATTGAGCACCGCCCGGTCGGTGCACTCTTGCTCATGGCAGGCGGCGATCGGCCGGCGCTCGTCGAGCGCGCGCAGGTATTGATCGAGGATCAGCGCGCGGTGCCGGGCGTCTGGATTCTGGTCGAGGAACTTGCGCGTCATGTCGAAGCCGGTGCGCGCCGCGATGTTGGAGGCGTGCACGCGGAAGAAGAAACGCAGCGGGTGCCGGCGCACCTCGATCAACGACAGGTTGCCGAGGATGTATACCATCTCCGTCGGATCGAAATCGGCACGCGCGGGAAAGTGCCGCCCGCGGCAGCGGCTCTGCCATTCGTCGTGCAAGCGCTTGAGTGTCGCGCTCGTCAACACACCGACGTCGATGTATTCCTGGATCTGCGATTGCACGCGGCAGTATAGGCGCTGGGCCATTAACCGATCGTTAGGACTGACCGGTAGAGCGCGGCGTAGGTCTTAGCGACCACGGCAATCGAATAGTCGCTGGCCGCCTTGGCCCGGGCGTTGCGGCCGAGACGCTCGGCCAGCGCGCCGTCGGATTCGATCCGCCGGATGAGCGCGCGATATTCGGCCGCGGTATCGAACAACAGCCCGGTGTCGCCGTCGGCGAGAACGAAATCGGTGACACCTTCGAGGCGGCGTGCGACGATCAGCAACCCGTACGCCATAGCTTCGGCCAAAACGTTGGGGAAGCCCTCGACCCACGACGAGAAGACGAAGGCATCGGCCATGCGATAGAACGGTGCCGGATCATCGCGATAGCCGACGAAGCGCAGACGGTCGGCGACGCCGAGGGCGGCGATCGTCGCGTCGAGCTCGGCGCGGTAATCGGGCTCGAGCGCGGGGCCGAGCATGACCAGGCAGCGCGACTTGCCGTCGGTGTCAAGTGCGGCCAGGTTCTCGATCAGGAACAGCACGTCCTTGCGGCGGGAGATGCTGCCGACATAAAGCTGCACGAATGCGTCGCGCGGAATGCCAAGCGCGTCATGCGTCGCGCCGTCATCGCCGATCTGCTCCGGTACGGCGACGCCTTGCGGCACGATAACCACGTGACCCGGCGCGCCCATGAAGGCAGCGCTCTCGTCGTAGAGGCGCCGGTTGAGCACGACCAGCCGCGTGATCGTCTGGCGCATCGCCCAGGCGGCAAAGCGCCAAAAGCTCGGGCGATAGGTCTTCAGGATATAGGGCGGCGAATCATCGAGCGTCGCCGAATAGATGAATCTGACGCCGGCGAGCTTCGCGATCCAGTTGGAGATGAAGAAGCGGTCAATATGCGTGCGCGCATGAATGACGTCGTAGCGCCGGATATTGCGTAGCAACCAAATGTAATAGCGCAGCAGCACCGTCCGCACGGATTCGGCCTCCGACCGCCGCAGGTAAATCAGGTTCATACCGGCCGGCGCGACCGGCGGAATCTCCACCGGCGTCGGCGTAGTGAAGACGAGTACGTCGTGGCCACCGTCGCCAGCGGAGAGATGCGGCCATAGCTTTTCGAAATAGAGGCCGTCGCCGGCAAAATTGGGCCGAAAGCGCGGAAAGAGGTGAAGCACACGCACGGCGCTAGCCACGACCCCGGCAATGACGCGACGCAGCGCTCAAATGTCCCCGCTCCTTGACCGGTGGCGAGTATGCACTATCGTCCAGCAAAAGCGCACGTTTTGCGCCGCCGGCCGAGGAGGCAGCCTTGATCACCTTCGATACCGCGCCCGAGCGCTATCGCCATTGGAAGTTTGCGATCGACGGCCCGATCGCCACGCTCGCGCTCGACGTCGTCGAGGACGGTGGCCTGGTGCCGGGCTACAAGTTGAAGCTCAACTCCTACGATCTTGGCGTTGACATCGAGCTCGCCGACGCACTCAACCGCCTCCGCTTCGAGCATCCGACGGTCAAAACCGTCGTGCTGACCAGCGCCAAGGACCGCATGTTCAGCGCCGGCGCCAACATCTACATGCTGGGGTCGTCGTCGCACGCCTTCAAGGTGAACTTCTGCAAGTTCACAAACGAGACGCGCAACGGCATGGAGGATTCGAGCCAGCACGAAGGCCTCAAGTTCCTCGCCGCAGTCAACGGCGTCTGCGCCGGCGGCGGCTACGAGATCGCGCTTGCTTGCGACGAGATTCTGATGATCGACGACCGCTCCTCGACCGTGAGTCTGCCCGAGGTGCCGCTCTTGGGCGTGCTGCCTGGCACCGGCGGATTGTCGCGGTTGACCGACAAGCGCAAGGTGCGGCGCGATCTCGCCGATCTGTTCTGCACCACCGCCGAAGGCGTGCGCGCCGACCGCGCGCGGCAGTGGAACCTGGTCGACGCGGTGGCACCGCCGCAAAAATTTTCGGCGGCCGCGAAGCAACGCGCACTGGCGCTGGCGGGGACGAGCGACCGGCCGGACTCGGCGCACGGCGTCAAGCTGCTGCCGTTCGCGCGTACCATCGACCAGGCGGGCTATCGCTATCGCTACGTCGAGGTCGCGTTCGATCGTGCCGCCCGCGTCGCGACGTTGACGGTCAAGGCGCCCGAAGCAGCCGTTACGTCTCTCGAGGACGCGCTGGCGCAGGGCGCTGCGTGGTGGCCGCTGGCGATGGCGCGCGAACTCGATGATGCGATCTTGATGCTGCGGCTCAACGAGCCCGTGCTCGGCACCTGGGTGCTGAAGACGCGCGGCGACGCCGCGACAGTGCTTGTCAGCGGCGCCTTGCTGGCGGCCGAGACTCGACATTGGTTCGCGCGCGCGACGCTCGGCCTGCTGCGCCGCACCTTCCAACGCCTCGATGTCTCGTCGCGTAGCCTGATCGCCGTCATCGACCGGGGCGCGTGCTTCGCCGGCGCGTTGTTCGAGCTCGCGCTGGCCGCCGATCGCTTGTACATGCTCGACGATCCTCGGGCCAACGACCCGCCGTGTATCGCGCTCGATGCGCTGAATTTCGGCGCCTTGCCGATGGTCAACGGCTTGACGCGACTCGCCACCCGCTTCGGCGGCGAACCCGCGCCGGTCACGGCGGCGCAGCGGCGTATCGGTGAAAACCTCGCGGCAACGGATGCGAACGCCCTTGGACTGGTCACGGCGACGCCCGACGCGCTCGACTGGGACGACGAGTTGCGCCTCGTCCTCGAGGAGCGCGCCAGCTTGTCGCCCGACGCGCTCACTGCGCTCGAGGCCAATCTGCGCTTTGCCGGGACCGAGACCATGGCGACGCGTATCTTCGGGCGGCTGTCGGCGTGGCAGAACTGGGTGTTCTCGCGGCCCAACGCCGTCGGCGACGAGGGCGCCCTGAAGCGCTTCGGCACCGGCGCGCGGCCGCGCTTCAACTGGGAGCGCGTCTAGGCATAGGATCGGCCATGGCCATCGATTATCAGGAACGCATCCCCAACAACGTCGACCTCGCCGGCACCGCGACATTGCAGCGCGCCCTCGAACATTGGCAGCCGCTCTTTCTCGATTGGTGGCGCGAAATGGGTCCGAGCGATTTTCTCGCCGCGCCGGTCTATCTGCGCACCGCAACCTCGGTCGACGCCAAAGGCTGGGCGAGATGGGGCGAGGTCAAGATGCCCGATTACCGCTGGGGCATCTTCCTCGCCGAGCCCGAGCCCGACCGCACGATCGGTTTCGGCGACGTCATGGGCGCGTCGGCCTGGCAGAAAGTGCCGGGCGAGCACCGCACCACGCTGCGTCGGCTGATCGTGACACAAGGCGACACCGAGCCGGCTTCGGTCGAACAACAGCGCCTGCTCGGCCACACCGCGCCGTCGCTCTACGATCTGCGCTCGCTGTTCCAGGTCAATGTCGAGGAAGGCCGCCACCTCTGGGCGATGGTCTATCTGCTGCACGCCTATTTCGGCCGCGACGGTCGCGAGGAGGCGGAGGCGCTCTTGGCGCGGCATTCCGGCGATGCCGACCGGCCGCGCATCCTGTCGACTTTCAACGAGCCGATCGAGGATTGGCTATCGTTCTTCCTGTTCACCTATTTCACCGACCGCGACGGCAAGTTCCAACTCATGAGTCTGGCCGAAAGCGGTTTCGAGCCATTGGCGCGCACTTGCCGCTTCATGCTGATGGAAGAGGCGCATCACATGATGGTCGGCGTCAACGGGGTGTCGCGCATCGTCGCGCGCACGCTCGAAGCGATGAAGGAACTGAAGACCGAGGCGCCCGACAAGCTGCGCGCCGCCGGCGTCGTCGACCTGCCGACATTGCAGCGTTACATCAATTTCTGGTTCAGCTCGTCGCTCGATTTGTTCGGTGCCGAAGTCTCGACCAATGCCGCGTCTTATTTCGCCACCGGCATCAAGGGCCGGCCCGACGAAGGCCGCTTCGACGATCACGTCTGTTGCGACGGCGTGCTCGCGGTCGAGACGCCGGACGGCGCCCAGGACGTACCGCTCCGCAACGCGATGAACGAGATCACGCGCCAGGCTTATATCAAGGATTGCGACAACGGCGTGCAGCGCTGGAGCAAGATGATCGAACAGGCCGGGTTCGCGTTCCGCCTGGCGTTGCCGAGCCCGCGCTTCCATCGCACCATCGGCGCCTGGGCCAACCGGTTCATCGATCCGGCGGGCAAGCCCCTCGGCGAAACCGAATGGCAGGCACGGCGCGACGAATGGCTGCCGTCGGCCGCCGACAGGGCCTTCGTCAAGAGCCTGATGCGGCCGGTCACCGCGCCCGGCAAGGTTGCTGGCTGGATTGCGCCGCCGGAGCGCGGCGTCAACCGCCTGCCGGCGGACTACGAATACGTCCGCCTCGCCTGAGGCGGCCTTGCCCTTGTCCATCGCCATCGTCGGATCTGGCCCCGCCGGACTCGCAGTCGTCGAACGCCTGGCGCGCAAGGCGCCGCAAGCGCGCATCGACATCATCGAAAAGCTGCCGGTGCCATTCGGCCTGGCGCGCTATGGCCTGGCGCCCGACCGTGGGCTCGACAAAAAACTGGCGACGCTGTTCGCGCGTGCGCTGAAGGCGAAACCCGTCGCCTTCTGGGGCAATGTTGCACTCGGCCGCGAATTCGATCTAGCCGATCTGCGCATGCTCTACGATGCGGTGGTGGTCGCGACCGGCGCCGGGGCCGACAGGCGGCTCAACGTGCCGGGCGACCAGTTGCCGGGTGTGTGGGGCGCCGGCGCGTTCCTGCGTTGGCTTAACGGCGATCCCGAGGCGCCGACGGCGCCGGCGTTCGACCGGGTGCGCAGCGTCATCGTCGTCGGCCAGGGCAGCGTCGCGCTCGAAATCGCCCGGCTGCTGGCGCGCGCGCCCGAGGAGCTGGCCAAAGCCGATCTCGACCCCGCGATCGCCGCCGCGTTGGCGGCGATGCCGTTGCAGACCATCCACGTCGTCGGCCGCAACGATCTACTCGCCTCGCGCTTCCAGCCGGCCGATCTCGCCGCGCTCAAGAAGCTCGCCCGTGCCCAGGCGGCGATCGATCCCGAGGCGCTCGCCCAGGCCGAAGCGGTCGCTGGCGATCTCGATCGCGATCGCAAGGCGCTGCTGCGCGGCTTCGCCGCGCTGGCCGCGGCGCCGCGCCACGAGGCGCGCCTCCCCATCCGCTTCCAATTCCACTTGCGGCCGTTGCGGCTCGACGGCGCCGCCGGCGTCGAGCGCGTGCTCTTCACCCGGCCCGATCGGCTCGGCCAGAACCTGGCGCTGCGCGCCGAGCTGGTGATCGCCGCAACCGGCTTCGAGCGCACCGCCGCCTATGACCGGCTGGCCGACGACCGCGGCTTGATCGCGCCCCGGCTTTACGCCGCCGGCTGGGCGAAGCGCGGCGCGACGGGCTGCATGGCCGAGATCGTCGCCGATGCCCGGCTGGTTGCCGACCGGGTGCTCAAGGAGGCGGGAACATCGCCCTCGACCCGGTCGGGGCGTGCCGGTCTCGCCCGCCTGCTCGAGGAGCGCGGTGCGGCGCCGGTCAGCCTCGCCGGCTGGCAGCGCATCGACGCCGCCGAATGCGCCGCCGCCGCCAAGCCGCGGCCGCGCCGCCGGCTGCGCGTGCTCAACGCCCTGTTAACCACGGCCGCCGAGCCCGAACGGTTGCTTTAACCTCCGTTCACCTTCCTGGCCGATACTGACGGCATGAATGGTCTCGCTCTTGCCGCGGTCGTGCTGCCGGCTGCCTTCGTGGGTGCCATGCTGGTCTGGCTGGTTGCCGAGCGCCGTCAGCGCAAAACGATGCGCACGTTGCAAGCCATGGCCGCGTCGCTGGCCGACGAGCGCGCCCGCCGCATCGCCGCCGAAGCAGCGCTGCACCAGAGCGAATCGGCGGCGACCCGCGCCGCCCCGGTGGCAAGCTGGGAGTGGGACATCGCCAGCGGCGAAGTCACCTGGTCGCCGGCGATGTATTCGCTATTCGGCCTCGACGCCGCTGGCGCGCCGCCATCGCGAGCGCGGCTGATGGCCATGACCCACGCCCAGGATCGTGGCCGCGCCGCCGCCTGGCTCGCCACCCTGGCGCGCGCGGAAACGCCGGCGCCGATCGAATTGCGCGCGCTGCGCGCCGACGGCGCGACGCGGCTGCTGCGCTGCGAGTGCCTCGGCATCGGCCACGGCCGTACCCGCAAGTTGCTAATCACCGTCTGCGACGTCATCGATTTCGCGTCGTCGGCCTTCGCGGTCGAGCCGCCGCGCGACGAGCGGGTCGCGCTGGCGGCGCTGATCAGCGCCGCGGTCTGCCTGATCGAGCCCGAGGCCGAGGTGGCCGGCGTCGCGCTCGTCGCGGCGGTCGCGCCCGGCATCGGCACCTATGTCGGCTCCGACCGGGCGCTGACCGAGATCGTCGTGCGGCTGCTCGGCAACGCCGTGGCGCGTTCGCGCCGCGACGGCCGCGTCACGCTGTGCGCCGCGCGCACGCCCGGCGGCGAGATCGAACTCGAGATCGCCGATGCCGGCGCGGCGCTGGCCGAGGAGGAGATCGGCGAGCGCAGCATCCTCGGTCAGGCCAGGGCGCTGGTCGAGGGCGAGGGTGGCACGCTACGCGTGACTGGCCTGCCGGGCGTCGGCCTGGTCGTCGCCATCCGCCTGCCGGCGGCCAACGTCGCGCAGAAGGTCGCTTAGGCCGCCGTCCACTCTTCCCGGACGCTGGCGTCGCTTTCGCACGCCAGCTGCGCTGCACGTAACGCCACTGCGGTGGCCGGGTCGAGCCGCCTCAGCGCCCACACCGCCATCGCCCGCACCAGCGGCGACGGATCGTCTAGGTTGGCGCGCGCCGATTCGACTAGCGCCGGGTCGCCGCTGTTGCCGATGGCGATCAGCACGTTGCGTAAGAAGCGGTCGCGGCCGATGCGCTTCACCGGCGAAGCGGCGAACAGCTTGCGGAATCCGGCATCGTCGAGCCGGGCGAGTTCGGCGAGCGCCGGACCGGTCAGCGCTCTCCGCGGCTGCAAGCCGGTTTCGCGCGTCGCGACCGCGAACTTGTTCCATGGGCAGACCGCGAGGCAATCGTCGCAGCCATAGACGCGCGTGCCTATCAGCGGTCTGAGATCGGCGTCGATCGGCCCCTTGTGTTCGATGGTGAGATAGGAGATGCAGCGCCGCGCGTCGAGCCGGTAGGGGCCTGGGAAGGCATTGGTCGGACAGGCGTCGAGGCAGCGGCGGCATTCGCCGCAATGGTCGTCCTCGGCGGCGTCGGGCGGCAAGGCGAGGTCGAGATAGATCTCGCCGAGGAACAGCCACGAGCCGAACGTGCGCGACACCAGATTGGTGTGCTTGCCCTGCCAGCCGATGCCGCCGGCCTGGGCCAGCGGCTTTTCCATCACTGGCGCGGTGTCGACGAAGACTTTGAGGGCCGAGCCCCAGCGCGACGCGATCTTCTGCGCCAGCGTCTTGAGCCGGCCCTTGATCAGGGCGTGATAGTCGCGGCCGCGCGCATAGACCGAGACATAGCCGCGGTCGCGCGCCTCGAGTTCGAGCAGCGGATCATGCTCCGGCGCGTAGTTGAGGCCGAGCACGACCACGCTCTTGACGTCGGACCACAGCGCCGTCGGGCTGGCGCGTTGCTCGGCGCGCTCGGCCAGCCAATCCATCTCGCCGTGGAAGCCTTGCGCCAGGAACTCGGCGAGGCCGGCGCGCGCCGCCGCGGCGGTTTCGGGCGCGGCGAAACCCACGGCGTCGAAGCCGAGCTTCAGCGCCTCGTCGCGGATCGTCGCCTTGATCCGCGCCGCATCCATATCAGCGGCCGCAATAAGGCGGTACGCCTTGGTCGGGCAGCCACAGATCCTTGGGCGGCGCGCCGGTCTGGAAGAAAATGTCGATCGGCATGCCGCCGCGCGGATACCAGTAGCCGCCGATGCGAAGCCAGCGCGGCTTAATCGCGGCGCGCAGCCGGTTGGCGATCGTCAGCGTGCAGTCTTCGTGAAAGACGCCGTGGTTGCGGAACGACCCCAGGAACAGCTTCAGCGACTTGCTCTCGACGATGTGCTTGGCCGGCACGTAGTCGATGACGAAATGCGCGAAATCGGGCTGGCCAGTGAGCGGACAGAGGCAGGTGAACTCCGGCGCATTGAAGCGGACGAGATAGGTTTCGCCCGGATGAGGATTGGGCACGCGCTCGAGCACCGCCGCGTCGGGCGAGGCGGGCAGGGCGGCGCGCCGTCCCAGCAGGGTCAGGTCGCGATAGGGGTGCTTGGCTTTCGGCATGGCTAATTGGGCTCGATGTCGCCACGCGCCCAATCGCGCGCCAGACGGTCGCTGAGCGCGGCGAGCCGCCCCACCTCGATGGCTGCGCGCGTGTACTCCATCAGCCGCGCATAGTAGCGAAGATTGTGGTGGGTCAACAGCATGCTGGCCAGGATCTCGCCGGCGCGCGCCAGATGATGCAGATAAGCGCGCGAATAGAACCGGCAGGCCGGACAGTCGCAACCTTCTTCGAGCGGCCGGGGATCGTCCTGGTGGCGCGCATTGCGCAGGTTGACGGTGCCGAAGCGGGTGAAGGCCTGCGCCGTGCGGCCCGAGCGCGTCGGCAGCACGCAATCGAACATGTCGATGCCGCGCGTCACCGCGCCCAAAAGATCGTCCGGCTTGCCGACGCCCATCAGGTAGCGCGGCCGGTCCGCCGGCAGCGCCGGCACCGTCGTGTCGAGCACGCGGAGCATCGCTTCCTGGCCTTCGCCGACGGCGAGACCGCCGATGGCATAGCCGTCGAAGCCGATGCCGGTCAGCGCCTGGGCCGAGGTGCGTCGCAGCGCGTCGTGCACGCTGCCCTGGTTGATGCCAAACAGGCCGTAACCGGGCGTGTCACGGAAGGCACGCTTGCAGCGCTCGGCCCAGCGCATCGAGCGTTCCATCGAATGGCGCGCTTCGTCTTCGGTCGCCGGAAACGGCGTGCACTCGTCCAGCACCATCGCGATATCTGCATCGAGGAATCGCTGGATCTCGATTGCGCGCTCGGGCGTCAGCTGGTGGCGGCTGCCGTCGAGATGCGATTGGAAGACGACGCCATCCTCGGAAATCTTGCGCAGCTTGGCGAGCGACAGCACCTGGAAACCGCCCGAATCGGTGAGGATCGGCCCCGGCCAATTCATGAACCGGTGGAGGCCGCCGAGCGCGGCGATGCGCTCCGCTCCCGGCCGCAGCATCAGGTGATAGGTGTTGGCGAGGATCATGGCGAAGCCGGCCGTCGCCACGTCCTCGGGCCGCATAGCCTTGACGGTGGCCGCCGTGCCGACCGGCATGAAAGCCGGCGTCTCGACCTTGCCATGCGCCGTGGCGAGGCGCCCGCGCCGCGCCGCGCCGTCGCGCGCCGTGACCGCGAAGCCGATGCTCATGGCCGCTCCGGCAACAAGAGACAAGCGTCGCCGTAGGAGAAGAAGCGATAGCCCGCCGCCGCCGCGTGGGCATAGGCGCGTTTCATCCGCTCGAGTCCGGCGAAAGCCGACACCAGCATGAACAGGGTCGAGCGCGGTAGGTGGAAATTGGTGAACAGCACGTCGACCGCGCGGAAGCGATAGCCAGGCGTAATGAAAAGCTCGGTTTCACCCTCGAAGGGCTTCACTGTGCCGTCGGCCGCGGCGCTTTCGAGCAGCCGTACTGCCGTCGTGCCGATCGCGACGATGCGGCCGCCGGCCGCGCGCGCGGCGTTGAGCCGCGCCGCCGCTTCGGCGCTCACCGTTCCCCATTCGCCGTGCATTACGTGATCCGCCGTGTCGGTGACCTTGACCGGCAGGAAGGTATCGGCTCCGACGTGCAAGGTCACGGCAACCCGGGCGATGCCGGCGCGGTCGAGCGCGTCCAACAGCGCCGGGGTGAAATGCAGCCCGGCGGTCGGCGCCGCGACCGCGCCTTCGTGGACGGCGAAGATGGTCTGGTAGTCGGCGCGATCATGCGGATCGCCGCCACGCGGTCGCTTGATATAAGGCGGCAGCGGCATGGCACCGTAACGCTCGAGCGCCGCGCGCAATTCTGCGCCGCCGCGATCGAACTTGAGGCTGAGATCACCTGCTTCGTAGCTCGAAGCGATCATGGCAGAAAAATCAGCCGCGAATTCGATCCGGTCGCCGGGCTTGAGTCGCCGCGCGTTCTTGATAAAGGCGTGCCAGCGTGCCGGACCCTCGCGGCGGTGGAGCGTCGCCTCGACGGCGGCTTGACCGCGCCGGCCGTAAAGCCGCGTCGGAATGACCCGCGTGTCGTTGACCACCAGGATGTCGCCGCGCCGGAGCAAAGCCGGCAGATCGCGGACGGATTTGTCGGTGAGTTCCGGGCCGACGACGAGCAAGCGCGCGGCGTCACGCGGCTCGATCGGATGCGCGGCAATCAGGCGGCGCGGCAGCGGAAAATCGAAATCGTCGACCCGCATGGCGGGGCGCTCGACCGCATCAGGGCGCGCGCGGCGGCGGCGTGCGATCGGTGTTGAGGACGAGTCCGATCAGCCCGTAATAGCCGACGCAGACAGTGAGCTCGACCACGCCGGCGTCGCCGAAGAACTGCTTGGCCCGCGTGAAGACCCGATCGCTCACGCTCTTGGTGGCGAGCAGCTCGCTGGCATAGTCGTAGGCCGCCTGCTGCACGGGCGTCAGGCCCGCGGGTCGCGCGCCGGCGGCGATTGCGTCGCAGACCGCTGCGGGCAGGCCGGCGTCGAGCGCGAAGCCGCGATGCACCACCCACTCGAACTGCGCCCCCCAATGGTGCGCCGTGACCAGGATCGCCAGCTCCTTCACCGCGTCGGGCAGGGTGTTCTCGAAGCGCAAATAACGGCCGACGTTCTGCACGCGGTCGGCCAGCGCGGGGTTGCGCAGCAGCATGTGAAAGGGGCCGCGCAATGTCTTGCGGCCTTCGGCGACCGCCGCGGCAACGCGCCTCTGCTCAGCCGTCATCGCGCTCTCGGCGAGCGGCGGAAACCGGGGTTCGCTCATGTCGTCGGCGACAGGGCTCGCGGCGGCTCAGTTGTGGTCATGCGCCGGACGGTCGCCGCCGGCTGCGGCGGGCGGCTGCACTTGCTGAGGCGGCTTGGTCTCGGCGGTGTCGTCTTCTTTCATACCCGCCTTGAAAGCCTTGATGCCTTTGGCGAAGTCGCCCATGACGCGCGGCAGTTTCCCAGCGCCGAACAGCAGGACGATGATAATCAGAACGACCAGCCAATGCAGCAGGCTGAAGGAACCCATGGTAAAACCTCGGGAATTGATCCGGTTGAGGTAGCTTTAGCATCCAGATGGCGCAGACGTAACGGTCGTATGTCAAGCGAAAACCGCCCCGTCCGCAAGGCCTGGACCCGGCACGCCCGCAGCCTGGTGCTGCGCAAACGGCTGCTGGTCGCGCTGGGTGTCGCGCTGATCGCGGGGGCGACGACGGCGATCGTGCGGCATCATCACAAGGCGGCGATCCAAACCGCTGCCGTCGCGCCGCCCAGCCAGGCGACCAAGCCGGACTTGTCGAAACCACCGCCAACGTCGCCGGCCACGACGGCAGCCAGCATGCTGCCGGCCTCGCCCGCGGTGCCGCCTGCCTCGGACTTGCGTTCGGTGCCCGGCGGCGAGAGCGCGCTCATTCTCGCCGCGCCGACGCTCGCGCCGTCGCCGGCGCCGCAAGTGGAATTGCCGCCGCAAGCCGCCGCACCGCCGCCGAACCCTCAGACGGTGCCGGGTCTGCCGACCATCGCGGTCACGCCCCCTGGCTTCCACGTCGTGCCCAGCGATCACGATACCAAATCGTTCGGCGCGGTGACGATGAGCGATCGCAAAGGCCGAACGTTCACGATCGTACCGGCCGCATCGGCACCGGCGCCACAGCGGACGGCGTCGACCGCGCTACCGGCCATGCCGCCGTCGCCACGCTCCGGCGGATTCGCGCGAGTGGGCAATCCGGCGGTGTTCAGCGGCCACGCTCGGGTCACCGGCCCGCTCACGCTTGAGGTCCAAGGCCAGGCGGTGCAGCTGTTCGGCGTCACGCTGGCAACACCCGAGGATCGCTGCGCGGCACCCAACGGCACGGTCAAATCGTGCGCCGTTCTGGCCCAGACGGCGCTGGCGCAGAAGCTGGCCGGCCATTCGATCGTCGCATGCCGCGTGCCGCCGGGTCAGCGCGGCGCGCTCGGGGCGATCTGTCTCGACGAGCAAGGCAACGATCTTGGCCGCTTCCTCGTCATCGAGGGCTTGGCGCTCGCCGATTCGAATCAGGGCTACGATTATCTTCCCGCCGAAGGCGCGGCGCGCTCGGCGAAGCGCGGCCTATGGCGCTTCCGCTGAAACGCGGACGCTCCCGACGTTTCCGCCGGGAGCGCTCGCTTGGCATGTCTCAACTCGATTTAGGCCGCGTTGTGGTTCTTCGGCCGTACATACGCCATCGCCGCGTGCTCGGCGCAGTACGGTTTGCCGGCGAGAGTCCGCTTGCCGCAGAAGCCGAAATCCTTGTCGCCGGGATGTCCGGTCGGCCAGGAGCAGTTCCCGCTGCCGGTCGCGGCGACCGCCGGCACTGGTCGGCGCATCGGCGGACGCTTGAGCGGCGAGGGCCGCGGCGTCAGCGCCAGCCGATGTGCCTTCCCCACCACGGCGTTCTTGCTGACTCCGAGTCGGCGGCCGATTTCGGCCGTCGAATGGCCTTCATCCCAGAGTCGGGCAAGGTTCTGCACGAGTTCAGCCGTCCAAATCGATTCCATAAGCCGTCCCCCCGTATATCGTGGTGAGAGATCGTCCAACCACTAAATACGGTATCACGAGCCCCCGAACCGGCCAATACCTGCGATTCGGATATCCCCGGGATTCACAGCAGCAAACGCGATCCACGCTAGGCTGCCGGATGCCATGCTGGCTCTGATCGCCACGCTTGCCATTCAGGCGCTCGCCACCATGATGGTGCTGGCGCCGCCGGTTTTTGCCGGCCTCGCGGCGCCGGAATTCGGCGTCAATACCAACCACATCGGCGTCTACACCGCGGTGGTCTATGCCGCGGCCTGCCTGTCGACCGGCATGTCGGGCGGGCCGGTGCGGCGCTACGGCGCGATCCGGGTCAGCCAAGCGGCGCTGGTCGCCGGCGCCGTCGGCTTGGCGCTGCTGGCCAGCGCGTCGCTCTGGCTCGGCATCGTCGGCGCCGTGCTCATCGGCATCGGCTATGGACCGATGACGCCGGCGAGTTCGCATATCCTGATCCGTCAGACGCCGCCAGCGCGGCGCGCGCTCGTCTTCTCGATCAAGCAGACCGGCGTACCGCTGGGCGGCGCGCTCGCAGGACTCGTCGTGCCGCCGCTGGCGTTGCCGTTCGGCTGGAAGGGAGCGGCGCTCGCAGTCGCCGCCGTCGGCGTGCTACTCGCGATATTCTGCGAGCCGCTGCACAAAAGTCTCGATGACGATGCCGATCCGACGGCGGCGGGCGGCAGCCATATCCTTGCCGCCGTCAATATGGTCCTGGGTGAGCCGGTGCTGCGTCGTCTGGCGCTGGCCTCGCTCAGTTATTCGGCGATGCAGCTCTGCGTCAGCGCCTTCCTCGTCACCTTCCTGACCGAGCGCGCGAGCATGACGCTGGTCGCCGCCGGCCTAGTGATGGCGGTGCTCCAGGCGGCGGGCATCTTCGGCCGCATTCTCTGTGGCTGGGCGGCCGATCGGCTGGTCGGCGCGCGGCAGGCGCTGAGCCTGCTCGGCCTCGCCATCGGCGCCACCGGCGCGGTTCTGGCGCTGGTCGGACCGGATTGGCCGTTGACGCTGGTGCTCGGCGTAGCGGCGGCGCTCGGCGCCGTGGCGCTGGGCTGGAACGGCGTGTTCCTCGCCGAAGTCGCGCGGCTCGCCCCGACCGGCAGCGCCGGCATGGCTACCGGCGGTGCGCTGGCGTTGACCTTCATCGGTGCGTTGCTCGGGCCGCCGGCGTTCGGCGCCGTGGTCGATTTCACTGGCAGCTATCGCGTGGCATTCTTCATCGCTGCGGCGGCAACGACGCTGGCCGGTCTGTCGGTGATTCGCCGGGCGCGGTGAACGCGCTCAGCCGTTGTGCGCCAGCAACTCGACCGAGGAGGCTTCGCGCCCGCGGCGCGCCTGCGACACCATCATGCGCACCGGCTGGCCGGGATCGAGGCCGTCGATGCCGGAACGGCGCAACGCCGTTATGTGCACGAAGATGTCCTTGCTGCCATCATTCGGCAGGATGAAGCCGAAGCCGCGCGCCGGGTCGTACCACTTGACCACGCCGTCGAGCGATTCGGCCGGCCCTGACGGCGTATCGCCACCGCCGCCGCCGTCACGCGGCCGGAAGCCGCCGCGCTCGCCCCCGCGTTCCCTGGGCGCCCGCGGCGTCGCGGTCGAGGCGTCGAGGTCGAGCACCTGGGTCGCAGCGCGCCCCTTCGGGCCCTGTACCCACTCGAAGGTGATGCTCGCGCCATCGGGCGCTTCGCTGAAGCCCGAACGCTCGAGCACGGCGAGCGGCAGGAACACGTCGCTCGTGCCGTCATCCGGAACGATGAATCCGAATCCCTTGCTGCGGTTGAACCATTTGATTTTGCCGGACAGCCGCGCGGCCTCGCCGGGCGGCGGCGCAAATGCGTTCATGGATGCACCATCGGAAAATACCCCCCCCGCATTCCGCCCGAGCCCGACGGTTGAGATCCGTCTTTGGACTGGCGAAATACCCACCGCCGCGGACTTATCCAGTCCGAGAATCGGCCCAATACATAAGATTATTTCCCCGCCGGTTTGCTGGCAAACAGTAAATAATTGACCGCTGGCGGCCCGCCGAGACGCCAGCCGCTGCCGTCCGGCGCGTAGGTCAGGGCCGCGATTGTTCCGATTTCGAGATGGTTTTTACTAAGTATTTCAGCGACTTCTGACGGGCGCATGAATTTCGACCAGCGATGGGTGCCGCGCGGCACCCATCGCAGCAGGTATTCGGCACCGACGATTGCGAACAAGAAGGAGCGGAGGGTGCGACTGATGGTCGAGAGTGCGAAGGCGCCGCCCGGCGTCACCAGCGAAGCGGCGGTGGCGAGGAACAACGCCGGGTCGGCGCTGTGCTCGACCACTTCCAGCGCCAGCACCGCGTCGAAGCGCCGTCGCTGGCGTGCCAGATTCTCGGCCGCGTCCTGCCGGTAATCGATCGCGAGGCCGGCTTCGGCCGCATGGGCGCGGGCGATCCGGATCGCGGTCGCGTCGGCATCGATCCCGGTCACCGCGAAGCCAAGCCGCGCCATGGGTTCGGCGACGATGCCGCCGCCGCAGCCGATATCGAGCAGCGACAGGCCGGCGAACGGACGCGTCGCCGTCGGATCGCGGCCGAAATGGCGGACAAGCTGGTCGCGCAGGAAGGTGAGTCGCACGGGGTTGAGACGGTGAAGCGGACGGAACGCGCCTTCGGGGTTCCACCAGGCCCGGGCCACGGCGGAGAAATTGGCGATCTCGCCAGCGTCGACGGTCGAGCGCGGCCGTTTCGGGGCGGACGCGCGCCGCGGACGGGCCGTCCTGTGTCTGGGCCGTCGACGTCGCGCCGCTGCTTTACCGGTTCTGTCCATCCCGCCGTTTCCGCACCCGTTCTCGCGCCGGGGCGCCTTCGCCGCCTTGCCCCGGTCTTGCGGGAAAGAGTATGAATACGCGCCCTTTTGCAGGCAACCTCCCAGCCCACGGGCCTTCTTCGCCATGGCGTGCATCGTGCAAAAATTCGGCGGCACTTCGGTCGCCGGGATCGAGCGGATCAAGAACGTTGCCCGGCGCATCAAGCGCGAGGTCGACGCCGGCAATCAGGTCGCGGTTGTGGTCTCGGCCATGGCCGGCGCCACCAACCAGCTCGTCGACTGGACGAACCAGATCGCGCGGCTGCACGACGCGCGCGAATACGACGTCGTCGTCGCCTCTGGCGAGCAGGTGACGGCCGGGCTGCTGGCGCTGGCGTTGCAGGATATCGGCGTCGACGCGCGCTCATGGCTCGGCTGGCAGGTTCCGATCCAGACCGACGGCATGCACGGCCGCGCGCGGATCGCCGAGATTTCGGTCAAGGAGCTCAAGGCGCGGCTCGGCCGCGGTCAGGTCGCGGTGGTCGCCGGCTTCCAGGGACTCGGCCCCGACGCCCGGGTCACGACGCTCGGCCGCGGCGGGTCGGATACCTCGGCGGTGGCGCTGGCGGCGGCGCTCGAGGCCGAGCGCTGCGACATCTTCACCGATGTCGACGGCGTCTATACCTCCGATCCGCGCATCGTTGCGAAGGCGCGCAAGCTCGATAGAATAACCTACGAGGAGATGCTGGAATTCGCCTCGCAAGGCGCAAAGGTCCTGCAGACGCGTTCGGTCGAGATGGCGATGAACCATCGCGTGCGCGTCCAGGTGCTGTCGAGCTTCGAGGATACGCCGGGTACATTGGTCGTGGACGAGGACGAGATCTTGGAAAAGCAAGTGGTGAGCGGCATCGCCTATAGCCGCGACGATGCCAAGGTGACGCTGGTCAAGGTGCCCGACCGACCGGGCGTGGCCGCCGCGATCTTCGGGCCGCTGACCGAGCACGCGATCAACGTCGACATGATCGTGCAGAACATTTCCGACGACGGACGCACCACCGACCTGACGTTCACGGTCGGCAAGGTCGACCTCGCGCGCACGGTCAAGGTGCTCGAGGCGCAGCGCAAGGCCTTGGCCTATGCCGAGCTCAAGCCCGATCCCAATGTGGTCAAGATTTCGGTAATCGGCGTCGGCATGCGCAGCCACGCCGGCGTGGCGCAGAAGATGTTCTCGACCCTCGCCGAGAAGAGCATCAATATCCAGGTGATCTCGACCTCGGAGATCAAGGTGAGCGTGCTGGTGGCCGAGGAATACACCGAGCTCGCCGTGCGCGCCCTGCACACCGCCTACGGGCTCGACTCCGAATGACCGCCGCCGATCGGGCCCGCGCCGCAGATTGGCTCGACCGGCTGTGGGCGCGCGGCCGCCGCTTTCTCGGCTCCGAGCGCGCCATCATGGGCGGCGCGATGACCTGGGTGTCGGAACGCAATCTGGTGGCCGCGCTCTCGAATGGCGGCGGCTTCGGCGTCATCGCCTGCGGCTCGATGAATCCGGCGCAGCTCGAGACCGAGATCGCCGCCACCAAGGCGCTCACGGCGAAGCCGTTCGGCGTCAACCTGATCACGCTCCATCCCGAGCTTCTCGACCTGGTCGACGTCTGCACGCGACAGCGAATGAGCCACGTCGTGCTCGCCGGCGCGCTGCCGCCGGCGCCGGCGGTCGCGCGTGTCAAGCAATCGGGCGCCAAGCTGCTGTGCTTCGCGCCGGCCCTGTCGATCGCCAAGAAGCTGGTGCGCATGGGCGCCGACGCCATCGTCATCGAAGGCATGGAGGCCGGCGGCCATATCGGACCGGTCGCCACCAGCGTGCTGGCGCAGGAGATCCTGCCGCATGTCAGCGAGGTTCCGGTCTTCGTCGCCGGCGGCATCGGCCATGGCGCGGCCATCGCCTCCTATCTCGAGATGGGCGCGTCGGGCGTGCAGCTCGGTACGCGCTTCGTCTGCGCGCATGAATCGATCGCGCATCCGAAATTCAAGCAGGCCTTCATACGCGCGGCGGCGCGCGACGCCGTCCCGTCGGTACAGCTCGACCCGCGCTTCCCGGTGATTCCGGTCCGCGCACTGGCCAACGATGGCACCCGCGTCTTCATGGAGAAGCAGGGCGACGTGGTCGAGCGGTTCACCAAAGGCGCCTTGACGCAAAAGGACGCGCAGCTCGAGATCGAACGGTTCTGGGTCGGCGCCTTGCGCCGCGCCGTGGTCGATGGCGACGTCGAGACCGGTTCGCTGATGGCGGGGCAGAGCGTCGGCATGGTGACGCGCGAACAGTCGACTCGGGAGATTCTTGACGAGCTGGTGGCCCAGGCGATGGATGCGCTGCTGACGCGCGCCGGGGCGACCCGCGAGAGCGATGCCGAGGGAGAGCGCGCCGCCGCACTGCGCTCTCGGGCGGAAGCCTGATGGAACCCGGCGCGGCGGCCGCTGGGTCCCGCCGCGTCCTCCGTCGCTTGCGCGACGTGATGGCCGGCGAGAGGACGGCCCAGCAGAAGCTCGACGAGATCGTGCGCATCGTCGCTGCCGACATGGTGGCTGAGGTCTGCTCGTGCTACATCCGCCGCGCCGGCAACTTGCTCGAATTGTTCGCGACGGAAGGCCTGCGGCCCGAGGCGGTGCACCGCACGCGGTTGCACGTCGGCGAAGGCCTCGTTGGCGCGATCGCGGCGACGGCGCGGCCACTGGCGCTCGCCGAGGCGCAATCCCATCCCGACTTCGCCTATCGCCCGGAAACCGGCGAGGAGATCTACCACTCGCTGATGGGCGTGCCGGTCCTGCGCGGCGGCCGCGTCCTCGGCGTGCTGGTGGTGCAAAACCGCACCCAGCGCCACTACAGCGAGGAAGAGATCGAGGCGCTGCAGACCATCGCCATGATCGTAGCCGAGATCGCCGCGTCGGGCGATCTCGTCAGCCCGGCGGAACAGCAGCCCGGCGAAGGCAACGTGACGCTGCCGACGCGGCTCGACGGCATTCGCCTCAACGCCGGCCTTGCCGTCGGCCAGGCGGTGCTGCACCAGCCGCGCATCGCCATCCACCGCATCGTCGCCGAGGACATCGCCGCCGAGCTCGAGCGGCTGCGGCAGGCGACCACCGCGATGCAGAGCGCGATTGACCAACTCTTGGCGGAAACCGACATGCCGGCGTCGGGCGAGCATCAGGACGTGCTCGAGACCTACCGCATGTTCGCCGCCGACCGCGGCTGGCTGCAGCGCATCGCCGACGCTGTGCGTGGCGGCTTGACGGCCGAGGCGGCGGTCCAGCGCGTCCTCGACGACACGCGGGCGCGGCTGCTGCAGGCGACCGACCCCTATATCAAGGAGCGCCTCGCCGACCTTGAAGACGTCGCCAACCGCCTGCAATGGCATCTGACCGGCAAGCCGATCACGGCGGCGCGTCAAGCCGAGCTGCCGGAGGAGTTCGTGCTGATCGCGCGCAGCATGGGCCCGGCCGAATTGCTCGACTACGACAGGCGGCGGTTGAAGGGCGTGGTGCTCGAGGAAGGTTCGCCCGGCGCGCATGTCGCGGTGGTGGCGCGCGCGCTCGACATTCCCGTGGTCGGCCGCGTCAAGGACGTGCTGTTGCGGGTCGAGGCCGGCGACCTCGTGGCCGTCGACGGCGATGATGCGGTCGTCGTGCTCCGCCCGGGCGACGATCTCCTGCAAGCGGCGCTGGCGCGCATCGAGGTGCGTCAAGGGCGGCGGCAGCATTATGCCGCGCTCAAGGACCTGCCGGCCGAGACCAAGGACGGCGTGCGCGTCGAACTGAACCTCAACGCCGGCCTGCTGATCGATCTGCCGTATCTCGACGAGGCCGGTGCGCAGGGCATCGGGCTGTTCCGCACCGAGCTCCAGTTCATGTTGCGCGACGATTTTCCGACCGTGGCGCAGCAAACCACTCTCTATCGCCGCGTGCTCGACCAGGCCGGCGACCGTCCGGTGACGTTCCGCACCCTTGACATCGGCGGTGACAAGTTGCTGCCCTACATGGAGGGCGAGCGCGAAGAAAACCCGGCGATGGGATGGCGCGCGGTGCGCATCGCCCTCGACCGTCCCGCCCTCTTGCGGCAGCAGCTGCGCGCCTTCATCCGCGCGGCTTCGGGCAAGCGCCTGCGTGTGATGTTCCCGATGGTCGCCGCGATCGCGGAATTCGATGCCGCGCGCGAGGTGCTCAAGCTCGAGCTCGACCGCGTCCGCAAGCGCGGCGGCGTGCTGCCGACGGCGATCGAAGTCGGCGTGATGCTCGAGGTTCCCGCCTTGCTCTGGCAGATGCCCGATTTGCTGAGCCGCGTCGACTTCGTCTCGGTCGGGACCAACGATCTCGTCCAGTTCCTGTTCGCCGCCGATCGCGGCAATGCCCGCATTGCCGAGCGCTACGACTACTTGATGCCTGCGATGCTGCGCGTCCTGGCCGACATCGCCCAGGCGTGCCGCGCGGCGGCGAAGCCCTTTGCCTTGTGCGGCGAGATGGCGGGCGATCCGCTCGGCGCCATGGCGCTGATCGGCTTGGGTTATCGCAACCTTTCGATGGCGCCGGGCTCGCTCGGGCGCGTCAAGGCCATGGTGCGCTCGCTCGATTGCACGAGTTTGTGCGATTTTCTCGCTACCCTCGGCGGCCATGCCGACAGCCTGCGCGGCAGCCTCCACAACTTCGCCCAGGACCATGGCGTGACGATCTGAAGGCGCGGCGAATCGGACGATTGTTGCGGCAGAAGGCGCCTTAGGACACAATTCCGGCGAGGGTCCATGTCGGGTTCCCCTGGACAAACATCACCGGAATCGGAGAGCGGCCCAGCCGCCGTGCTCGAAGCCGAGCCCGCGTCGGCGCGCCCCAAGCACACAATCGGCGCGTTGCTGCGCGAAACCCGCGAAAGCTATGGCGGCGACGTCGAGCGCATCGCCAACGCGTTGCGCATCCGCGCCCAGTATCTGGTGGCGATCGAGGAAGGCCGCTATGACCGGCTGCCGGCGCCGGTCTATGCGCTGGGGTTTGTGCGCGCCTATGCCATCCATCTCGGCCTCGACGGCCAGGAGGCGGTGCGGCGCTTCAAGCAGGAGGCCAGCGGCTTCGAGATTTCGCGCGATCTGGTCTTTCCGGTGCCGCTTGGCGATCGTGGCATTCCGCACGGTCGCATCCTGACGGCGGCGGTTCTGCTGCTGCTCGCGGCTTATGGCGCCTGGTACTACCTGTCGTCCGGCGGCCGCGTCCGCCCGGAGCGCGTCAGTGCCGTGCCGGCGGCGCTTCTGCCGCCGCCCGCCGCGCCATCGACCGGCGACGCGACGCCGGCTCCGGCACCGACCGCGCCCCGGGCGACATCGGCGGCCGTCACACCGGCAACGGCGCCGACGCTCGCGCCACCACCACCATCATCGCCGACATCCGGATTGGCGGCGCCGGTCTTGTCGCCGCCGCCCGGCGCCACGCCGTCGTCCGCGCCGAGCGACGAAGTCGCGCCGGTCTTGAAGCCGCCGCCTGGCATGACCAAGCCGCAGACGGCGATCGAACCGCCGACCCAGACCGCCGCCTTGCCGCCAGGCGACGGCGGCGCGTCGGTCATGCCTGGTCCCGGCAATGCGCACATCTTCGGCGTCACCGACGCGCCGGCGCGGATCGTCATCCGTGCGAAAGACGATTGCTGGATCAAGGTGCGTGACCAAAATGGGACGACCGTGTTTCAGCGGCTGATGAAAGTTGGCGACGTCTATCGGGTCCCGGAACAGTCGGGCTTGGTGCTATACGCCGGCAACGCCAGCGAGCTTGCCGTGGCGGTTGACGGCCAGGACTTGCCGCCGCTGACCGGCAAGGTGCGGCATGATATCCGCCTCGATCCCGACCGGCTCAAAGCCGGCACCGCCGTGGTCGATTGAGGCGCTTGCCACCCCTTGGTTTGACGCGGCAAAACGCGCTATAAACCGCCCCAGCCGGGTGCCGATCCCGGGGGCTCATATCCTGGCATTGCAAGGGTTTCGAGAGGTTCAGTCATGAGCGTGCGTCCCTATCGCGATATCAGCCGGCGCAAAAGCCGGACGATCCACGTCGGCTCGGTGCCGGTCGGCGGCGACGCGCCCATCACCGTGCAGTCGATGACCAACACGCTGACCCACGACGTCAAGGCGACGGTGGCGCAGATCCAGGCGCTCGAGCGCGCCGGCGCCGATATCGTACGCGTCTCGTGCCCCGACGAGGAATCCTCGGCCGCGCTCAAGGAAATCACCCGCCAAGTCAAAGTGCCCATCGTCGCCGACATCCACTTTCACTACAAACGGGCGATCGAGGCGGCGCAGAACGGCGCGGCGTGCCTCCGCATCAACCCCGGCAACATCGGCTCGGCCGAGCGCGTCCGCGAGGTGGTCAAGGCGGCGAAGGACCACGGCTGCTCGATGCGCATCGGCGTCAACGCCGGCTCGCTCGAGCGCGACCTGCTCGAACGCTATGGCGAGCCGTGCCCCGAGGCGATGGTCGAGAGCGCGCTCAACCACGCCAAGATTCTCGAGGACAACGACTTCTTCGAGTTCAAGATTTCGTGCAAGGCGTCGGACGTGTTCCTGGCCGTCGCCGCCTACCAGCAGCTCGCCGAGGCCTGCGACTATCCGCTCCATCTCGGCATCACCGAGGCCGGCGGTATGCTCACGGGAACGACGAAGTCGGCGATCGGCCTGGGCTCGCTGCTCTGGGCCGGGATCGGCGATACCATCCGTGTCTCGCTCTCGGCCGATCCGGTCGAGGAGATCAAGATCGG
This sequence comes from Allostellaceae bacterium, assembly GCA_050729835.1. Lineage (GTDB taxonomy): Bacteria > Pseudomonadota > Alphaproteobacteria > ATCC43930 > CGMCC-115725 > REEB95. Next base: position 71,999 of record JBOHLS010000006.1, on the reverse strand, counting down.
CTACGAGATCCTTAAGGCGCTCGGCCTGCGGCGGCGCGGCGTCACCGTCATCTCGTGCCCGTCCTGCGCGCGGCAGAATTTTGAGGTCATCAAGACGGTCGAAATTCTCGAGCAGCGCTTGGCGCACATCACCACACCGATGACGCTGTCGGTCATCGGCTGCGTCGTCAACGGGCCCGGCGAGGCCCGCGAGACCGATATTGGTTTCACCGGCGGCGGCAATAACACCCACCAAGTCTATATCGCCGGCGTGGCGCACCATCGCCTCAAGGACCAGAACATCGTCGACCATTTGGTCGAGCTCGTCGAGAAGAAGGCGGCCGAGATCGAAGCCAAGAAGCAGGGCGAGAAGGCGACCGAGACGGCCGAGGTCGCCGCTTCTTGAGCCTTCCAGAGTGAGCCGGACGCTTCAGCCGGTCCGCGGCACGCAGGATCTTCTGCCCGCGGCGATGCGCCGTCACCGCGCCGTCGTCGAAGCGGCGGGCGCACAGGCGGCACGCTTCGGTTACGAGGAGATCGCGACCCCGATCTTCGAGTTCACCGAGGTCTTCGCGCGGCCCATTGGCGAGACCACCGACATCGTGATGAAGGAGATGTACAGCTTCGCCGACAAGGGCGGCGAGGAAGTGACCTTGCGTCCCGAGAACACCGCCGGCGTAGTCCGCGCCGTGATCGCCAACGGCCTGACGCAAAGCCTGCCGCTGCGGTTTTTCTACCAGGGGCCGATGTTCCGCTACGAGCGGCCGCAGAAAGGCCGCTTCCGCCAGTTCCATCAGATAGGCGTCGAGCTGATCGGCGTCAAGGAACCGCAAGGCGACGTCGAGGTGATCGCCCTCGGCGCCGAGGTTCTCGCCGCGCTTGGCGTGCTGCCGCGCACCGAACTGCGGCTCAACACGCTGGGCGACGCGGAAAGCCGCCGCGGCTACCGCGACGCCTTGGTCGAATATTTCACGCGGCACGCGTCCAAGCTGTCGGAGGACAGCCGCAAGCGCCTCGAGCGCAACCCGCTCCGCATCCTCGATTCGAAGGACGCGGCCGACATCGCCTTGAGCGCCGACGCGCCGCATTTCGAGCAATACCTGACGCCGGCCGCGCGCGATTTCTTCGCGCAGGTCCGCGCCGGCCTCGACGCGCTCGGCATCCGCTACACGCTCGACCCGCGGTTGGTGCGCGGCCTCGACTACTACACCCACACCGCCTTCGAGTTCGTCACCACCGAGCTGGGGTCGCAGGGCGCGGTGCTCGCCGGCGGCCGCTATGACGGATTGATGGGCGTGATGGGCGGGCCCGAGACACCGGGGGTCGGCTGGGCGGCGGGGATCGAGCGGCTGGCACTGATGATCGCCGAGCCGGCGATGCCGCCCCGGGCGATCGCGCTGGTGCCGATCGGGGAGGAGGGCGAAAAGCGCGCGCTGGCGCTGGCGCAGGAGCTGCGCCGTGCCGGCTTCACCGTCGATCTCGCCTATTCCGGCAATCTGCAGAAGCGCATGCGGCGCGCCGATCGCATCAAGGCGCGCGCCGCGGTGATTCTCGGCGAGGACGAGCTAAGGCGCGGCCATGCCGCGTTGCGCGATCTCGACGCCGGCACGCAGTCCGACGTGCCGCTGGCCGCGCTCAAGGACCGCCTCGCGGCCTTGCGGGTCTGAGATGGCAGGCAAGACGCCGTTCGACACCAAGCTCGATCGCCTGGTGGTGCGCCACGCCGAATTGAGCGCCGCCATGGCCGATCCGGCGCGCACCGGCGATTTCGCCAAGCTCGCTAAGGAATACAGCGAGCTGACGCCCATCGTCGAAGCGATCGCGGCGATGCATCAGGCCGAGGCCGAGCGACTGTCGCTCGAAGAGCTGGCCGGCGGCGGCGATGCCGAGATGAAGAAGCTGGCCGAGGGCGAGCTCGACACGGTGAAAAAACGGCTGCCGGCGCTCGAAGAGCAGGTCAAGACGCTGCTCCTGCCCAAGGACGAGGCCGACGAGAAGAACGCGATCCTCGAAGTCCGCGCCGGCACCGGCGGCGAGGAGGCGGCGCTGTTTGCCGCCGAGCTTTTCCGCATGTATCAGCGCTATGCGGCCCTCAAGGGCTGGCGCGTCGAGCTGTTGGAGTTGTCGGAAACCGGCCTGGGCGGTCTCAAGGAGGGCATCGCCTCGATCAGCGGCCGCGGCGTCTTTGCGCGCCTCAAGTTCGAATCGGGCGTTCACCGGGTCCAGCGCGTGCCCGCGACCGAGGGCTCGGGCCGCATCCATACCTCGGCGGCGACCGTCGCGGTCCTGCCCGAAGCCGAGGAGGTCGACGTCAAGATTGACGACAAGGATCTGCGCATCGACGTGTTCCGGTCGTCGGGGCCGGGCGGCCAATCGGTCAACACCACCGACAGCGCCGTGCGCATCACCCACATTCCCACCGGCTTGGTCGTCTCGCAGCAGGACGAGAAATCACAGCACAAGAACAAGGCCAAGGCGATGAAGGTGCTGCGCGCCCGGCTCTACGAGCGCGAGCGCCAGGCGCGCGAGGCCGAGCGCGCCGCCTCGCGCAAGAGCCAGGTCGGCACCGGCGACCGCTCCGAGCGCATCCGCACCTACAATTTTCCGCAAGGCCGCGTCACCGACCATCGCATCAACCTGACGCTCTACAAGATCGCCCAGGTGATGGAGGGCGAGGCGCTCGATGAGTTCGTTGACGCGCTGCTGGCCGAAGATCGCGCCGCCAAGCTGGCGGAGGCCGAATGACCATTGTCGCTGACGACTCGATCGCGCGCGCAACGCACGATCTCGAAGCGGCTGGGATCGCCAATTCGCGCCGCGAGGCGCGGCTGTTGCAGGCGCTCGCGGCGGGCGATGCAGCGCGGTTGGCCGATTACGTCCGCCGTCGCGCCGCGCACGAGCCCTATTCGCGCATCCGCGGCGCACGCGAGTTCTGGAGCCTCGATATGGCGCTGTCGCCCGACACGCTCGATCCGCGGCCCGACAGCGAGACGCTGATCGAGGCGGCGCTCGGGGCGTTGCCGGATCGCGCCGCCGCGTTCCGGGCGCTCGATCTCGGCACCGGTACGGGTGCGCTGCTGCTGGCGCTGCTCAGCGAATATCCCAACGCGACTGGGCTCGGCATCGACATTCTGCCGGGCGCGGTCGAAACCGCGCGGCGCAATGCCGCTGCGCTCGGCCTGGCTGATCGCGCGCGCTTCATCGCTGGCGACTGGACCGAGACGAATTTGGCCACGGCCGATGTGATTCTCGCCAATCCGCCCTATATACCCGAAGACGAGATCGCAACTTTGTCGCCCGAGGTCGCGCGGTTCGATCCGTTGTGCGCGCTCGATGGCGGCGCCGATGGCTTGTCGGCTTATCGCGCGTTGGCGCCGGTGGTGCTGCGAACGTTGCGGCCCGGCGGCTGGGCGATTTTCGAGCTCGGCGCCGGTCAGGACGAAGCAGTAGCCGGGATCATGGCGGTGGCGGGTTTGCGCGTCGCCGGAACGCGGCGGGACCTCGCCGGAAACGAGCGGTGCCTTCTGCTCCGTCAAGCGGAATTCGGCGGAAATGGCTGGGATCTGGCAAAAAAACCGGTTGGCTTCGGCGGCCATCCCGTCTAGGGTAATCTCGCCAAAAGCCAAGGAGCTGCGTGCTCCGCGCCTCAGGCGCATAAACCGCCCCTTTTTCGATTAACCGCCGACCTTCGCGCCGGCGAGCGATGGGTTAATACCGCTTCGGATTCGGGGCGAAGCCGAAAAGGCACGATTGAGACTGCTATCGATGACTTCGACATCAAGGGACTCATGAGACCAGGCCAGAAAAATCGCGGGCGTGGTGGACGCAATATGATGGGCGGCCACCCCCAGAACCGGCAGGGCGGCGGGCGCCCGCCGCATCGCATGCAGAGCTTCGACTCGAGCGGACCCAGCGTGAAGATCCGCGGCAACGCTTATCAGGTGTTCGAGCGCTACATCGCGATGGCGCGCGAGGCGGCTTCGGCGGGTGATCGCATCGCGGCGGAAAATCTCTACCAGCACGCCGAGCATTACTACCGCATCATGCAGGCCAACGGCGGCTACGATAACCAGGGCCAACGACCGATGACGCCCGCCGACAACGACATGGCCGGCGGCGACGATATGGACGGCCACGGCCAGCCGCCGCATGCTCAAGGTCAGTCGCAGCCGCACCAATCGCAAGCGCCGCAGCAACCGGTGCAGTCGCATCAGCAGCATCAGTACCAGCCGCCGCAACATCAGCCGCCGCAACATCAGCCGCAGCAGAATCAGCCGCAGCAGAATCAGGTCCGGCCGCAGCAACCGCAGCCGCCGCATCCGCAGGCGACACCGGGCTCGAGCGATTCCGGACCGCAGCCGCCGGTCGAGCCCGACGATTACAACGCCTGATCCGCTCGTCCCGTCGCCCTTGTCGCCGCCCGTAGTGGCCCCCATATTCGTGTCGGAAGGCGCATCCGCTGCTTCCAAGAAGGGCTGATGCGCCGGTCACGAAGGGGGTCCGATGGACTTCGAGAAATACACGGAGCGCTCCAAAGGCTTCGTCCAGGCGGCGCAGACGCTGGCCCAGCGTTCCGGTCACCAGCAGATCGTTCCCGAGCACCTGCTCAAGGTGCTGCTTGATGACAAGGAAGGCCTCGCGGCCAATTTAATCCGCGCCGGCGGCGGCGATCCGGCGCGCGCCCTGGCGGCGACCGAAGCGGCGCTCGCCAAATTGCCCAGTGTTCAGGGGGCGGGCGCGGGCCAGACGTTCCTGTCGCAGGAGCTGGCGCGGCTTTTCGGCGAGGCCGAGAAGATCGCCGCCAAAGTGGGCGACAGCTTCGTCACCGCCGAGCGTCTCCTTCTGGCGCTGGCGCTCGACCGGAACTCCAATACCGGCAAGGCGCTGGCCGCCGCCGGCATCAACGCGCAAAACCTCAACGCCGCCATCGAGCAGATCCGCAAAGGACGCACCGCCGACAGCGCGAGCGCCGAGGACAGCTACGACGCGCTCAAGAAATACGCCCGCGACCTCACCGCGGCGGCGCGCGAGGGCAAGCTCGACCCGGTCATCGGCCGCGACGAGGAAATCCGCCGCACCGTCCAGGTGCTGTCGCGGCGCACCAAGAACAATCCGGTGCTGATCGGCGAGCCGGGCGTCGGCAAGACTGCCATCGTCGAAGGCCTGGCGCTCAGGATCGTCCACGGCGACGTACCTGAAAGCCTCAAGGACAAGCGCCTGCTGGCGCTCGATCTCGGCGCGCTCGTTGCCGGCGCCAAGTTCCGCGGCGAGTTCGAGGAGCGGCTCAAGGCGGTGCTGGCCGAGATCACGGCGAGCGCCGGCGAGATCATCGTCTTCATCGACGAGCTCCACACCTTGGTCGGCGCCGGCAAGGCAGAAGGCGCCATGGATGCGTCCAACATGCTCAAGCCGGCGCTGGCGCGTGGCGAGTTGCATTGCGTCGGCGCCACCACGCTCGACGAATACCGCAAGCATATCGAGAAGGATGCCGCCCTGGCGCGGCGCTTCCAGCCGGTCTTCGTCAACGAGCCGTCGGTCCAGGACACGATCTCGATCCTCCGCGGCATCAAGGAGAAGTACGAGCTGCATCACGGCGTGCGCATCACCGACGGCGCCATCGTCGCTGCGGCGACGCTGTCGAACCGCTATATCACCGATCGCTTCCTGCCCGACAAGGCGATCGATTTGATGGACGAGGCGGCATCGCGCCTGCGCATGGAGGCGGAATCGAAGCCCGAGGTGATCGACGAGCTCGACCGCCGTATCGTCCAACTCAAGATCGAGCGCGCGGCGCTGAAGAAGGAAACCGATCCGGCGTCGAAAGACCGGCTCAAGAAGCTCGAAGGCGAGCTGACCGGGCTCGAGAAGCAATCGGCCGACTTGACGGCGCGCTGGCGCGCCGAGAAGGAGCAGATGGCGGGCGCGCAGAAGCTCAAGGAGCAGATCGACCGCGCGCGTGTCGAGCTCGAGCAGGCGCAGCGCAAGGGCGATTTCACCCGCGCCGGCGAGCTGACCTACGCGGTCATTCCTGATCTCGAAAAGAAGCTCAAGGTGGCGGAGGCGGCCGAGGGCAACCGCATGATCGACGAGGCGGTGACCGAGCAGCATATCGCGGCCGTGGTGTCGCGCTGGACCGGCATTCCGGTCGACAAGATGCTCGAAGGCCAGCGCGAGAAGCTGTTGCAGATGGAGGCGAATCTCCGGCGTCGCGTCGTCGGCCAGGACGAAGCGGTGGTCGCTGTCTCGAACGCCATCCGCCGTGCTCGCGCCGGCTTGCAGGACCCCAACCGGCCGATCGGCTCGTTCCTCTTTCTCGGGCCGACCGGCGTCGGCAAGACCGAGCTCGCCAAGGCGCTCGCCGAATTCCTGTTCGACAGCGACCAGGCAGTGCTGCGCATCGACATGTCGGAGTACATGGAGAAGCACGCGGTCGCGCGGCTGATCGGCGCGCCGCCGGGCTACGTCGGCTACGAGGAGGGCGGCGCGCTGACGGAAGCGGTGCGCCGGCGGCCCTACCAGGTGATCCTGTTCGACGAGGTCGAAAAGGCGCATCCCGATGTCTTCAACGTGCTGCTCCAGGTGCTCGACGACGGCCGCCTCACCGACGGCCAGGGCCGCACGGTCGATTTCCGCAACACGCTCATCATCCTGACGTCCAATCTGGGCAGCGAGTATCTCGCCAATTTGCCCGAAGGCCAGGACGTCGCCAGCGTCCGCGGGCCGGTGATGGAGGTGGTGCGCGCCGCCTTCCGGCCGGAATTCCTCAACCGCCTGGACGAAATCCTGATCTTCCGCCGCCTGTCGCGCGCCGACATGGAAGGCATTGTTGCCATCCAGCTCCGGGGTCTGGAGAAGCTCCTGGCCGAACGCAAGATCGCGCTGACGCTCGATTCCAAGGCGCGCGCGTGGCTGGCGGCGGTGGGCTACGACCCGGTCTACGGAGCGCGGCCGCTGAAGCGCGTGATCCAGCGCGAGCTGCAAAATCCGCTGGCCGAAGCGATCCTCAAGGGTACGATCAAGGACGGCGAGACGGTGAACGTCACCGCGACGGGCGAGGATCACCTCGCCTTCGCGGCCAAGCCGACCAAGGCCAAGACGCCGGCGAAAGCGGCGGAGTGACTCTCAGCCGAGCTCCGCGGCCCAATCGCGGGTTTCGACGACCTCTTTGATTCGGCGGAGCAGCGAGCCGGCGTAGCCGCCGTCAAAGGCGCGGTGGTCGAAGCTCTGGCCGATCATGGCGACGCGCCGGATGGCGATGCTGTCGCCCTTCGGTCCTCCGACGACGACCGGCGCCTTGCGCACCGCATCGAACGACAGGATCGCAACGTTGGGCGGGTTGATCACCGGCATGGTGAACTGCGTGCCGAAGCTGCCGTTGTTGGTGAGGGTATAGGTCGCACCCGCTAGGTCCGCCGGCGTCAGCTTGCCGTTGCGCGCCGTATCGGCCAGCCGCGCGATCGCCTTGGCGAGGCCCGCGACGTTCAGATCCTCGGCCTGATGGATCACCGGCACGACCAACCCGTCCTGACTCAGGTCGGTGGCGATGCCGAGATTGATCTCGCGATGCAGGATCAGCCGGTCGCGGTCGAAGCTGGCATTGGCGCGCGGGAACTCACCGAGTGCGATACACAAGGCACGGGCGATGAACGGCAGATAGCTCAAAGCCACGCCGTGGCGTTGCTCGAATGCCGCCTTGGCCTTGTCGCGTGCCGCCGCGAGGCCGGTGACGTCGAGCTCGACCGCCTGGAAGGCGTGCGGAATCATGCGCCTCGCTTCAGCGAGATTGGCGGCGGTCTGCGCGCGGATGCGGTTGAGCGGTTCGACCGTGTCGCCCTCGCGCACGGCAGTCGGCGCGCGTGCGACCTCGGGGGTGGCCGGCGTAGCCGCCACGTCGGAGGCGGCGATGCGCCAGCCACCGCGCGCCTTGACCCCTTGGGCGATCGTCGCCAGATCGGCGCCCGCGTTCTGGATCAGCCGGCGGGCGAGTGGCGTTACCTTGAGTCCGTCGAGCGCCGTCGCGGCTGGTGGCGCGATGCCGACCGGCGTGCGCACCTCTTCGAAAGGCTTAAGGGTGAATGGCCGATAGCTGGCCGCTGGCGCGCTCGCCGCTGTCGCAACGGCAGGCTGCGGCGCTGCCTTCGGAATATTCGCCGCCGAACGTGCCGGCGTCGGCTTCGCTGTCGTAATTTTCTCCCCGGCTTTGCCCAGAACCGCGACCACCGTGCCAACCAGAACGGTCTCGCCGGCTGGCACGCGGATCTCGGTCAGCGTGCCCGCTTCGGTCGCCTGGACCTCCATCGAAACCTTGTCGGTTTCGATCAGGAACAGATTCTCGCCGGCGGCAACCTTGTCGCCGACCTTTTTGAACCAGATCGCTACCTTGCCTTCGGCGACGGTCTCGCCCAGTTGCGGCATGATGACGTTCATGCGGCCGCCATCGCCTACCAAGTGACCGAGACGTATTGCGTCTCGAGGAATTCCATCATGCCTTCGTGCGCGCCTTCGCGGCCGATGCCCGACTGCTTGGCGCCGCCGAACGGTGCCGCCGGGTCGCTGGCGACGCCGCGATTGAGGCCGATCATGCCGGCTTCGAGCCGCTCCGAAATCTTGAGGCCGCGCGACAGGTCGCGGGTATAGACATAGGAGATCAGGCCGAATTCGGTGTCGTTGGCTTTGCAGATGGCCTCGTCCTCGTCGCGGAATTTCTGGATCGGCGCCACCGGTCCGAAGATCTCTTCCTTCAGGCAGCGCGCATTGTCGGGCACGTCGACCAGCACGGTCGGCGGATAATAATAGCCGGCGCGGTTGACGCGCTGCCCGCCGATCACCGCGCGCGCGCCTTTGTTGAGCGCGTCCTCGACCAGCGTCGCGACCTTGTCGCGGGTGTCGGCGTTGACCAGGGGACCGACGGCGACGCCCTCTTCGAGCCCGTTGCCAACTTTCAGCGCCTTCATCTTGGCGGCAAACTTGTCGACGAAGGCGTCGTGCACCTTCTCGTGCACCAGGAAACGGTTGGCCGAGGTGCAGGCCTCGCCCATGTTGCGCATCTTGGCAATCATCGCGCCGTCGACCGCAGCGTCGATGTCGGCGTCCTCGCAGACGATGAACGGCGCGTTGCCGCCTAGCTCCATCGCCGGCCGTACGACGTTGTCGGCGGCCTCGTGCAGCAGCTTGCGGCCGACCTCGGTCGAGCCGGTGAACGAGATCACGCGCACGCGCGGATCGTGCAGCATCGCGCTCACCACCGCGCCCGATTTGCGCGACGGCAGGATGTTGACCACGCCGGCGGGCACGCCGGCCTCTTGGAACAGCTCGGCGAGCGCCAGCATGGTGAGCGGCGTCTCCGACGCCGGCTTGAGCACGACGGTGCAGCCCGCCGCCAGAGCCGGCGCGATCTTGCGCGTGCCCATCGCCGCCGGAAAATTCCACGGCGTCACCAGCACTGCGACGCCGGCCGCCTTGTGCTGGACCAGGATGCGCGCGCCGGTCGACGGCGCCCGCGACACCTCGCCGAGGTTGCGCGGCGCTTCTTCCGAATACCAGCGGAAGAACTCGGCGGCATAGACCGCCTCGGCGCGCGAATCGGGCAGCGCCTTGCCGTTCTCGAGCGTCATCAGACGGGCGAAGAATTCCTTGCGCGCGATCGCGAGCTCGAAGCACTTGCGCAGGATTTCGCCGCGGTCGCGCGGGTTGGTGGCCGCCCAGGCGGGAAATGCCCGCGCCGCGGCCTCGATCGCGGCCTTGGCGTCGTCCACGGTGCCGTCGGCCACCTTGCACAAAAGCTGCTCGGTCGCGGGGTTGAGCACGTCGAATTGCCCGCCGCCGGTCGCGGCGCGGAACTGGCCGCCGATATAGAGGCCGGTCGGCACCTCGATGTCGGGCGCGTCCTTGAGCTTCACCTTCGGTAGGGCAGCCATGATCGACCTCATGCGTTGAGGGAGCGGCGGATCTTGTCGACGATGCGCGGCGCGGTCGGCAGCGCCAAGTCCTCGAGATTGTCCGCCGCCGGCAACGGAATATGGGGCGTGGTGATGCGCACCACCGGCCCATCGAGATCGTAGAATGCCTCGTCGGCCGCGATCGAGGCCAGCTCGGCGCCCCAGCCGCACAGGCGCGGGTTTTCCTCGACGGTGAACAAACGGTGGGTGCGCGCGACCGATCCCAGGATGGTGGCGAGATCGAGCGGCACCAGCGAGCGCACGTCGATCACCTCGACGTCGATGCCATGCTCCGCGGCCAGCGTCTCGGCGGCGGCGTGCGCGCGCGGCACCATCAGGGCCAGCGCCAGGACGGTGGCATCTTTGCCGGGTCGGACGATTTTCGCCGTGCCGAGGCGATCGACGATCTCGCCGTCCGGCACCTCGCCCTTGGTCGCATAGAGCGACTTGTGCTCGAAGAAGATCACCGGATCGGGGTCGCGGACGGAAGCCGCCATGAGCCCGACGACGTCCGCGGGGTTCGACGGCGCCACCACCTTGAGGCCAGGGATCATCATCGCCCAGTTCTCGACGCTCTGGCTGTGCTGCGCGCCGAAGCGCGAGCCGGCGCCGTTGCCGGTGCGGACGACCAGTGGGCATTTCACCTGGCCGTTCGACATGTAGCGCGATTTCGGGATCTCGTTGGCGATGTAGTCGAAACACACCGCGAGGAAATCCGAGAACATGATCTCGGCGATCGGTTTCAGGCCGGTCATCGCCGCGCCCATGGCGGCGCCGAGGATCGCCTGCTCCGAGATCGGCGTGTCGCGCACGCGCCGAGGCCCGAACTGTTCGAGCAGGCCGACCGTGGCCTTGAACACGCCGCCGGCCTTGGCGATGTCCTCGCCGAGAAAGACGACGTCGGGATCGCGGCTCATCTCCTGGGCGATGCCGCGCGCCACCGCGTCGCGATAGGTCAGTTCCGCCACGCCCAGCCCCCGTCGGCATAGACGTCGGTGGTCAGGATGTCGGCGGGCGACGGCGGCGCGGCCTTGCACGCCTCGGTCGCGGCGTCGACCTTGCGCTTCGATTCCTGTTCGATGGCCTTGAGCGCGGTCTTGCCGATGCCGGAAGCAAGCAGCCGCGCGTGATAGAGCTGGATAGGATCGCGCTTCATCCAGGCCTCAAGCTCGCCCGGCGGACGGTATTTGGCCGGATCGGCGCGCGAGTGGCCGCTGTAGCGATAAGTCATGCACTCGATCAACGACGGTCCGTCGCCGGCACGCGCCTTGTCGAACGCGGTGCGGGCGGCGCGGAAGACCGCGTCGGCGTCGTTGCCGTCGATGACGATGCGCTCGAGCCCATAGGCGCCGGCGCGATCGGCGGCGGGGTGCGGGACGGCCGTTACTTCACCAATAGGCGTGTATTCCATGTAGAGATTGTTCTCGCAGACGAAGACCACGGGCAGTTTCCACACCGCGGCGAAATTGAGCGCCTCGTGGAACGCGCCGATATTGGCCGTGCCGTCGCCGAAGAAGCAGACCGAGACGTCCTTCTGGCCTTTGTATTGCGCACGCCAGGCCGCGCCGCAGGCGATCGGCAGATGGGCGCCAATGATCGCATAAGAGCCCATGACGCCGTGCTCCACGGACGTCAGATGCATCGAGCCGCCCTTGCCGCGCATCAGCCCGTTGTCGCGCTGCATCAGCTCGCCCAGCACCTTTTCCATCGGCACGCCGCGCGCCAGCGTGTGGGCGTGCCCCCGATAGGTGCAAAAGCTGAGATCGCCGTCTTCCATCGCGCCAGCGAAGCCCGCCGCCACCGCCTCCTGGCCGAGCGAAAGATGGCTCGTGCCCTTGACCAGGCCTTGCAGGAATAGGTCGTAGGCCCGCTGCTCGCAGTCGCGGATCTCGACCTGAAGGCGGTAGAGCTCGAGACGCTTGGCCTCGTTGAGTTCGTCGTTGCGCAGATTGACGGGTTTCAGCTGGGCGCGGCCGGTCACGCGGGCATTCCTCTCTGCGGACGGCTCTCGACGCCGCGTCCTTCGCCGGACGCGGTGCGGCGCTTTCGCGCACGCACCTTGGTCCTGGTTGAATTCGAGCTTAACCATGGTCGCGACCTCAGCCACTGTCAACGCCGTGTGGCGCGTCGGCGCCAGCCAAAATCGCCAGGCGATGGGCCGCCGGCTTAACGACGATTTTCCTGCTGCCCAAAGGGTTTTTTCCGGATCGAGACACCCCATTTAACGTTAGGCTTTTCTTGACTCATTGGGGCCCTGCCGCGATGCTGCCACAAAGCACATCGCGGTGCCGCCGCAGCGGGTTTCGATGCGGCAGGGCAAAATTCCCGATCCGGTCTTGGGTACGCGACCCAGGGGCGATCGGATCGGGGGAGGATGGGGTTTTGACGGCGCACGGTCTGCCCGCGCGGCAAGGTTTGTACGACCCGGCGCATGAGCATGACGCCTGCGGGGTGGGCTTCATTGCGCATATCAAGAACCGCAAGAGCCATGACCTCCTCGCCAAAGGCATCGAGATTCTTCACAACCTGGCGCATCGCAGCGCGGTGGGTGCCGACCCGCTCGCCGGCGACGGCGCCGGCATCCTGATCCAGCTGCCGGAGAAGCTCTTTCGCGCGGAGGCCGAGCGCCTCGGCTTCACGCTGCCGGTTGCCGGGCAGTACGGCGTCGGCATGGTTTTCCTGCCGCGCCATCCCGAGACCCGCCGCGCATGCGAGGCGACGATCACTCGTCTCGTTGCCGCCGAAGGCCAGAAACTGCTCGGCTGGCGCGACGTGCCGGTTGATTCGACCGTGTTGGGCGAGAGCATCAAGCCGATCGAACCGATCATTCGCCAGTTTTTCGTCGTGCGCGGCGCCAACTGCGCCGACGCCGACGCGCTCGAGCGCAAGCTCTACGTTATCCGCAAGCAGTCGCATGCGACCATCCGCGTGCAGAAGCTGCCCGAAGGCGCGGCGTTCTATATCGCCAGCCTGTCGACGCGCACGGTCATCTACAAAGGCATGGTGATCCCCGAGCGCCTCGCGCTCTATTACAAGGACCTCAAGGATCCGCGCACCGAATCGGCCCTCGCCCTGGTGCATGCGCGGTTCTCGACCAACACCTTCCCGTCGTGGGAGCTGGCACATCCGTTCCGCTTCCTTGCTCATAACGGCGAGATCAACACGCTGCGCGGCAACATCAACTGGATGATGGCCCGGCGTCACTCGATGACATCGAAGCTGCTGGGCGACGATCTGGCGAAGCTCTGGCCGCTGATTGGCGATGGAAACTCCGACTCGGCGACGCTCGACAACTGCCTCGAGCTGCTGATCGCCGGCGGCTATCCGATGATCCACGCGCTGATGATGATGATTCCCGAGGCGTGGTCCGAGAACCCGCTGATGGACAAGGATCGGCGCGCTTTCTACGAATATCACGCGGCGCTGATGGAGCCGTGGGACGGTCCGGCGGCGCTCGCCTTCACCGACGGCCGCCAGATCGGCGCCACCCTCGACCGCAATGGCTTGCGGCCAGCGCGTTTTTTCGTGACATCGGACGATCACGTGGTCATGGCGTCGGAAGCCGGCGTGCTCGACGTGCCCGAGGAGAAGATCGTCCGCAAGTGGCGCCTCGAGCCCGGCAAGATGCTGCTGGTCGACCTCGCCAAGGGCCGGATCGTCGACGACGTCGAGCTCAAGGCCGAGATCGCGCGCGCCAAGCCGTATCAGAAGTGGCTCGACCAGACGCAGATCAAGCTCGAATCGCTGCCTGAAGAGGTGGCGCCGCTGCCGCCGCCGGCGGACGTGTTGCTCGATCGCCAGCAGGCCTTCGGTTATACCCAGGAAGACGTCAAGTTCTTCCTCAAGCCGATGGTACTGACGGCAGAGGACACTGTCGGCTCGATGGGGCGCGATACGCCCCTCGCAGTACTCTCCGATCGCCCGAAGCTGCTGTTCGACTATTTCCAGCAACGTTTCGCCCAGGTGACGAACCCGCCGATCGACAGCATCCGCGAAGAGTTGGTCATGGCGCTGGTCTCGCTGGTGGGGCCGCGTCCGAATTTGCTCGATCTCGAGACCGGCGGCTCGCACATCCGTCTCGAGCTGCATCAGCCTGTCCTGACCAACATGGACATGGAGCGAATCCGCCGCATCGAGGACAACACCAACGGCCATTTCAAGAGCTTCACGCTCTCGATCTGCTATCCCGCGACCGAGAGCGTCGACGGCATGGAACCGGCGCTGAAGCGCATCTGCGGCCAGGCCATGGACGCGGTGCGGGCCGGCTCCAACATCATCGTGCTGTCGGATCGCGCGCTCGACGCCGAGCACATCGCGATGCCGTCGCTGCTCGCGATCGCCGCGGTCCATCACAGCCTGATCCGCGAGGGCCTGCGCACCGAGGTCGGCTTGGTGGTCGAGAGCGGCGAGGCGCGGCAGCTGCACGACATCTGCCTGCTCGCCGGCTACGGCGCCGAGGCGATCAATCCCTATCTGGCGCTCGACAGCATCGCTGCGCTGAAGCGCGATTTGGGCGAGAAGCTGGTCACCGAGATCGAGGCGCAGAAGCGCTACATCAAGGCCCTGACCAAGGGGATCATGAAGGTGATGTCCAAGATGGGCATCTGCACCTTCCAGTCCTATTGCGGCGCGCAGATCTTCGACGCCGTCGGCCTCAACCGCGCCGTCCTCGACGAATACTTCACCGGCACCACCTCGCCGGTCGAGGGCATCGGCCTCAAGGAGATCGCCGACGAGACGGTGCGGCGCCATCGGCTGGCGTTCGGCGACGCGCCGATCTATCGCAACGCGCTCGACCCGGGCGGCGAAATCCTCTACCGCGTGCGCGGCGAGCAACACGTCTGGACCATGGATACGGTCGCCCTGCTGCAGCACGCGGTGCGCGGCAACAACTATCGCAAGTACAAGGAATACGCCCGTCGCACCGGCGACCAGGAGGACGGCGCGGTCGCGCTTCGCGGCCTGCTCGATTTCGATTTTGCGCCCGAGCCGATTCTGCTCGATCAGGTCGAGCCGGTGGAGAACATCATGCGGCGGTTCTCGACCGGCGCGATGTCGTTCGGCTCGATCTCATGGGAGGCGCACACCACGCTCGCCATCGCCATGAACCGCATCGGCGGGCGCTCCAACACCGGCGAGGGCGGCGAGGACCCGCGGCGCTACAAGCCACTCGACAACGGCGATTCGATGCGCTCGGCGATCAAGCAGGTCGCTTCCGGCCGCTTCGGCGTCAACGCCGAGTACCTGGTCAACGGCGACATGCTCCAGATCAAGATGGCGCAAGGCGCCAAGCCGGGCGAAGGCGGCCAGTTGCCCGGGCACAAGATCAGCGACTGGATCGCAAAGACCCGCCATTCAGTGCCCGGCGTCGGGCTGATTTCGCCGCCGCCGCATCACGATATCTACTCGATCGAGGATCTGGCGCAGCTCATCCACGACCTGAAGAACGTCAATCCCAAGGCGTGGATCAGCGTCAAGCTGGTGGCCGAGATCGGCATCGGGACGGTCGCCGCCGGCGTCGCCAAGGCCTATGCCGACCACGTCACCATCGCTGGCCACGAGGGCGGCACCGGCGCCTCGCCGCTGACCTCGATCCATCATGCCGGCGAGCCGTGGGAGATCGGCCTCGCCGAAACGCATCAGACCCTGGTGCTGAACGGCCTGCGCGGGCGCATCGCGGTGCAGGTCGACGGCGGCATGCGCACCGGCCGCGATGTCATCATCGGCGCGCTCCTGGGCGCCGACGAGTTCGCCTTCGGCACCGCCTCGCTCATCGCCGAAGGCTGCGTGATGATGCGCAAATGCCACCTCAACACCTGCCCGGTCGGGGTCGCGACCCAGGACGCCGAGCTGCGCAAGCGCTTCGTCGGCAAGCCCGAGGACGTCATCACCTTCTTCCGCTTCGTCGCCGAAGAGACGCGCGAGCTGATGGCCAAGCTCGGCTTCCGCACCTTCAACGAGATGATCGGCCGCGCCGACCGGCTGATGATGCGCCGCGGCTCGAACCATCCGAAGGCGGGGCAGATCGACTTAAGCCGCGTGCTGCACCGGCCGCAGGTGCCGCCCGGCACCAAGACCTATCAATGCGAGGCGCAGAACCACCGGCTCGAAAAGGCGCTCGACCACAAGCTGATCGCCTTGGCCAAGCCGGCACTTGAAAAGGGCAAGAAGGTCAAGATCGAGCTGCCGGTCCGCAACGTCAACCGCACCGTCGGCGCCATGCTGTCGGGCGAGCTGGCGCGGCGCTACGGCGACGCCGGCCTGCCCGATGCCACCATCGACGTCCGCTTCAAGGGCACCGGCGGCCAGACCTTCGGCGGGTTCCTGGCGCGCGGCATCGCCTTCACGCTCGAAGGCGCCACCAACGACTATGCCGGCAAGGGCCTGTCGGGCGGCCGGCTGGTGGTCTATCCGCCGGACGACAGCAAGCTGGCGCGCGACAAGAGCATCATCGTCGGCAACACCGTGCTCTACGGCGCGATCAGCGGCGAGTGCTATTTCAGCGGCGTCGCTGGCGAGCGCTTCGCCGTGCGCAACTCTGGTGCGATCGCGGTGATCGAAGGCGCCGGCGCGCATTGCTGCGAATACATGACCGGCGGCATCGTCGCCGTGCTCGGCGACACCGGTCTGAATTTCGCCGCCGGAATGAGCGGCGGCGTCGCCTACGTGCTCGACGAGCGCGGCGATTTCAAGACACGCTGCAACACCGCGATGGTCGAGCTCGAGTCGCTCCAGGGCGAGGACGGCCCGGTGGACGCCGACCAGCCGATCGCATTCGCCTATTCGCTGCACGAGAACGACATTCGCCTGTTGCGGCGGATGATCGAGCGGCACGCGCGGCTGACGCAAAGCCCGCGCGCCCGCATGATTCTCGAAAACTGGACGCACTGGCAGAATCAGTTCGTCAAGGTCATGCCGGTCGAATATCGGCGTGCCCTGCAGAAGATCGAGCAAGCGCAGAAGGCCGCGCCGGCGGCGATTGGCGTCGCGGTGAGCGCCTGATCCGATGGCTAAGCCGACCGGGTTCATGGAGTTCGAGCGGCGAGACCATGCCTACGCGCCGGTCGAGGCACGCCTCAAGCACTATCGCGAATTCACCGAGGCGCTGCCGCCCGACGAGTTGAAGCGCCAGGCCGGGCGCTGCATGGATTGCGGCACGCCGTACTGTCACGTCGCGTGCCCGGTCAACAACATCATCCCGGACTGGAACGACCTGGTCTACGAAGGCGACACGCAGCGCGCGCTCGAGGTGCTGCACTCGACCAACAATTTCCCCGACTTCACCGGACGCATCTGTCCGGCGCCGTGCGAAGCCTCGTGCACGCTGAACCTCATCGAATCGCCGGTTACCATCAAGACCATCGAGCAGGCCATCGCCGACCGCGGCTGGGAAGCCGGCTGGGTCGTGCCCATGCCGGCCAAGCACCGCACCGGCAAGCGCGTAGCCGTCATCGGCTCTGGCCCGGCGGGGCTCGCCTGCGCCCAGCAGCTTGCGCGCGCCGGGCACGACGTCGCCGTCTACGAGAAATCGCCGCGGATCGGCGGGCTGCTGCGGCTCGGCATTCCCGACTTCAAGCTCGAAAAGCACGTCGTCGACCGGCGGATTGCCCAGATGCGGGCCGAAGGCGTGGTCTTCCATGTCAACGCGCATGTCGGCCGCAACGTGCCGGTGGCGAAGCTGATGAAGGCGAACGACGCCGTGGTCTTCGCCATCGGCGCCGAGCAGCCGCGCGATCTGCCGGTGTCAGGCTGCGAGCTCGCCGGCATCAATTTCGCAATGGATTTCCTGACCCAGCAGAATCACCGCGTCGCCGGCGAAAAGTTCGACGGCGCGGACATCCTCGCCGGTGGCAAGAACGTGCTGGTGATCGGCGGTGGCGATACCGGCTCCGACTGCATCGGCACCTCGAACCGGCAGGGCGCCAAGTCAATCACGCAGATCGAGATCATGCCGCAGCCGCCCGAACACGAGGACAAGCTACTGACCTGGCCGGATTGGCCGATGAAGCTGCGCACCTCGTCGTCGCAGGAGGAAGGGGTCGACCGCGATTGGTCGGTCGTGACCAAGGGTTTCGCCAGCAAGGACGGCAGCGTCACCGGCCTCGATTGCGTGCGCGTGCAGTGGCATCGCGACGCGGATGGCCGCATGCAGATGGTTGAGCTGTCGAACAGCGCCTTTCACATCCCCGCCGAACTCGTGCTGCTGGCCATGGGCTTCGTCCATCCGGTCAAGTCGGGCGCGGTCGAAGGCGTCGGCGTGGCGCTCGACCCGCGCGGCAACATCAAGGCCAATACCGAAGACTACCGCACCAGCGTCGACAAGGTGTTCGCCGCCGGCGACGCGCGCCGCGGCCAGTCGCTGGTGGTTTGGGCGATCCGCGAGGGCCGGCAATGCGCTCGCGCGGTCGACGAATTCCTGATGGGCCGATCCGACTTGCCGCGTTAGACGAGGAACTCGCGTAGCGCCCGCCGGAAGGCTTCCGGCCGCTCGAGGATCGAAGCGTGCCGCGCCGGCGCCAGCCACGCCAGCCGCGAATTCGCGATGTTGGCATCAAGCCAGCGCGCCGCGTCGAGGAAGCTCGGGATGTCCTGCTCGCCGCAGACCACCAGGGTCGGCGCGGCGATTTTGGCCGCCAGATCGCGCAGATCAGCGGCCGCGAGCGCCTCGCAGGCGCGAGCATAGCCTTCGCCCGGGCAGAGTTCGAGCGCGCCGCGGACATAGCGCACCGCCGGCGGGTCCTGAGCGGCGAACGCCTTGGTGAACCAGATCTCGAGCAGGCCAGGAATCAGCGCGCCGACGCCGTCCTGGCGGGCTTGCGCGGCGCGCACGGCCCACATCTTGCGCAATTCGTCAGTGTAGCACGGCGTCGTGTCGATCAGCACGAGCCGATCGACCCGTGCCGGATGGCGGACGGCGAAATGCTGCGCCACCAGGCCGCCGAGTGATATGCCGGCAAGCGTCGCCCGCGCGATGCCGGCGCGATCGAGCACCGCCGCGAGCTGCGCCGACAGATCGGCGATGCCGTAAGGGGCCAAGGGGACCGGACTCGCCCCATGGCCGGGGAAATCATAGGCGAGGAGTGTGTGCTCGCGCTCCATGCCGGCGAGCGCGATCGGCCACAGCCGATGATCGACGCCGAGGCAGTGCAGCAAAACCACGGGTGGCCCGTTGCCCGTCCGGTGCAGCGTGACCGCCCGTGCGTCGCGCATGGCGTCGGTTTCGCGCATCGTCGCCTCCGGCGTTAACCCTTCCTTCACCATAGCGCGTGGTTTGGCGCAGCGCATCTCGGCAAACCCAACGTTAAGGATTCTCATCCATGCTTCACCGCAGATTTTCTTCGTTAAAAAGCCTGATGCATGACCGGAATCCTTAACGGCACATACGATCCGCTGCTCGTCCTTTTGTCGATGGGCGTCGCCACCTGGGCGTCGTTTGTCAGCCTCAACGTCGCGGCGCGCATTTGGTCGTCGGCGGGCTGGGCCCGCATCGGCTGGATCGTCGCTGCCGCGACCGCGATGGGCGGCGGCATCTGGTCGATGCATTTCATCGGCATGCTGGCATTCTCGTTGCCGGTGCCGGTCGGCTACAACATTCCGACCACGCTGATCTCGCTGGCGATCGCCATCGACGTCACCGCGGTCGGGTTTGCGATCATCGGCGGCGCGCGGACAACCCGGCGGCTCGTGCTTGCCGGCACGATCATGGGCATCGGCGTCGCGGCCATGCACTACACCGGCATGGCGGCGATCCGCCTGCCAGCCACCGTCAGCTACAATCCGTTGGTCGTCGGCCTTTCGGTCGTCATC
The DNA here is from genome assembly GCA_050729835.1 of Allostellaceae bacterium. Lineage (GTDB taxonomy): Bacteria > Pseudomonadota > Alphaproteobacteria > ATCC43930 > CGMCC-115725 > REEB95. Next base: position 52,275 of record JBOHLS010000006.1, on the reverse strand, counting down.
GCCTGCGTCGCGGCGACAGTCGCGTTATGGATCGCGATGCGCGAGAAGGGAAGCCTATGGCGCGCCGGCGCCGCCGTGGTCATGGGCGCCGCCGTCTACGGCATGCATTACACGGGCATGGAAGCCGCATGCTTCACGGCCGTGCCGACCCTGCTGCATCCCCAGACGGCCCAGCTCGATCGCGGCACCCTCGCGCTCGTGATCGCCCTCGCCAGCGCGATCATCCTCGGCCTCGAGCTGTTGTCCGCCAAGTTCGACATGTATCTCGAAGGCGCGCGCGTGCGCGAACAGCATATCGTCCAGTCCACCACCGAACGCTTCCGCCATCTGGTGCAGAGCTCGAACGACATCTTCCTGGTGGTGACGCGGACCGGCCAGATCACCCTGGCGGTGCAATCGCAGGGCTTGGCCGGTTTCGAAGCCAAGGCGCGGGAAGGCAGCAGCGTCTTCGACCTCGTCGAAGGTCAGGGTGTCGATCTGCTGCGTCGCGCCTTGATCGTGCACGGCCCGCGTTCTGCGGCGGCGCATGTCGATCATCTGAAGATCCGGAAAGCCGGAGGGTCGCTGAGCGATTACGAGGCGACCCTGTGCAACATGTCGCACGAACCCTCGATCGGCGGCGTCATCATCACTTTCCATGACGTGACCGAGCGCGAGCGCGCCGTCGCCGAGTTGCTTCAGGCCAAGCAGGTGTCGGAAGACGCCAGCCGTCTCAAGAGCGAATTCATCGCCAACATGAACCACGAGCTGCGCACGCCGCTCAACGCCATCCTCGGCTTCTCCGAGATCATCATGAACGACGCGCAGGGCAAGCTCGTCGAGGGCCGCTACCGCGACTATGCCAAGGACATCAACCGCAGCGGCGCGCAGCTGCTGTCGATCATCAACGACATCCTGGATTTTGCCAAATCGGACGCCAAGCAGCTTTCGCTGAACGAAAGCCTGATCGACGCGGCGACCCTGATCGGCGACAGCGTCCGCTTCGTCACGCCGGTCGCCAACAAGAAGGGCGTCGCGATCGAGGTCAAGGTGGCGGCGAACGTGCCGAATTTCCGCGGCGACGAGCGTCGCCTGCGGCAGATACTGCTTAACCTGCTGTCGAACGCGGTCAAGTTCACGCCGGCCGAACGCGAGGTGCGCGTGCTGGCGGGCACGAACGAGGTCGGCGGGATCCAGATCGACGTCGAGGATACCGGTATCGGCATCCCGCCGGACCAGATCAGCCACGTGATGGAGCCGTTCTATCAGGTCGACGGTTCGCTCGCCCGCACCCAGGAAGGTACCGGTCTCGGCCTGCCGATCGCCAAATCGCTGGCCGAGCTGCATGGCGGGACCTTGCGGCTCGAAAGCGCCGTCGGTTACGGCACCACGGCGCGTCTGACGCTGCCGCCCGAACGTACGTTCCGGCAAACCGTCGCCGCCTGAACGGCATGCACGGCCACCATGCAGGGGTGGTGGACCTCATAGCGTTGCAACGTCGCTGTCGCGGGCCTATTGGTAGCCACCCGAAACCTCGGAGCTGTCCATGCTGGTGCGCCCGGCACTGGCGCCGCTGCTGATCGGCGCGCTACTCGCCGGTTGCACCGTCGGTCCGAATTTCACGCTGCCGTCGCCGCCGAGCGATCAGGCCTATGACACCGCCCACGCCGCGCCGCCGCCGGTTGCGGGCGAGCCGACGCAGCGTATTGCCGTCGGCCGGAAGATCGCCGGCGATTGGTGGGCCCTTTATCGCTCGCCGGCGCTCGATCGGGTGCTGAAACAGGCGATCGCCGGCAATCAAGATCTCGCGGCAGCGCACGCCAATCTCGCAGCGGCCCGGAACATCGTCGTAGCCGCGCGTGGCGAACTCTTTCCGCGGCTCGATTTCGCCGCATTGGCCGAGCGCGAGAAGGTGAGCTTCGCCGCCTTCGGCCTCAAGCAGCCGCCGGCCACGTTCAACGTGTTCTCGATCGGACCCACGGTCAGCTATTCGCTCGATCCCTTCGGCCGCAATCGCCGCCTCGTCGAGCAGCGCGAGGCCCAAGCCGACGTCGAGCGCTATCAGCTGACCGCGGCTTATCTCGCCGTGACCGGCAATGCCGTGACCGACGCCATCGGCATCGCCACGATCAACGCGCAGATCGCCGCCGTTAACGACGTGGTTGCCGATGACCACAACCTCCTTGCGCTGGTACGGGGAAGCGTCCAAGCCGGCGGCGCGACCGATCTCGACGTCGAAAGCGCCCGCAGTCAGCTGGCCACGGACCGCACCTTGCTGCCGCCGCTGCAGCAACGGCTGAGCATCGCCCGGCATGCGCTGACGGTACTGGTGGCGGAGACCCCGGGCACCTGGTCGCCGCCGGATTTCACGCTCGATTCGCTGACCCTGCCGGCCGACGTTCCGCTCAGCTTGCCGTCGGCGCTGGTGCATCAACGTCCGGACATCCTGGCCGCCGAAGCCGAGCTCCATGCCGCCTCGGCGGCGGTCGGCGTTGCCGCGGCGCAGTTCTATCCCGACGTCACCCTGAGCGCCGCGGTCGGGCAGATCGGGTTCGCGCCCCACACGGTGCTGACGGCCAGCGGCAATGTCTGGAACTTCGGCGCTGGCGTCACCGCGCCGCTGTTCCACGGCGGCGCGCTCCGGGCGCAAGAGCGCGCGGCCGAGAACAACTTCGAGTCGGCGCGCGCAACCTATCAGCAGATCGTGCTGCAATCCTTCGCCCAGGTGGCCGATACCCTGGACGCGCTCGACCACGACACGCAGCTGCTCGACGAGCAGCGCGCCGCGCTCGAATCCTCCCGCCGGTCGCTCGACCTGACCCGCCGCGCCTATCAGGCCGGTGAGGTGGCCCTGCTGCAGGTGCTCGATGCTTCGCGGCTCTATCAGCGCGCCCGTCTCGGCTACGCCCAGGCGGTGGCGCAGCGTTATGTCGACACGGCGCAACTGTTCCTGGCAATGGGCGGCGGCTGGTGGCAGCGCGGCGCCCTAACCCAAGCTGGCACGGAGCCAAATCGGGCCTCGACGCATTAATACGGGACGATGCGAGCCCATGCCGCCGTTTTCGTGGCCGGAGCGTGCCTCTGTGCGGCGGCGGCGCACGCCGAGCAGCTCTCGATTCTCGAAGAGAACGACTCGCTCTTCTTCACCAGCGACAAGCACTACACCCAGGGCATCCGTGGCGCGTATCTGTCCGATCCGCTGTCGCCGGCCGATTGGCGCTACCAGTCGTTCGATCCGGTGTCGCCGCTGTTTCCGGACGCGGCCGGAAGCGAGCGCCGCTTCGACTGGATTGTGCTCGGCCAGAGCATCTTCACGCCGGCCAATCTCACGCTCAATCCGCCCGATCCGCGCGACCGTCCTTACGCCGGCTGGCTCTATACCGGCGGCGCGCTGCTGCAGGAAAACGGCAACCAGCTTACCAACCTGGAATTGCTGCTCGGCGTGGTCGGCCCGGTGGCGCTCGGCCGCCAAGTGCAGAACGACTGGCATCAGTTCATCGTCGGCATCCCCGGCGGGCAGGGCTGGCACGGCCAGCTGAAGAACGAGCCCGGCCTGGCAATGTCCTACGGCAAGCATTGGCGCGTGCGCTTGGCCGATCTCGGCGGCGTCGGCGTCGATGTCGTGCCGTCGGCCGGCGTGACCGCCGGCAACGTGTTCACCTATGGCGCGGTCGGCGGCGTGCTGCGCATCGGCCAGGACCTCAACGCCGATTACGGTCCGGCGCGCATCCGCCCGGCGCCGTCCGGCACCGACTGGTTCGACGCGGCCGGCATGACCGAGCCGCTTGGCTGGTATGTTTTCACCGGTGCCGAAGGCCGCGCGGTTGCGCGCAACATCTTCCTCGACGGCAACAGTTTCGCGTCGAGCGCACATGTCGAGAAGAAGCCGCTGGTCGGCGATCTGACGGCGGGCGCCGCGCTTTTCTGGCAAGACGACGTCCGCCTCGACATCGGATTGTTGACGCGCAGCAAGGAGTTCTATGGCCAGCAAGGCGAGGACAGCTATGCCGGGTTCCGCTTCGCGTTCGGTCTCTGAGGCGTCGACGCGGACATGGCCGGTCTTGATCCGGCCGACGCGCCGTGCTTTTTGTGCGCGCATGAGGCGATGGAGAGGTCATGGCTGATACGATCAAGGTCTTCGCGATCTGCGGCAGCTTGCGCAAGGGCTCCTATAACCGCATGGCGCTCAAGGTGGCCGCGGAAAACCTGCCGCCCGGCATGACGCTCGATCAGTACGACCGGCTCGGCGAGATTCCGCCCTACAACGAGGACATCCGTCAGCAGGGTTTCCCGCCCGTGGTCGAGGATCTGCGCCGGCGAATCAAGGCGGCTGACGGATTGCTGTTCGTCACGCCGGAATACAACTATTCGATGCCCGGCGTGCTCAAGAACGCCATCGACTGGGCGTCGAGGCCGCCCGATCAGCCGTTCGCCGGCAAGCCGGTGGCGATGATGGGCGCGAGCATGGGCCTGTTCGGCACCGGCCGGGCGCAATATCACCTTCGCCAGACCTGCGTGTTCCTCGACATGATTCCGCTCAACAAGCCCGAGGTGATGATCCCGCAGGCGCAGAACAAGTTCGACGCCCAGGGCCACCTGACCGACGAGGCGTCGCCCAAATTCATCCGCGAGTTGATGGCGGCTCTCGCCGCCTGGGTCCGGCGTCTTAAGGTCTAGGCGCGCGAATTCGAGAGCAAGCGCCGGAGTGTGGCCTGTCGCTGGCTATGCCAAATAGGGGTTGCGGCGCGGATCGGACCGTGACGCCATCGATATGGAGCGGATCATGGCTCTGGCAGCACTCAAGGCGCCGAACGGCGCACAGGCCTTCGCGACCGAGGCGGAACGCTGGGACGCGGTTCGGCGGCGCGACGTGGCCGCCGACGGCCACTTTTACTATTCGGTGCGGACCACCGGCGTTTACTGCCGACCCGGCTGCACGGCGCGGCTGGCGAAGCGCGAGAACGTCACCTTCCACGAGAGCCGAGCGGCGGCCGAAGCCGCTGGCTTTCGTCCATGCAAGCGATGCCGGCCGGATGCGCCGCCGCCCGCTGCCCGCCGCGCCACCATCGTCGCCGCCGCTTGTCGCGCGATCGAGGTGGCGGAGACCACGCCGGCGCTCGCCACGTTGGCGCGCGACGCCGGCATGAGCCGCTTTCACTTCCATCGCCTTTTCAAGGCGGTTACCGGGGTGACGCCGCGGGCCTATGCCGCCGCCTGTCGCGCCAAGCGCCTGCACGCCGTGTTGCCGCGCGCCGGCAGCGTGACCGAGGCCATCTACGATTCTGGGTTCGGCTCCAGCGGACGATTCTACGCCGTGGCGGACGAATTGCTCGGCATGCGGCCGCGGGAATTCCGCGCCGGCGGCGCCGGCGTCGCGATCCGCTTCGCGATCGGCCGATGCGCGCTCGGTCTGGTCCTGGTTGCGGTGACCGCGAAGGGCATCTGCATGATCGCGTTGGGCGACGATGCCGATCGGCTCGCACGCGATCTGCGGGAGCGGTTTCCCAAAGCGCATCTGATCGGCGACGACAAGTCGTTCGCGGATCTGGTGGCGCGCGTCGTCGGCCTGGTCGAGCAGCCGGGTACGGTCGCGGACCTGCCGCTCGATTTACGCGGTACGGCCTTCCAACAGCGCGTCTGGCAGGCGCTGCGTGCGATCCCGTTGGGCGCGACCGCAACCTATACCGAGATCGCCAAGCGCATCGGCCGGCCGCGCGCGGTGCGCGCCGTTGCCGGAGCCTGCGCCGCGAATCCGGCGGCGATCGCAATCCCGTGCCATCGAGTGGTGCGCCGCGACGGCGGGCTCGGCGGTTATCGCTGGGGCATCGAGCGCAAGCGCGCGTTGCTGGCGCGCGAGAACGCGGCGCAGAGCCGGAAATCCTAGGGCAAAAGCACCGCGGAGCCCTCGAAGCGCCCGTCGCGCGGCTGGTCCAGGGCCTCGTTCGCCTGCACTAGCGGAAAGGGCACCGTCGTCGTCCGCAGCTTGGCGCGCGCCGCCAGCGCCAGGAACTCTTCGCCGTCGGCGCGCGTGAGGTTGGCGACCGAACGCACGGCGCGCTCTTCCCATAGCAGCCGGTAGGGAAAGCGCGGAATGTCGCTCATGTGAATGCCGGCGCAGACGACGGTACCGCCTTTCACGGTCGCGGCCAGCGCCGCCGGCACCAGCGCCCCCACTGGGGCGAAGATCAACGCGGCGTCGAGCGCCGCGGGCGGCATCGTATCCGAGCCGCCGGTCCAAGCCGCGCCCAGCGAACGGGCGAACTCCTGGCCCGTGGCGTCGCCCGACTTGGTGTAAGGTGAAAACCTCCTGGCCGCGATAACGGGCGATCTGCACCGCGATATGCACCGCGGCGCCGAAGCCGTAGAAGCCGAGACGCCGGGCCTCGCCTGCCATTCGCAGCGCGCAATGGCCAATCAAGCCGGCGTACATCAGCGGCGCCGCTTCGCGATCGTCGAATCCCGTCGGCACGACGAAGCAGAACCGCTCGTCCGCCACGGCGTATTCGGCATAACAGCCGTCGATCTGATAGCCGGTGAAACGCGCCCGGTCGCACAGATTCTCGCGGCCGCTGCGGCAGAATTCGCAAATGCCGCACGTCCAGCCGAGCCACGGCACGCCGACGCGGTCGCCGATCCGCAGCCGCTCGGCGCCGGCGCCGAGGGTCTCGACCTGGCCGATGATCTCGTGGCCGGGCACCAGAGGCAGCTTGGGTTCGGGCAGCTCGCCGTCGACGACGTCAGATCGGTGCGGCAGACGCCGCAGGCGCGCGCCCGGATCAGCGCCTGGCCGGGCCCCGGTTCGGGCGGCGTGCGATCGATGGCGCGGAGCGGCGCGCGCGCCCGCTCGAGAATCATCGCCAGCATGGCGCATCAGTATGCGACGGAGGGCGCTCACCGGACAGAGAGGCGTAGGCGCGATAAAGAACGGCCGTCATTCGATAGGGGTGCTCTATTATGAAGGGCGTTGCAGGATTTTCGTCGAGCAGTTGCCGCGGCGTCTGGGCGAATATTGCGATCGAATCGTGCGTGCACGTGGATTTCACGGCCGCTTTTCCCGATAATGGTTCACCCCACGGGCCATGCCGCATCGTCGACGTGATCGATAAGCTCGAATTTCTTCTGGCGCTCGCGCGCGAGCGCCACTTCGGACGCGCTGCCGAGGTCTGCGGCGTGACGCAGCCGACGCTGTCGGCTGGCGTCAAGCAGCTCGAGGATCTTTTCGGCATCCTACTCGTCAACCGTAGCTCGCGCTTCGTCGGCCTGACGCCGGAAGGCGATCGGGTTCTCGGCTGGGCCAAGCGCATCGTCGGCGACGTTCGCGCCATGCGCCAGGAAGTCAACGCGCTCAAACAAGGGCGGTTGGTCGGGCATCTGCGCATCGCCGTGATTCCGACCGCGCTGCCTATGGTTTCCGCCTTGACCACGCCCTATCGCGAGCGCCATCCCGACGTGCGCTTCACCATCCGCTCGAGCACGTCGATCGAGGCGCTGACTTGGCTCGACAATCTGCAAGTCGACGCCGGTATCACCTATCTCGACAACGAGCCGACCGGCAACGTGCGCGCGATTCCGCTCTACCGCGAACGCTATCAGTTGCTGATCTCGGCCGACAGCCCGCTTGGCAATCGCCGGAGTGTGACCTGGGCCGAGGTCGGGCACATTCCGCTCTGTCTCCTCACGCCGGACAACCAGAACCGACGCATCATCAACCGGCTCTTGCACGACTCCGGCAACGGCGAAGACCAGGTCCCGACGCTGGAATCCAATTCGATGACCGTACTGGTTTCCCACGTGCGGACCGGCCGCTGGGCCAGCGTCATGCCGGCGATCCTGGCCGAGACGCTCGGACTGACCGGCGCGGTGCAGGCGATCCCGATCGTCGAACCGGCGGCGTTCCATACGGTGGGGCTCGTCGTTCCGAAACGGGAAGCCATGACGCCGACGACCGCCGCGCTCGTCACCGAAGCGCTGAAGGTGGCCAAGGTCCTCGACGTGGAAATCGCGAATTCCGACGTCGCAGAGGGACTGCAAATCGGACGATAGAGTACGCCTATTAAATAGGAATATTCTATCGCAACACGATTCCGCTTTATTGAAGCCGATGACGCATCAGCGTCATATCCGCGTTACTCAAACAGCGCGGAGCTCCCATGGCGAGTTACAAGAATTGGAGCGAACAGCGCGCGGTTGAAATTATCAATCAGCACGCAAAACAGGCGGCCGCTGCGCTGCCGATTTTGCGCGCGCTGCAGGAAGCCTTTGGATACGTCCACCCCGATGCCGCGAAGATGGTGGCGGCGACGCTGAACCTGTCGCGCGCCGAGATGCACGGCATCGTCACCTTTTATCACGATTTCCGTTCGACGCCGCCCGGCGAGCATGTCCTCAAGCTCTGTCGCGCCGAGGCCTGTCAGTCGATGGGCGCTGACGCGCTCGCCGCGCATGCGCGCGAGGAAGCTGCGCGTCGATTGGCATGAAACCACCACCGACCGGCGGCTGACGCTCGAGCCAGTGTTTTGTCTCGGCTTGTGCGCCTGCGCCCCGGCGGCGATGCTCGACAGCCAGGTCTTCGGCCGTCTCGACGACACGCGCCTTGACAACCTCATCGACCGGGCACGGCGGCCATGACCCGGCCGCGCATTTTCGTTCCGCGTGACGCCGCCGCGCTTGCGGTCGGTTCGGACGATGTCGAGCGGACGATCGTCGCGGCGCTGCGGCGGCGCCAGATCGACGCCGAGATCGTCCGCACCGGCTCGCGCGGCCTGTTCTGGCTCGAGCCGATGATCGAAGTCGCCTCCGAGGGCGAGCGCATCGCCTATGGTCCGGTGACGGTGGCCGACGTCGATGGGCTGTTCGCTGCCGGCTTTCTCGACGGCAAGCCGCACGCGCTCCGCCTGGGCCGTCCGGAAGCGATCCCGCTCCTGAAGCGTCAGCGGCGCTTCACCTTCGCGCGCTGCGGCATCGTCGATCGATTGTCCGTGGCGGATTACCGGGCGCATGGCGGCTTCAAGGGGCTGGAGCGCGCGCTCACCCTGGAGCCCGCCGCCATCGTCGAGGAAATCACCCGCTCGGGCCTGCGCGGCCGCGGCGGCGCCGGCTTCCCGACCGGAATCAAATGGCGCACGACCGCCCAGACGACCGCGTCGCAGAAATACATCGTCTGCAACGCCGACGAGGGCGATTCCGGCACCTACGCCGACCGCATGATCATGGAAAGCGATCCCTTCGTCCTGATCGAAGGTATGACCATCGCCGGTATCGCCGTCGGTGCGACCCAGGGTTACGTCTACATCCGCTCGGAATATCCGCACGCGATCGAGACGTTCGGCCGCGCCTTGGCGGTCGCACGCGCCGAACGCTATCTCGGGCCCAAGCTGGCCGGATCGACCCATGCGTTCGATATCCAGATCCGGGTCGGCGCCGGCGCCTATGTCTGCGGCGAGGAGACCGCGCTGCTCGAAAGCCTCGAAGGCAAGCGCGGCATGGTGCGCGCCAAGCCGCCGCTGCCGGCGCATCATGGCCTGTTCAATCTGCCGACCGTGGTCAACAATGTCATCTCGCTTGCTTCGGTGCCATTCATTTTGGCGGCAGGCGCCAAGGCCTATGCCGATGTCGGCATGGGACGGTCGCGCGGCACGATGCCGATCCAACTCGCCGGCAACATCAAATACGGCGGGTTGTTCGAGGCGGGTTTCGGCCTGACCTTGGGCGAATTGGTCGACGACATCGGCGGCGGAACCGCTTCGGGCCGGCCGGTGCGCACGGTTCAGGTCGGCGGACCGTTGGGCGCCTATTTCCCGCGCGCCCTGTTTGATACGCCGTTCGACTACGAGGCCTTCGCCGCGCGCGATGGCCTTATCGGCCATGGCGGTGTGGTCGTCTTCGATGACACAGTCGACATGGCGCGCCAGGCGCGCTTCGCGATGGAATTCTGCGCCATCGAGTCCTGCGGCAAGTGCACGCCGTGCCGCATCGGCTCGACGCGCGGCGTCGAGGTCATTGATCGCATCGTGCGCGGCGAGAATCACGCCGCCAATCTCGCGTTGATCAAGGAACTCTGCGTCACCATGAAATTGGGCTCGCTGTGCGCGCTCGGCGGTTTCGCACCCTATCCGGTGATGAGTGCGCTGACCCATTTCCCCGAGGATTTCGGCGTGCAACCCGGGCTCACCGCCACTGAATAGGAGGCTTCCATGTCGCTGATCAAGGAAACCGATTACGGGACGCCGGCGGTCAAGAACCAAAAGACCGTCACGCTGACCATCGACGGTTTCACTGTCACGGTGCCGGAGGGTACTTCGATCATGCGCGCGGCAATGACGCTGGGCATGGAAGTGCCGCGGCTCTGCGCCACGGATTCGCTCGCCGCCTTCGGCTCCTGCCGCCTTTGCCTGGTCGAGATCGCTGGCCGTGCCGGCACGCCGGCCTCCTGCACCACGCCGGTCGCGGAAGGCATGGCGGTGACGACGCAGAACGAGCGCCTGAAGCAGCTCCGGCGCAACGTCATGGAGCTCTACATCTCGGATCATCCGCTCGACTGCCTCACCTGTTCGGCGAACGGTAATTGCGAGCTCCAGGATATGGCCGGCGCCGTCGGCCTGCGCGAGGTGCGTTACGGCTACGAGGGCGAGAACCATCTCAAGGCGGCGAAGGACGAATCCAACCCCTATTTCACCTTCGATCCCGCGAAATGCATCGTCTGCTCGCGCTGTGTCCGCGCGTGTGAGGAGGTGCAGGGCACCTTCGCCCTGACCGTCGACGGTCGCGGCTTCGAATCGACGATCGAGGCCGGCATGGCCGAGTCGTTCCTCGAGTCCGAGTGCGTCTCGTGCGGCGCCTGCGTCCAGGCCTGCCCGACGGCGACGCTGATGGAGAAAACGGTCATCGAAGCTGGCCAGCCCGAGCATTCGGTGGTCACGACCTGCGCCTATTGTGGCGTCGGCTGCAGCTTCAAGGCGGAGATGCGCGGCGACGAGGTGGTGCGCATGGTGCCGTACAAGGACGGCAAGGCCAATCACGGCCATTCCTGCGTCAAGGGCCGCTTCGCCTGGGGCTATGCCACGCATCGCGACCGCATCCTCAAGCCGATGGTGCGCGAGAAGATCACCGACCCGTGGCGTGAAGTGTCCTGGGACGAGGCGCTCGCCCGCGTCGCCTCCGAATTCAAGCGCATCCAAGCGAAATATGGCCTCGGCTCGATTGGCGGCATCACCTCGTCGCGCTGCACCAACGAGGAAACTTATCTCGTCCAGAAGCTGGTACGCGCGGTTTTTGGCAACAACAACGTCGACACCTGCGCGCGCGTCTGCCATTCGCCCACCGGCTATGGCCTGAGCAAGACCTTTGGCACTTCGGCCGGAATCCAGGACTTCGATTCGGTCGAACAGGCCGACGTCATCATCGTCATCGGCGCCAACCCGACCGACGCGCATCCGGTCTTTGGCTCGCAGATGAAGCGACGTCTGCGCGACGGGGCCAAGCTGATCGTCATCGACCCGCGGCGCACCGATCTGGTGCACTCGCCGCACGTCGAAGCGGCTTATCATCTGCCGATCCGGCCCGGCACCAACGTCGCTGTGCTCAACGCGCTGGCGCACGTCATCGTCACCGAAGGCTTGGTCAACCGCCCCTTCGTCGAGGAGCGTTGCGACAAGGCGGCGTTCGCCGAATGGGCAAGTTTTGCCGCGTTGCCGGAGAACAGCCCGGAGACGGTCGCGCCGCTCGCCGGGCTCGAGGCCGACGCCATCCGCGCGGCGGCCCGCCTCTATGCCACCGGCGGCAATGCCGCGATCTATTACGGCCTCGGCGTCACCGAGCATAGTCAAGGCACGACGGCGGTGATGGGAATGGCCAATCTCGCCATGGCTACCGGCAATATCGGCCGTCGCGGCGTCGGCGTGAACCCGCTGCGCGGCCAGAACAACGTCCAGGGCTCGTGCGACATGGGCTCGTTTCCGCACGAGCTGTCGGGCTATCGCCACATCTCCGACGACGCGACGCGCGCCCTGTTCGAGGCCGTCTGGGGCGTCACGCTCGAACCCGAGCCGGGGTTGCGCATCCCCAATATGTTCGACGCCGCGCTCGACGGCAGCTTCAGGGGCCTCTACGTCCAGGGCGAGGACATCGTTCAGTCCGATCCCGACACCAAGCACGTCACGGCCGGCCTTGCGGCTATGGAATGCATCGTGGTGCAGGACCTGTTCCTCAACGAGACTGCGAACTTCGCGCACATCTTTCTGCCCGGTTCGAGCTTTCTCGAGAAGGACGGCACGTTCATCAACGCCGAGCGCCGCATCGGCATGGTGCGCAAGGTGATGCAGCCGAAGAACGGCTTCGCCGATTGGGAGATCACCATCGCCATCGCCAAGGCGATGGGCTTCGACATGGACTATGCGCATCCGTCCGAGATCATGGACGAGATCGCGCGTCTGACACCGACCTTCGCCGGCGTCTCGTACAAGAAACTCGATGAGCTCGGCTCGGTCCAGTGGCCGTGCAACGACAAGGCGCCGGAAGGTACACCGATCATGCATATCGGCACCTTCGTGCGCGGCAAGGGTAATTTCATCGTCACCGAGTACGTGCCGACCGACGAAAAGGTCGGACCGCGTTTCCCGCTGCTGCTCACCACCGGCCGCATCCTGAGCCAGTACAACGTCGGCGCACAGACGCGGCGCACCGACAATGTTGTCTGGCACGATGAAGATCGGCTGGAGATACATCCCCACGATGCCGAGGAGCGCGGCGTGCGCGACGGCGACTGGGTGCGGCTCGCCAGCCGCTCCGGCGAAACGACGCTGCGCGCCCGGATCACCGAGCGCGTGGCGCCGGGTGTGGTCTACACCACCTTCCATCACCCCAACACCCAGACCAACGTGGTCACCACTGACTATGCCGACTGGGCGACGAGCTGCCCGGAATACAAGGTGACGGCGGTCCAGATCTCGCCGTCGAACGGGCCGACGGAATGGCAGGAAAGCTACCGCGACCTGGCGGAAAAGAGCCGCCGCATCGCTGTCAGGGTACCGGCCACCGCCGCCGAATGACCGCGGGCGCCTTCAACCCGGTTAGGCGGGTGCCGCGGATCGCGTGGCGCGGTGGCGATGCCGCGCCGGGCGAACGCGCGATTCCCGAGGAAATCGCCATTGCCCTGACCTACAACCGCGTCACGCATGCGGTGATGATGGCGACGCCGGCGGACCTTGAGGATTTCGGTGTCGGCTTCAGCCTATCCGAAGGTATCGTCAGCCGTGCTGCCGACATTCACGACATCGAGATCGCGCCCAACGACGATGGCATCGACGTGCGGATGTGGCTCGCCGACGAGCGGGCCGATTCCTTCGCCGCGCGCCGCCGTTATCTCGCCGGCCCGACTGGCTGCGGCCTGTGCGGTGTCGACAGTCTGGCCGAGGCGAAGCGGCCGCCGCGCGCGGTCTTGTCTGATTTCCGGGTTTCGGCCGAGGCACTCGCCGCTGCCATCGCCGCGCTGCCGGCCGGCCAGCGCCTTAATCGCCAGACGTGCGCCGTCCACGCCGCCGCCTATTGGGAGCCGAGCCGGGGCATCGTCGCGCTGCGCGAGGATGTCGGCCGGCACAACGCCCTCGACAAACTGGCCGGCGCGCTAGCGCGCGACGGCATCCGCGCCGGCAGCGGCGCTGTGCTGCTCACCAGCCGCGTCTCGGTCGAGCTGATCCAGAAGGCGGCAATGCTCGGTGCGCCGGTGGTCGCCGCGGTTTCGGCGCCGACCGCGCTGGCCGTGCGCTTCGCGGCGCAGGCCGGAATCACGCTCGTCGCCGTCATGCGCGACGACGGCTTCGAAATCTTCACCAATGGCCACCGCATCATCCAGGAATCGACCGAACATGTCGCATGACAGCAACCTGGTCTACGTGGCCAACCAGATCGGCAAGTTTTTCGCCCATCAGCCGGCGGACAAGGCGGTCGCGAGCATCGCCGACCATCTGTTCAAGTACTGGGACCCGCGCATGCGCAAGGCGATTGTCGCGCATCTCGAAGGGCATGCCGGCGCCGGTCTCGATCCGCTGGCGCTCGGGGCCGTGCAGAAAGTGCGTGACCGCGACCGGCAGAAGCAGGCGGCGCTGGCGCAGCGCTAGCGTCGGCTGGGCGGAAGACTGGAGCGGGTGAAGGGAATCGAACCCTCGTCGTAAGCTTGGGAAGCTTCTGCTCTACCATTGAGCTACACCCGCGCCGGCTGGATTAAAGCCGAAGGCGGCCGGGCGTTCAAGGCAGGCGCCGCCGCTTGGGGGCAGGTTGCGGCCGTGTTAACCTCGGCCGAACTCGACCGGGAGGCCGCCGATGGAAAAGCTGCCCAAATTAGGCATCTCGCGCGCCGCGATGCTGAAGCGCGTGGCGCGCTTCAAGGACCTCAAGGGCTCCGACGGCGGCCTGCCCGACAGCAAGATGTCAGGTTGCGAGCGCATTCTCTACAACGTCATCGGCTTCCAGCCGCCCGAGATCGACGACAACGACGCCGCGACCTCGCCGGTCGGCGACGATGCGGCGCGGCGGTCGGCGATCCCGATTTCCGAAGGTTTCAATCTCGGCTTCTGCAAGGCCAAGCCCGGCCACGGCCCGATGATGCACAACCACGACACCAACGAAACCTTCATCCCGATGACTGGCCGCTGGCGCTGTGCCTGGGAAAGCAAGATCGGGGTCGAGCACGTCGATCTCGATCCCTACGACGTGATCTCGTTTCCCGCCGGTGCCATCCGCCGCTTCGAATGCGTGACGCCGGGCGATCCCGATCGGGAATATCTGCTGATGTTCGTCATCGGCGGCGACGCGCCCCAGGCCGAGTTCACCGACAAGGCCATGCACGAGATCGAAAAGGCCGGCGTCTGGCCGGCGCAGGGAGGTTGAATGCCGGGTGCCACCAAGATCAACGACCAGCTCACGGTCTCGGGGCAGATCGGCCTCGCCGACGTGGCGGAGATCGCCAAGCATGGCTTTGCCTCGATCGTCAACAACCGACCCGACGGCGAGGAGCCCGGCCAGCCCAACCACGAGACGATCGCCGCCGAAGCCAGGAAGCACGGCCTCAAATACCATTTCATCCCGGTGGTCACCGGCAGCATCACGCGCAACGACGTGGTGCAGTTCCAGAAAGCGATGCTGCGCGACGGGCCGGCTTTCGCCCATTGCCGTAGCGGCACGCGCTGCTACCTGCTGTGGGGCCTGTCGCGCGTACTGCTCGACGGCGAAAGCGCGCTGCCGATGGTTGCCGATGCGGCGCGCAAGGGCTACGACCTCCGCGTCCTGCCGGCGCTGGTCGAAAAGCTCGAAGCCGAGAAGAACACCTAGCCGCGCCAGCGCAACAGCCGCCGCTCGAGCCAGCCAGTCAGGCCGAAGAGCAGCAGCACGAAGCCCATGATGAGGAGTACCAGCGCCAGCATCAACGCGGAGTTGTAGCTGCTCTGGGCGAACGACAACAGGTAGCCGAGGCCTTTGGTCGCCGCCACGAACTCGCCGACCACCGCGCCGGTGAAGGCGAAGCCGACCGCAACCTTGAGATTGCCGAGGATCCAGGCGATCACCGACGGGCCATAGACCTCGCGCAACAGCGCGCCGCGGCCGCCGCCAAGCGTGACCACGCGCTCGACCAGGCGGCGGTCGACGTCGCGGATGCCGGTGAAGACGGTGAAGAAGATCAGCACCGCGACCAGGATGAAGGCCAGGGCCACCTTGGAGCCGATGCCGATGCCGAACCAGATCACGAACAGCGGTGCCAGTACGACGCGCGGCACGGCGTTGAGCGAAATCATCACCGGCGCCAGCAGCTCGCCGATGATCGGCGTCAGGGCCGCGACCGCGCCGAGCAGGGTGCCGACGATCAGGCCGACGGCGAGGCCGCCGAGCGCGGCGCCGAAGGTGGCGATCAGATGCGGCCAGATCGTGCCCTGGACGAAAAGCTGGAACAGCACCACCGCGACCTTGGACGGCGCCGGCATATAGAGCGGGTTGAAATAGCCGAAATCGGCGCAGGCCTCCCACACGCCGACCAAGACGACGAGCGCGACGGTCTTGCGCAGCCAAGCGGTCTTTGGGCTCATGCCGCCCGCTCTCCGACCTCGCGCGAGAGGTCGTTCCACAGGCGTTGCAGCAGCGGCGCGAATTCGGGATGGCTGCGCGCCTTGATCACGTCGCGCGGCCGCGGCAAGGGCACCTCGTAGCGGCCGGAGATGCGGGCGCGCGGCCCGTGCGACAGCAGATAGACGACGTCCGACAGCGCCAGCGCTTCCTCGAGGTCGTGCGTCACCAGCAGCACCGAAATGCCGCGTAGCTCGACAAGCCGCACCAGATCCTGCGTCACCCGCGCGCGCACGATGGCGTCGAGCGAGGCGAACGGCTCGTCCATCAGGATCAGCTGCGGCTCGCGCGCCAGAACCTGCGCCAGCGCGACGCGCTTGCGCTGGCCGCCCGAAAGCTCGCGCGGGAAGCGCTCGCTCAGGCCGTAAAGCCCGAGCCGCGTGATCCATTGCCGCGCGCTGGCGACCGCCGTGCCGGCGGCGATTCCCTTGAGCCGCAGGCCAAGCGCCACGTTCTGCTCGGCGGTGCGCCAGGGCAGCAGAGCGTCGTCCTGGAAGAGCATGCCGATCTCGCCGGCGCCGATGTCGGTTTCGATGGTGCCGGCGAGCGGCTTCTGCAGGCCGATGACCGCGCGCAGCAGGCTGCTCTTGCCCGAGCCAGACGGCCCGACCAGGCTGACGAACCGCCCGCTCGGCACCTCGATGCTGGCGCCTTCGAGCACGGGCGTCGCGCCATAGGCCAACGCGAGCGAGTCGACACGCAGCATGCGGCGCGGCTCAGCCGGCGATGGCGATGTCGTAGAGCCCCGAGGTCTTCGCGTCGCGCGGCAGCAATCCGGCGATCTCGAGCGACTGGGCGACGCGGTTGGCGGCGGCGAGGTCGATCTTGACCGTGGTCGGGTAGAGCGACGCGCGGTACTTCGCCAGGATGTCGCGCATCGCTCCGGTGTCGGCGCCGGTCGTCATCTCCGGCGGCAGCGACTTGACGAGCTCGTCGGGCGATAGCGTCTGCACCGCGTGGAGCGCGCCGGAAAGCGCCTGCGCCAGCGCCTTCATTTCGTCGGTGCGCGACGGAATCTCGGCGGCGCGCACCGCCACGCCCATGAACTCGTAGTTGCCGCCGAGATATTTGCGGGCGTCGGCGGTCATCATCGCGTTCACCAGGACGCGGCCGCCGGCTTTCTCGATCAGCGTCAGCGCCGGCTCCTGCACCATCCCGGCGTCAACCTGGCCGAGACGCAGGGCTTCGAGCAGGTTCGGGCCCATGGTGGCGAACTGGACGCGCGAGGTGTTCGCGCCCGCCTCGTGCAGCAGGTAGAGGCACAGCGCATGGTCGGCATTGCCGAGGCCGGACACGCCGACGGTATGGCCTTCGAGCGCCTTGACCGAGGTGATGGTGTTCGCATCCTTGGGTGCGACCGCGAGCGCGAACAGCGGCAGCTTGCCGGTCGAAAGGAAGCGGCGGATCGGCGCGCCCTTGTTGTATGCTTCCAGCGCCACGTCGAGCGCCGTCGCGCTGTAATCGACCGCGCCGCCGACCAGCGCCTGCATTGCCGCGCTGCCGCCGCGCGCATAGACCAGCTCGACGTCGAGGCCTTCCTTCTCGTAGTAGCCGTGGGCGCGCGCGACCTCGTACGGAATGATGCAGAGCAGCTGGCTGCAGAAGGCCAGCCGAAGGTGCTTGTCGGCGGCGCGGGCGCGGGGCGCCGCGAGCGTGCCGGCGAGCGCGGCCGCGCCCTTGAGCACCGTGCGTCGGTGAAAATCCTTGCCGTTCCAGGCGGTCTGGTCGGCATCGCAATAACTCATGGCGTGGTTCCTGCGCCCAGGCGAAGCCGCCGGGCCGCCGACAGTGTGCACACTACGTCAGCGATGTAAATTGCCCAGATTGGCCCGGGATTCGGCCGTTTCAGGCCAGATCCCATGCCGGCGCCCAGCCCGTCGGGTCGACCAATCGCGTCATGCCGCGCTTGGCGTCGATGACGGCGCGGTCCGCCGCCGACAGCGTGAAATCGAAGATCGCGAAATTCGCCGCCAGATGGTCCCGGTGCGACGATTTCGGGATCGCCGCGACGTTAGGCTGGTCGAGCAGCCAGCGCAGCGCCACCTGGCTCGGCGTCTTGCCATAGGCCCGGCCGATGCGCGCGAGGTCGCGGTCGGCGGCGACACGGCCGCGGCCCAGCGGCGAATAGGCCGTCAGGATCAGACCGCTGCCGGCGAGCGCGGCCAGCACCGGATGCTGCGACAGGTACGGGTGATATTCGACTTGGTTGCAGACGATGTCGGCGCCATGGGTCTCGATCGCCTCGCGCAGTAGCGCCACGGTGAAATTGCTGACGCCGATGAAGCGCGTCTGGCCTTTGGCGCGGGCTTCGGCGAAAGCGCCCAAGGTCTCGGCTAGCGGCTCATGGCGACTCGGCCAGTGAATCAGCAAGAGGTCGACATAGTCGGTGCCAAGGCGCTTCAGGCTCTGCTCGACGTTGCGGCGGATCTGGGGCGCGCGCAGCTCGCCCATCGGGATCTTGGTGGTGACGAAGATGTCGGAACGCTTCACGTCCGAATCGCGGATCGCCGCGCCGATCTCGGCCTCGTTGCCATAGAGCTCGGCGGTATCGACGTGGCGATAGCCGATGGCGAGCGCGGCGCGCACCGCGTCGTAGCAGGTGCGGCCCGAAAGTCCCCAGGTGCCGAGCCCGAGGACCGGCAAACGCGCGCCCTTGGCCGAAACAAATTGCATGCCTCGTTTCCTTCGCCGGAAGGCTAGCATGCGCGTCGCAAATCGAGAGCAAAACATGCGGATTCTAGTCTTGGGCGCGGGCGCGGTCGGCGGCTATTTCGGCGGCCGTCTGGTCGAAGGCGGGGCCGACGTGACATTTCTGGTGCGCAAGCATCGCCACGCCGCGCTGATGCGCGACGGGCTGATGGTCAAAAGCGCGCTCGGCGACCTGAAGCTCGCGGTCAAGACGGCGACCGCCGACGGGCCGGTCGCGTCGTTCGACATCGTGCTGCTGTCGTGCAAGGCCTACGACCTCGCGAGCGCGATCGACGCGATTGCGCCGGCGATAGGGCCGGACAGCGCGGTGCTGCCGCTGCTCAACGGCATCGCCCATCTCGACGCCCTGACCGCGCGTTTCGACGCTCGGTGCGTGCTTGGCGGCGCCTGCTACATCGGCGCGACGCTCGATGCCGACGGGACAGTGCGCCACATGGGCCGCATGCAATCTCTGGTCTTTGGCGAAATCGGCGGGCAGGACAGCGCGCGCGTGCAGGCGTTGGCGGCGATCCTGGCGCGCACCAAGATCGACGCCGAGGCGAGCCGTGCCGTCGTCCAGGCGATGTGGGACAAATTCGTCATGCTGGCGGCGCTGGCGGCGACCACGACGCTCGCTCGCGCCGCCATCGGCGAAATCCTGGCGGCGCCCTCGGGCGAGGCCTTCATGCTCGCGACGCTCGCCGAATGTGCCGCCGTGGCCAAGGCCGAAGGCTTCGCGCCGACACCCGCCGCCTATGACGGCGCGCGGCTCACGTTGACTCAGCGCGGCTCGGGGTTTGCGGCGTCGATGATGCGCGACATGCTCAAGGGCGGCCGCACCGAAGGCGATCACGTCATCGGCGACCTGGTTCGCCGCGGCACGGCGCGGCGCATCGATACGCCCATCCTGCGCGTCGCCCTGGCCAATCTCGAAACCCACGAGGCGAAACGCGCCCAAGCCGCTTCTGCCGCGACACAATCCTAGGCCGGACGCGGGTTTTCCCCGGTTGTCGGGATGCGGCGCTTCGCCGAAGATGGCCGTCGAAAGGCTCGAGTGCCCGATGCGGTTCCTTCCCGTTCGCTGTCTGGCCGTGCTGGTCGCCGGGACGCTGGCGTGGGCCGGCGCGGCGCATGCCGACGCTGATCCGTCGGCGATCGCGGCCCTGCTCCAGCGCGGCGGCACGATCGAGTTGGCCGGCCGCACGGTCGCGACCGCGCCGCTCAAGCGGATTTATGACGCGCGCGACGACCGGCCGATCTGGACCGCCGAACGGCGCGGCGATCTCGCTGCCGCGCTTGCCGAAGCGCCGTCGCACGGCCTCGATCCCGGCGCCTTCGTCGTGCCGGAAACCGATCCGTCGGCGACCGAGTTGCTGCTGACCGACGCCTTCGTGCGCTATGCGCTGGCGCTCGGCCGGGGAGTCGTGGTCATGGCCGATGTCGACCATGACTGGGCGATGGCGCAGCCGGCCATCGATCCCGCCGCCGTGCTGGCGCGGGCGCTGGCGCACGGCATCGCGGCGACGCTCGCCGCCTTACCACCGCAGGACGCCGGCTACGCGCGGCTGCGCCAGGCCTACCTGCGCTATCGCGACTTCACCCGGCGCGCGGCATGGGGACCGATCGCGCTCAAGCTGCCGCTTAAGTCCGGCGCCAGCGGTCCGGACGTGATCAAGTTGCGACACCGGCTGGCCGCCGAAGGCCTCGTGCCGCCGAGCGACGATCCGCAATTCGACGCCGCCCTGTCCGCCACCATCGGCCGCTTCCAGGCCACGCGCGGGCTGCCGGCAAGCGGCACGGTCGCGCTGGCGACGCTCACCGCGCTCAACATCGTGCCGGGCGCGCGGCTGCGCACGATACGGCTCAATCTCGAGCGTCGCCGCGCCATGCCGCACGGCCTGCCGCCGACGCGGATCGAGGTCAACGTGCCGGGCTCGAGCGTCATGCTCTATCAGGACGGCCAGCCGACCTTGACCATGCGCGCCGTGGTCGGCGCCTCGGAACACCAGACGCCGGTGCTGCAGACGCGCATGACCGCGGTGACGTTCAATCCGCCGTGGATCGTGCCGAGTTCGATCATCGTCAACGAAATCCGGCCGGCGCTGCTCAAGGACTCGGATTACCTCGCGCGGCACGATTACACCTATGCCGACGTGCCCGGCGGCAAGCAGCTGATCCAGCGGCCGGGGCCGCAGAACGCGCTGGGCAAGATCAAATTCGAGATGCCCAACCGCTTCGACGTCTATCTCCACGATACGCCGCGTCAGGACCTGATGGGCCGCTCGCGCCGCGCGCTGAGCCACGGCTGTATCCGGCTCGACAATCCGCGCGGGCTCGCGCGCCTCCTCCTCGCCGCCGATCCCGCCTGGACGCCGGACGCGATCAATGCCGCCGTCGCCGCCGGCAAGACGCGGACGGTGCCCTTGCCGAAGCCGGTCCCGGTCTATGTGCTCTACGAGACGGCCTATGTCGACGCCGACGGCACGGTCGAGTTCCGCAACGACATCTACGATCGCGACGGGCGACTCAACGAGGCGTTGGTGACGCATGACCTGCGCGAGCAGATATCGCCGCCGCGTGCCGCCGCCGTGTCCGGCCACGAGTGAGCGATCGCCGCATGACCGCCGAGGCCCGACCGTCCGAAACCGCCGCGGCGCAAGCCCCGGACCTGTGGGATCTATTCCTCCATTTCATGCTGATCTCGGCGGTCGCCTTCGGCGGCGTGCTGCCGTGGGCGCGGCGCAAGCTGGTCGATGATCGCCGCTGGCTCAGCGAGCGCGAGTTCCTCGACACGCTCGCGCTCTGCCAATTCCTGCCCGGCCCCAACATCGTCAATTTGTCGATCGCGGTCGGCGCCCGCTTCCGCGGCCTGCCCGGATCGATCGCCGCCTTTCTCGGCATCCTCGGCCTACCGTGCATCGTCGTCCTCGTCCTCGGCGCGCTTTATAGCCGCTACGGCCATCTGCCCCAGGTCGGCGACGGCCTGATCGCGGTCTCGGCCGCGGCCTCGGGCATGATTCTGGCGATGGCGGGAAAGATCGCGACGCCGCTGCTGCGTCGACGCCCGACCGAATCGACCCCGGTCATCGTCGCGGTCTTCGTCGCCGTGGCGCTACTGCGCTTTCCGCTGCCCTGGGTGCTGCTGATCGCGGCGCCCATCAGCATCGGCGTCAGCTGGTGGCGGCGCGCATGAAGGGCACCGGCGCGCTGGGCGTGCTCGCGGTCAATTTCCTGATCCTGTCGCTGCTGGCCTTCGGCGGCGCCAACGCGGTCATTCCCGAGATGCAGCGCCAAGCGGTCGAGATCCAGCACTGGATGACCGGGACCCAGTTCGCCGCGCTCTTCGCCATCGCCCAGGCGGCGCCGGGGCCGAACGTCATGGTGGTGACGCTGGTCGGCTGGCAGGTCGCAGGATTGCTCGGCGCGATCGTGGCGACGGCGGCGATGATGGGGCCGAGCTGGGTGGTGACTTTCGCCGTGTTCCGCGCCTGGGACAGGTTCAAGTACCAGCCGTGGTGCATGGCGATCCAGGGCGGTCTCGCGCCGGTGACGGTCGGCCTGGTCGCGTCGTCGGCCTTCCTGCTGGCGCGCGACGCCGATCACGATACGGTCACCTTCGCGCTGACTGCGGCGACTGCGGCGGTCGCTTACTGGACCCGGTCAATCCGCTGTGGGCGTTCGCCGTCGCCGCGGCGCTCGGCGTCGCCGGCGTGGTGTGAGCGCCGCTTGCCCACTGCATGGCTGAATTGAGGCCGCGTCCGGCGAAATTGCTTGCCCGGCACGGCGCGCCGACTTAAGGGATCGAATCGCTTCGGGGGGCCGATGATCACCGCACCACAGCTGAAGATCGCCGGCATCGCCGGCAGCCTGCGCACAGGCTCGTTCAACCGCGCCGCGCTCAAGGCGGCGGTCGAGCTGGCGCCCGCCGGCATGGCGATCGAGATCGTCGAGCTCGGCGCCTTGCCGCTCTACAACGACGACATCCGCGTCGAGGGCTATCCGCCGGCGGTCCACGCCTATCGCGAGGTCATCCGCGTCGCCGACGGTGTGCTGTTCGCGACGCCGGAGTTCAACTATTCGGTCTCGGCGCCGCTCAAGAACGCGATCGACTGGGGCTCGCGGGTTCCCGATCCGCCCTATGTCGGCAAGGCGACGGCGATCATCAGCGCCTCGGTCTCGCCGGTCGGCGGCGTGCGCGCGCAGTATCATCTGCGGCATATGTGCGTGTCGCTCAACTGCTTCTGCATGAACCAGCCGCAGGTCTATATCGGCGACGCCGCCAAGAAGTTCGACGCCAATCTCAAGCTGGTCGATCCGGGCGTGCGCGACGAGATCGCCAAGTTCCTGGCGGCGTTCCGCGATTACGTCATCCGGCTCAGGCGCTGAGCCGTGTCGCCCTTCGTCATATTCCTCTGTGCCCTCGGGCTGCTCGCCGGCAGCACGGTCAAGGGCGTGGCCGGCATCGGCCTGCCGCTGGTCGCCGTGCCGCTGCTGACCGTCCTGGTCAATCTCAAGACCGCGGTGACCATGACCACGGTGCCGATCATTGCTTCCAATTTCGTGCAGAGCATCCAGGGCGGCCGGTTTCTCTATCTGATCAAGCGGTTCTGGACTCTGCTGGTGCCGCTGTTTTTCACGATCATCGTTGGCACGCGGCTGCTCGTCGTGCTGCCGGAGCGCATCCTCGATTTTGTCATCGGCATCGCGATCATGTCGATCCCGCTGGTCCTGCATTTCAGCCCACATATCCGCGTGACGCGCGCGCACGAGCGCTGGGCCAACCCACTCATCGGCATCGGGAGCGGCCTACTCGGCGGCATCTCGACCTTCTACGGCCCGCCGATCATGCTCTACGTCTTCGGCATGCGCCTGCCGAAGGACGAGTTCATTCCGACGATCTCACTGATGTACACGGTCGCCGGCGTCGGCATGCTGGTCGGCATCTACGCCAATCAGGTCGCCACCCTGGCCGAGATCGGCGTCGCCTTCCTGATGCTGATCCCGACCGCGATTGGCATGTGGATCGGCCGCTTCGTCCGCGTCCAGTTGAGCGAGCGCCGCTTCCAGCAGCTCATCGTCGCGATCTACGTCATCACCGGCGGGACTTTCCTGGTCGATGCCCTGGTCGGCTAGCCGCGCGGGCGGCGGGCTTTCCGCTGTGCGGCGCCGCCGCTAAGATCGCCGCCATGCCGCCCAAAAGGAATCCGCTCAACCTCAATCCATTGCAGCTGCGGACGCTGGCGCTGCTGCAGGCGCTGGCGCGCATCCCCGGCCAGGCGCGTCCCACCGGCGAGGACGGTACGCTGCTCGTCGGCAATCTGCCGCCGATGCACGGCGACCATTTCCACCTCGGCAACGCGATGGTGATGACGCGCGACGCCACCGGCCTGCGCAACCAGGCGGTCTGGGTTGCGCTCGAGCGCAAGGGGCTGATCAAGTCGTTCTTCCCCGATGGCGCGGCGTTGACCGCCGCCGGCCTCGCCTACGAGACCGGCGTCGCCGGCGCCATCCTCCACCGCGCCGACCACGCGGCGCACTGATCCCTCACCAGCGGAACTCGCTCATCGCCGCGGCCGGCACTGCGCCTTGCGCGGCAGCGAGCGCCGTGATCCGTTTGGCGTCGAGCGGCGTCGCCGGCGTCAGGCCGATCTCCTCGGCGTGGATGCCGCTTGCCACCAGGACGCAGGCAATCCCCGCGTTGGCGGCGCCGGCGACGTCGGTGCGCAGGCTGTCGCCGAAGGCGACAATGCGCGCGCGGTCGACGCCACCGAACAACCGGAAACAGGTCTCGTAGACCGAGCGATAGGGCTTGCCGTGCCAGCGGACCTGGCCGCCGCGCCGCTCGTAATATTCGGCCATGGCGCCGGCGCAGATGCTGCGCCGGCCTTGATGGACGACCACTAGATCGGCGTTGGCGCAGACCATCGGCAGCTTGCGCGCCAGCCCGGCATCGAGCACGGCCGTGAAGGTGGTCAGATCCTCCTCCCAATTCGCCGGCCCGACCGCCAGGAAAAAATCCGCCCGCGTCACGTCGCCGACGCGCTCGTAATCCAGTCCCGCCATTAAGGGATCGTCGCGTTCCGGGCCGATGAAGTAGCAGCGCCGGCCGAGCGCGCGGAAGAACGGATCGTCGCGGTTTTTCAGATGCAGCCACGCCTCCTCGCCCGAGGAGTGCACGGCGTCGTAGAGCGCCATCGGGATACCGATCTCGACCAGCCGCTCGGCGACCATGGTGTCGCGGCGCGGCGCATTGGACAGGATGACCAGCTTTTTTCCGGCCGCCTTGAGTCGCCTGAGCGCGTCGAGCACCTCAGGAAAGGGCTTGCTGCCGTCGTGCAGCACGCCCCAAAGGTCGAGCAGGAAGCCGTCGTAATCGGCGGCGATCTCGCGCACGCCGTGGAGGATGCGGAGGCTCATCGCGCCGCCGTGCCCACCGCTTCGCCGATCGCCGGAAAGCCGTCGCGCCGCATCAGGCGGACGAGATCGGCCTTGATGCGCGCGACCAGGCCCGGCCCTTCGTAGATCAGCGCGGTATAGAGCTGGACTAGTGAGGCGCCGGCGCGGATCTTGGCATAGGCGTCTTCGCCTGAAGCGATACCGCCGACGCCGACCAGCGGCAGGCGGCCGCCGGTCAGCCGGTACATCTCGGACAAGAGCGCGGTCGACGGCGCGAAGAGCGGCTTGCCGGTGAGGCCGCCTTCCTCGCGCGCCCGCATGCTCTTGAGCGTGATCGGCCGCGCCACCGTGCTGTTCGCGACGATCAGGCCGTCGAGGCGAGAGGATAATGCGACCTCGGCGATCTCGTGACGCGCCGACGGCTCAAGATCGGGCGCGATCTTGAGCAGCAACGGCGGCGGCCGTCGCGGCGTCGCCTTGGCGCGTGCCTGTTGCAGCCGGGCGATGAGCTCAGTCAGCACGGCCTGGCGCTGCATGTCGCGCAGGCCTGGCGTGTTGGGGGACGAGACGTTGACCGCCAGATAATCGGCATAAGGCGCCAGCGCGGCGATGCCCGCCTCGTAATCGGCAATGGCGTCGGTCGTGTCCTTGTTGCGGCCGAGATTGGCGCCGAGGATGCCGCGCGCGCGGTCGCGCGCCTTGAGCCGCCGCGCCACCGCGTCGAGGCCCTGGCTATTGAAGCCGAGCCGGTTGATGACCGCGCCGTCTTCCGGCAGGCGGAACAGCCGCGGCTTGGGATTGCCGGGCTGCGGCCGCGGCGTCACCGTGCCGATCTCGACCGCGCCGAAGCCGAAGCCAAACAGCGCGTCGGCCGCCTCGGCGTTCTTGTCGTAGCCGGCGGCCAGCCCGACGGGGTTGGGCAAGATCCGGTCCCACAGCTTGACCGCCAACGCCGGCGGATCGGCGGCGGCGGTGCGGCGCGGCAGGAGCTTCAGCGCCACCAGGCTGGCGCGATGCGCCGCCTCGGGCGGCAGCGTGCGCAGCACCGGAAGCGCGAGGTCGGTCAAGGCGGGCATCGGCGCGCACGCTAATCGCCGGCGCTGTAAATTGGAATACCGACTCTATAAGGGCGGCCTTATGCTCGGTGCATGAGTGCCGATGGCGGCGTTGCCCGTCCCGTTCGCTTGCCCAAGGCCGCATCGCTGGTTGCCGGCATGACCCGCGCGGCGTGGCTGTCGTCCGCCGGCGAGATCGAATTACTGCCCTTGCCCGAAGCCGCTCGGCGCGCGCGTTCGGCGCCGCCGCTGGTCTGCCACGCGCGTGCGACCGCGCGGCGACTCGGCGTAACGCCGTTCGCCTGCTTCGACCTGCTCGAGCTGTTCGCCTTCGCGCGGCCGGCGCGCTTCTGCGTGCCGACGCCGCGCGGCTTGGCGGCGGCGCTCGACCTCGACGTGCCCGCCGGCGGCGATCTGGCCGGCGCGGCGGCGGCGTTGCGCGACGGTGCCCACGCCTTGCTCGGCGAGCTTCGGCTCCAGCCGGGCGACGGCGATGCGCGCGCCATTGCCGAGGCGATGGCCAAAGGCGGCTGGCCGTGGGCCGAAGCCGTGCTGGCGGCGCTGCCGCCCACTGCCGCGGAGGCGTCGGTGCCGCCCGGTCTCGCAGCCTGGAATCGGCTCGGCGAATGGGCGGAGCACGCGCCCGAGCCGCTGCCGGGCAACATTCCAGTCGGCGAGGACGAGGCGCGGTCGCGCTTGGCCGAGCTGGTCGGCGAGCGAGCCGAGCCGCGGCCGCAGCAGGCGGATTATGCCGGCGCCTGCGCCTATGCCTTCGCGCCGCGCGACAGCGAAGATGCGCCGCGCGTCTTGCTCGCCGAGGCCGGCACCGGCGTCGGCAAGACCTTGGGCTATATCGCGCCGGCCAGCGTTTGGGCCGACAAGAATGCCGGCGCGGTGTGGATCTCGACCTTTACCCGCAATCTCCAGCACCAGATCGCGTCCGAGCTCGACCGGCTCTATCCCGATCCGGCGGTCAAGGCGCGGCGTGTCGTGGTGCGCAAAGGCCGCGAGAATTATCTCTGTCTGCTGAATTTCGAGGATGGCATCGGCGGCCTGGCGATGCGGCCGCAGGACGCGGCGGCCGCCGGGCTGGTGGCGCGCTGGGTGGCGGCGACGCGCGACGGCGACATGGTCGGCGGCGACCTGCCGGGGTGGCTGCCCGAGCTGGTCGGCCGCGCCAATACCCTGGGCCTCACTGACCGGCGCGGCGAATGCGTGCATAGCGCCTGCTCGCATTACCATCGCTGCTTCATCGAGAAGAGCGTGCGGCGCGCGCGGCGCGCCCGCATCGTCGTCGCCAACCACGCGCTGGTGATGATCCAGGCGGCGCTCGGCGGCCTCGACGACGACACCCTGCCGCGGCGCTACGTCTTCGACGAAGGCCATCACGTCTTCGACGCCGCCGACGGCGCGTTCTCGCTGGCGTTCACCGGCCGCGAGGCGGCGGAGTTGCGACGCTGGATTTTGGGCGCCGAGGAGGGACGGCGCAGCCGCGCCCGCGGCTTGCAGCGCCGACTCGACGACCTGCTGGCCAACGACGCGGCCGGCCAGCAGGCGCTCGACCAGGCGATCGACGGCGCACGCAACGCGCTGCCGGCCGAGGGCTGGCTCAAGCGCGTCGCCGAGGGCCGGGCGCAGCGCGCCGGCGAGCGCTTCCTGGCGCTGGCGCGCGACCAGGTGCTGGCGCGCACCGGCGAGGCCGATCAGGGCTACAGCCTCGAGACCGAGCCGCGCCCGCCGATTCCCGGCGTGATCGAGGCGGCGTGCGCGCTGGCGAGCGCGCTGAAACGCATCGAGGATCCGCTCAAGCTGCTGGCGCAGCGCCTGCGCGCCAAGCTCGCCGACGAGGCGGCCAAGCTCGACAGCGCTACGCGCTTGCGGATCGAGGCGGCGGTGCGCGGGCTCGAGCGCCGCGCCATGCTTGAGCTCGGCGGCTGGCGGCGCATGCTCGAGGAGCTCGAGCGCGATCCGCCTGCGGAGTTCGTCGATTGGCTGGCGGTTGAGCGCGTCGACGGCCATGCGGTCGACATCGGCATGCACCGGCATTTCATCGATCCGACCCGACCCTTCGCCGAATTCGTCGTCGCGCCGGCGCACGGCGCGCTGGTGACTTCGGCGACGCTAACCGACGGCAGCGGCGACGCCGAGGCCGACTGGCTCGGTGCCGAGACGCGCACCGGCGCGCGCCACCTGAAGGCACCGGCGATGCGCGCGCGCGTCAAGTCGCCCTTCGATTATCCGGCGCAAACCCGGGTGTTCATCGTCAACGACATCGACCGCAACGATCTCGACCAGATCGCGGCGGCCTATCGCGAGCTGATCGCCGCGTCTGGCGGCGGCGCGTTGGGCTTGTTCACCGCGATCCAGCGCCTCAGGGCGGTGCACAAGCGCATCGCTGCGCCCTTGGAAGCCGCCGGCTTGGCGCTTCTGGCACAGCACGTCGACGCCATGGACACGGCGGCGCTGGTCGACATCTTCCGCGCCGAGGAGGATTCGTCGCTGCTCGGCACCGACGCGGTGCGCGACGGCGTCGACGTGCCCGGCCGGTCGTTGCGCCTCATCGTCTTCGACCGCGTGCCGTGGCCGCGGCCCGACATCCTGCACCGCGCGCGCAAGGTGCGGTTTGGCGGCGCCGTTTACGACGATTCGATCACGCGGCTGCGTCTCAAGCAGGCCTTCGGCCGGCTGGTGCGCCGGTCCACCGATCACGGCGTTTTCGTGTTGCTCGATCGGGCGATGCCGTCGCGGCTGCTGGGAGCTTTTCCCGAAGGTGTCGCCGTCGCACGGCTCGGCCTCAAAGACACGATCGGCGCGACGGCGGAATTCCTCAAGACTGCGGCTCAGGCGCCGTAGATTGCACGCAATGCGGCCGGCGTGCAAAATTCACGAGTTGGAATTTAGGAACTGGGGCTATTGATGCGGTGGATAAGCGTTTTTGCCGGTGTCGCGCTTGCGATGCTGGTCGCCGTAAGCAGCGCGCAGGCGCTGGGTCTCCCGCGGCAATGGAGATGGTGCGGGAACGACGATTCCAAGCAGAGCATCGACGCATGCAGCGCCATCATCGATTCAGGCCGGAAGACGCAGACCGAGAAATCCTTGGCGGAAGCTTATACCTACCGCGGCAACATCTATGCCGATAAAGGCGAAACCCAGAAGGCGATCGCCGATTACGATCAGGCAATCAAGCACGATCCGACGCGCGATGACGCATTCGCCGGGCGCGGCGTGCAATATTACTCGCTGCACGATTACCAGCACGCCAAGCAGGATCTCGATGCCGCGATCCGACTCAACCCAGGCTCGGCGCTCGATTGGGCTTGGCGCAGCCGCGCGAAGTTCCGGCTCCGCGATATCGAAGGCGCCAACGCCGACATGGCGCACGCGCACCAAATCGACCCGCAGGTCGAGGACGACATGCCGGAGGATGAATGACAAACTCGGCCGGTTCCGACGACTGAATGGGGTGGCAGGTGAAAGGTACGCAGTTACTGGTTGCGCGCCCGCGCTTTAGCCGCGATGCGGCGTAGTTCGGCGGCAACCGCCGCTTTGTTGCCCGGCGGCGACAGTTGGAACCAGACCTCGAAAGGCGAGCGCATCCAAATCCTCCGCAATCGGAGGATGAGAACATATAATGAACATAGCCACAGTTCAACGTAAATAGCGTGCGATATGCGTAAGGTCGAAGATGCTCGGGTACCGGGGCGCAAGGAAAAAGGGCCGCGGATTGCTCCGCGGCCCTTTGGTTTGCTTCGCACGACGCCGAAGGCCGTACATGGCCTTCGGCTGTGCTACGTGAAGTGGGACTTCTCTTTGCTTCGCATGACGGCGAGGGCCGAACGTGGCCCTCGCCTAATGCTACGCGGTTAGAAATCCATCCCGCCCATGCCGCCGCCGTGGTCGTGGCCGCCCATGGCGGGCGCCTTCCTTTCCGGCTTCTCAGCCACCATCGCTTCGGTGGTGATGAGCAGACCGGCAACCGAAGCCGCGTCCTGGAGCGCCAGGCGCACGACCTTGGTTGGGTCGACGACGCCGGCCTTGACCATGTCGACATACTCGCCGCTCTGGGCGTTGAAGCCCCAGTTTGGGTCGTCCTTGTCGGTCAGCTTGCCGACGACGACCGCGCCGTCTTGGCCGGCGTTCTCGGCAATGAGCCGGGCGGGCATGCGGATCGCGCGGCGCACGATGTCGATGCCGACCTTCTCGTCGTCGTTGGCCGCGCGGATCTTCGCGAGCGCCTTGCTGGCATAGAGCAGGGCTGCGCCGCCGCCGGCGACGATGCCCTCCTCGACCGCGGCGCGGGTCGCGTGCATCGCGTCGTCGACGCGATCCTTGCGTTCCTTCACCTCGACCTCGGTCGCACCGCCGACGCGGATTACCGCGACGCCGCCGGCCAGCTTGGCCAGCCGCTCTTGCAGCTTTTCGCGATCGTAGTCGGACGTGGTCTCCTCGATCTGGGCCTTGATCTGGCCGACGCGGGCCTGGATGTCGGCCTTCTTGCCGGCGCCGTCGATGATGGTGGTGTTCTCCTTCTCGATGCGCACCTTCTTCGACCGGCCGAGCATGTCGAGCGTCACGTTCTCGAGCTTGATGCCCAGGTCTTCCGAGATCATCTGACCGCCGGTCAGGATTGCGATGTCCTCGAGCATCGCCTTGCGGCGATCGCCGAAGCCCGGTGCTTTGACCGCCGCGACCTTGAGGCCGCCCCTGAGCTTGTTGACGACCAGCGTCGCCAGCGCCTCGCCT
This sequence comes from Allostellaceae bacterium, assembly GCA_050729835.1. Taxonomy (GTDB): domain Bacteria; phylum Pseudomonadota; class Alphaproteobacteria; order ATCC43930; family CGMCC-115725; genus REEB95. The sequence continues at coordinate 21,304 of JBOHLS010000006.1, read as the reverse complement.
TCGACCTCTTCGGCGATGATGAGCAGCGGCTTGCCCGACTGCACCACCGCTTCGAGCAGCGGCAGCATCGGCTGGAGGCCCGAGAGCTTCTTCTCGAAGATCAGCAGGTACGGATCGTCGAGCTCGGCGACCATCTTGTCGGCGTTGGTGACGAAATAGGGCGAGATGTAGCCGCGGTCGAACTGCATGCCTTCGACCACGTCCAGCTCGGTCTCGAGGCTCTTGGCCTCCTCGACGGTGATCACGCCCTCGTTGCCGACCTTCTGCATGGCCTTGGCCAGCATTTCGCCGACTTCCTTGTCGCCGTTGGCCGAAATCGTGCCGACCTGGGCGATCTCGTCGTTGGTTGAGACTTTCTTCGAGCGCTTCTTGATATCCTCGACCACGGCTTCGACCGCCTTGTCGATGCCGCGCTTGAGGTCCATCGGGTTGAGGCCGGCGGCGACCGCCTTCACGCCCTCGCGCACGATGGCCTGGGCCAGCACGGTGGCGGTGGTGGTGCCATCGCCCGCCGTATCGCTGGTCTTGGAGGCGACCTCGCGGATCATCTGCGCGCCCATGTTCTCGAACTTGTCGGCGAGTTCGATCTCCTTGGCGACAGTCACGCCGTCCTTGGTGATGCGCGGCGCGCCGAACGACTTGTCGAGCACGACGTTGCGGCCCTTGGGGCCGAGCGTCACGCCGACGGCGTTCGCCAGAATGTCGACGCCGCGGAGCAGCCGCTCGCGCGCGTCGCCGTGGAATTTGACTTCCTTAGCAGCCATTGAAATATCTCCTTGAAAGGGTCTTTAGGCGGCTTTGCGCTTCGCGGCGCTGCCTTCGATGATGCCGAGAATGTCCGACTCCTTGCAGATGACGAGCTCTTCGCCGTCGATCTTGACCTCGGTGCCGGACCACTTGCCAAACAGCACGCGATCGCCCGCCTTGACGTCGAGGGCATGGAGCTTGCCGTCCTCGGTGCGAGTGCCGGGGCCGACGGCGACGACTTCGCCCTCCATCGGCTTTTCCTTCGCGGTGTCGGGAATGATGATGCCGCCCGCCGTCTTCTCCTCGGATTCGAGACGACGGATCAGGACACGGTCCTGCAACGGCTTGAATTTCATAGGGAAACCCTCCTCTTTGGTGCGTTCGCAACACGGCCGACGGCCCCGTTCCGAGGCGGCTGTTAGCACTCGTGGCCGTTGAGTGCCAGTGAGATAGGGGCTGCAGCGCGGTCTGTCAACGCCCCGACTTGGATTTGGCAGCACTTTCCAGATCCCGCCGCTAAGTCATTGACGTAACTAATTATTTCTTGATGAAACAGCGCTGGGCTGAGACGTTGTTGCAACGAAAACCGGTGGGGCACCGTCTGACTCAACGAGGGGCGCGCCATGAAACGTCTGCAGTTGCAACTCGACGACTATCGGCTGACCACGGCCGAGATCCTCTATCACCTGCCCGATTACCCGCATTTGCTGCAAAGCTTCATCTGGCAGGAACTCGACATCGCGCCGCGCTTCCCGATGCTGCGCCGTTTCCTCGGCTTCTGGTCCTGCAGCCTCGAGGGCCGGCTCTATTCGGTGAAGGTGTCGCAGGCGCCGCCGTTGGTGCCGACGCGGCTGAGCCACGCCCAGATTTCCCTCAGCCTGCACTGAAGCCGTCCGCGGCGCGGCAACGCGTCGCTTGCCAGGGCGCATCCGGCGGACGAGTGTCGCGCCATGACCGCGACCGAAGCAGGACGCGAGCGGCGCGTCGCAGCCACGAGCGAAACGGCGCGCGACCGGGCGGTCGCTTTCTGGCTGCTGGTTTGCGCCGCGATGATCTTCGTCATGGTGGCGCTCGGCGGCGTCACCCGGCTGACCGAATCCGGCCTGTCGATCACCCAGTGGCAGCCGGTATCGGGCGTGCTGCCGCCGCTGAGCCAATCCGAATGGGGCGCCGCCTTTGACGCCTACAAGCAGATCCCGCAATACGATGCGATCCATGCTGGCATGACGCTGGCGCAGTTCAAGACGATCTATTTCTGGGAATGGTTCCACCGGCTGTGGGGGCGGTTGATCGGCGTCGTCTTCCTGCTGCCGTTTCTCTATTTCCTGTTGCGGCGGCGGATTTCGCCCGGCCTGGCGCCGCGGCTGATGCTGTTGTTCCTGCTCGGCGCCTTCCAGGGCGCGCTCGGCTGGTGGATGGTCGAGAGCGGCCTCGAGAGCCGCATCGAGGTCAGCCAATACCGGCTCGCCGCGCATCTCGCCATGGCGATCGTGATCTACGGCGCGATCCTGTGGGTGGCGCTCGACCTGTTGCGACCGGCGCGCCACGAGACCGCCCCGGGCATGCGCCGCGGTGCCGGCGCGCTGCTGGCGCTGGCCTTCGTCACCCTGATTGCCGGTGCCTTCACCGCCGGATTGCGCGCCGGTCTGATCGACAACACCTTTCCGCTGATGGACGGGCACGTCGTGCCGCCGGCCTGGAGCCATCTGGCGCCGTGGTGGCGCAATCTGTTCGAGAACCCCGAGGCGGTGCAGTTCGACCATCGCGTGCTGGCGATCACGACCTGGCTCGGCGCGTTGGCGCTGTTCCTCGCCTCGTTCAGGGCGACGCTGTCGCGCTTCGCCCGCGGCGCGGTGCATGCGCTGTTCGGCATGGTGACGATCCAGGTCGCGCTCGGAATATCCACTCTGCTGCTGGTGGTGCCGTTGCCGCTGGCGCTGGCGCATCAGCTCGGCGCCACGCTGGTCATCACCGTCGCGGTGGTCGTGCACCACGCCTTGGGCAGCCCCGCCTAGAGCCGAGCCGGGCCTCATCTCGCGCCCGGCGGATGGCCGGGCTAATATCGCGCCATGACCGATTTTCCGCGCAAAACGCCGGCCGACTGGGCCGCTCTCGCCGGCAAGGAGCTCGGCGGCCAGGGCGCCGACCGGCTCGTCTGGCAGACGCCCGAAGGCATCGCGGTCAAGCCGCTTTACACCGCCGCCGATCTCGATGCGATCGAGCTTCGCGACGATCTTCCCGGCTTCACGCCCTTCACCCGCGGCGTGCGCGCGACCATGTACGCCAACCGGCCGTGGACCATCCGGCAATACGCCGGCTTCTCGACCGCCGAGGAATCCAACCGCTTCTACCGCGAGAACCTCGCCGCCGGGCAGATGGGCCTGTCGGTCGCCTTCGATCTCGCCACCCATCGCGGCTACGACAGCGACCATCCGCGGGTCGTCGGCGACGTCGGCAAGGCCGGCGTGGCGATCGATTCGGTCGAGGACATGAAGATCCTGTTCGACGGCATCCCGCTCGACCGCATGTCGGTTTCGATGACCATGAACGGCGCGGTGCTGCCGGTGCTGGCCGGCTACATCGTCGCGGCGGAGGAGCAGGGCGTCGCCGCCGCCAAGCTCGCCGGCACCATCCAGAACGATATCCTCAAAGAGTTCATGGTGCGCAACACCTACATCTATCCGCCGGCGCCTTCGATGCGCATTGTCGCCGACATCGTCGAATACACCGCGCGCCACATGCCCAAGTTTAACTCGATCTCGATCTCCGGCTATCACATGCAGGAGGCGGGCGCGACCTGCGTGCAGGAGCTGGCCTTTACGTTGGCCGACGGCCTTGAATACGTCCGCGCCGCGCTGTCGAAGGGATTGAAGATCGACGACTTCGCGCCGCGGCTGTCGTTCTTCTTCTGCATCGGCATGAACTTCTTCATGGAGGTCGCCAAGCTCCGCGCCGCGCGGTTCTTATGGGCGACATTGGTGCAGGAGAAGTTCAAGCCGGCCAATCCGGCAAGCTTGGCGCTCCGCACCCATTGCCAAACCTCGGGCGTCTCGCTCACCGAGCAGGACCCGCACAACAACATCATCCGCACGACGATCGAGGCCTTGGCCGCGGTCTTGGGCGGCACGCAGTCGCTGCACACCAATTCCTTCGACGAGGCGATGGCGCTGCCGACGCCCTTCTCGGCGCGCATCGCCCGCAACACGCAGCTCATCATCGCCGAGGAATCCGGCGTGCCGCGCGTCGTCGATCCGCTCGGCGGCAGCTATTACGTCGAAAGCTTGACGCACTCCGTCGCGGCCGCCGCGCGCGCGCTGATCGACGAGGTCGAGGCGATGGGCGGCATGACCAAGGCGGTCGAAAGCGGCCTGCCCAAGCTCAAGATCGAAGAGGCGGCGGCGCGGCGCCAGGCGCGCATCGACCGCGGCGAGGAGGTCATCGTCGGCGTCAACAAGTACCGCGCCAACCAGGGCGACACCGCCGAAATCCGCCTGCTCGACATCGACAACTCGAAGGTGCGGGCGCAGCAGGTCGCCAGGCTCGAGGCGATGCGCAAGTCGCGCGACGGCGCCAAGATCAAGGCGGCGCTCGACGCTCTCTCCGCGGCGGCCAAAAGCGGGCAGGACAATCTCCTGGCGCTGGCGATCGAAGCGACCCGCGCCCGCGCCAGCGTCGGCGAGATCTCCGACGCGCTCGAGCGCGTCTTCACCCGCCACCGCGCCACCATCCGCTCGGTTTCGGGCGTCTACGGCGGTGCCTACGAAGGCGACGAAGGCTTCCGTCGCGTGCGCGACGAAGTCGACGCCTTCGCCCACGCCGAAGGCCGGCGGCCGCGCCTGCTGGTGGTCAAGCTCGGCCAGGACGGCCACGACCGCGGCGCCAAGGTGATCGCCACCGGCTTCGCCGATCTGGGATTCGACGTCGATATCGGCCCGCTGTTCCAGACGCCCGACGAGGCGGCGCGCCAGGCGATCGAGAACGACGTCCACGTCATCGGCGTCTCGTCGCAGGCGGCGGGGCACAAGACGCTGGTGCCGGCGCTGGTCAAGGCGCTCAAGGCGCAAGGCGCGGCGAACATCCTGGTAGTCTGCGGCGGCGTCATTCCGCCGCAGGATTATGCGTTCCTACAAGAGGCCGGCGTCGCCGCGATCTACGGCCCGGGCACCAACATTCCGCTGGCCGCGTCCGAGGTTCTCCGGCTCATCGCCAAGCGGCGCCTCGCCGCTTAGAACGGCTTCGGTCGTCGGCAGGAACGGTGGAATTCCGCCGGAAATTGGGTTCGTTTTGCAGATTTTAATTCTTCCGATTGGCTTGGTTCGGCGAAATTCATGTTCGCAGTCTTGGCGGACAACTCACGGAAACCGATCCCGCGGCGGCCAAGACCGAGGCCCTTCGTATTCCCAGAACCCGATTTTCTGGCGTGAAAAGCGATGCCAGACAGCACCGTCGAATCTGTAGGTGGACCGTTGCCGCCAGCCGTTTGTGACCCCAACGGCACCTGACCGAGCACAAGGCCATCCTCGCCGCAACTCAAACCGGCGCCGCCGCGCGGCGTCAGCCGATACCCGCGGCCAAGCGAAACCGCTCCGTCATCCATGCAGTCTTGCATACGCTATATACGTACGATTGTCAACGCGTAATACGTACAAACGGCAGCATGCGCCAAATGCCGCAGTTCCGGCGCAAATGGCAGCCCTGCGCATTGTGGCCCTGTCGCGTCGGGGTCCGCCGCGCTATCTAAGGGCCCCGTGGGCACGCTCTTCTTCATCGTCTTCATCGATCTGGTCGGCTTCGGCGTGGTGATCCCGCTGCTGCCGTATTACGCGCTGGTCTTTCACGCCACGCCGTTCGAGGTCACGACGATGATGGCGTGCTATTCGCTGGCGCAGTTCTTCGCCTCGCCGCTGCTCGGCCATCTCAGCGACCGCCTCGGCCGCAAGCCGGTGATCCTGGCGAGCCTGGTCTGCTCGGTCGTGTCCTACCTCTGGCTCGGCTTCGCGACGCAGCTGTGGATGCTGTTCGCGGCGCGGCTGCTGGCCGGCGCCGGCGCCGGCAACATCTCGGCGGCGCAGGCCTATGTCGCCGACGTGACGCCGCCGGATCAGCGCGCCAAGGGCATGGGCATGATCGGCGCCGCCATCGGCTTGGGCTTCACCGTCGGCCCGGCGATCGGCGGCGCGGTCGCCGGCGGCAATGCCCAGAGCGCGCATCTTGCCTGGCCGGCCTTCGTCGCCGCGGCGCTGTCGGCCGCTGCCCTCGCGTTGGCCTTCGCCCGGCTCGAGGAAAGCCTGACGCACAAGCCGGCCGAACGCGTCGGCCGGCTCGCCATGGCCAAGTCGGCGGCGAAACGCCCGACGCTGCGGCTCCTCATTCTGCTCATCTTCGTCGCCATCGCTGCCTTTGCCGGCATGGAGACCACCTTTGCGCTCTGGGCGCATGACGGCTTCGGCTGGGGCCCGCTCCAGGTCGGACTGATCTTCTTCTATGTCGGCATCCTGCTGTCGGCGCTGCAAGGCGGCGCCATCGGCAAGCTCGCCAAGGCCTTCGGCGAAGCGAACCTGGTCGTCGTCGCGGCGGCGATCATCGCGCTCGGCCTGTTCGGCCTGACGTTCGCCACCGCGCTGTGGGGCGTGCTGGTTGCCAGCGCCCTGCTCGCCATCGGCATGGGCCTGCTCAGCCCGTCGATGTCGAGCCTGATCTCGCAACAAGCGGGCGCGGGCGAGCGCGGCGGCGTGCTGGGATTGTCGCAATCGGCGCAAAGCTTGGCGCGTATCGTCGGTCCCGCCGTCGCCGGCGCGCTTTATGGCGGCCTCGGCCGCAACGCGCCCTATTATCTCGGCGCCCTGCTGATGGTCGGCGTGTTCTGGTTTGCGCTGCGGCTGCCGCGGCCGGCGCGGTGATGGCCCGCGAACGCCCGCCCAGCGCGCTGACCAGCCAACCGTCCGAGGTCGGCTTGCGCCGCGAGCTCAAGGCGCTGTCAGCGGTGCTGCCCTATCTCTGGCCCAAGGGCGCGCCGGCGCTGCGCTGGCGCGTGATCGCGGCGCTCGCCTGTCTGGCGCTAGCCAAGGCGGTCACCGTCGGCGTGCCGCTGCTCTACAAGGCGGCGGTCGACCAGCTCGCGCCCTCGGCTGGCGCGCTCGTCGTCGTGCCGACCATGTTGATCGTCGCCTACGGCGCCGCCCGCGTCGGCGCCCAGCTGTTCAACGAGCTGCGCGATTCGGTCTTCGCCAAGGTCGAGCAGCGCGCCATCCGCACCATCGCGCTCAACACCTTCCGTCATCTACACGCGCTCAGCCTGCGCTTCCACCTCGAACGCCAGACCGGCGGCCTGTCGCGCGCGGTCGAGCGCGGCGTGCGCGGCATGGAATTCCTGCTCTCCTACCTGCTGTTCAGCCTGCTGCCGACGGTGTTCGAGATCGCGCTGGTGTGCGCGATCCTCTGGCGCTTTTTCGAAGCCAGTCTGGCGCTCGCCACGCTCGCCACCATCGCCGCCTATGTCGTCTATACCTTCGCGGTCACCGACTGGCGCATCAAGTACCGCCGCGAGATGAACGAGCGCGACACCGAGGCCAACACCAAGGCGATCGACAGCCTCTTGAACTTCGAGACGGTGAAGTATTTCGCCAACGAGGAGCACGAGGCGCGCCGCTTCGACGTTGCGCTCGCCGGCTACGAACGCGCCGCGGTCAAGAGCCAGGTGACGCTGTCGGCGCTCAACATCGGCCAGGGCGCGATCATCGCCGTCGGCCTGGTCGTGGTGATGTGGCTGGCGGCGCGCGGCGTGGCCGCCGGGCGCATGACCGTCGGCTCGTTCGTGCTGGTCAACTCCTACCTGGTGCAGCTCTACATGCCGCTGAACGTGCTCGGTATGGTCTATCGCAACATCAAACAGTCGCTGACCGATCTTGAATCGATGGTCCGGCTTTTGGGCGTGAAGGCCGAGATCGTCGACAAGCCGGGTGCGCCGGTTCTGGCGGTGGCGCGCGGCGAGATCGTCTTCGACCGCGTCTCCTTCGCCTACGATCCGCGCCGGCCGATCCTCGACGACGTCTCGTTCCGCGTGCCGCCGGGCCACACCCTGGCCATTGTCGGCTCGTCGGGCGCCGGCAAGTCGACGGTGGCGCGGCTGCTGTTCCGCTTCTACGACGTCGGCCGGGGCGCCATCCGCGTTGACGGCCAGGACATCCGCGACGTGACGCAGACCAGCCTGCGCCGCGCCATCGGCGTGGTGCCGCAGGACACTGTGCTGTTCAACGATTCAATCGCCTACAACATCGGCTACGGCAAGCCGGGCGTGCTCCAGGCCGAGATCGAGGATGCTGCGCGCGTCGCCCGCATCCACGATTTCGTCGCCACGCTGCCCGACGGCTATCGCAGCCAGGTCGGCGAGCGCGGCCTCAAGCTCTCGGGCGGCGAGAAGCAGCGCGTCGCCATCGCCCGCGTCATGCTCAAGGGGCCGCGCATCCTGGTGTTCGACGAGGCAACCTCGGCGCTCGACACCAAGACCGAGCGCGAGATCCAGGCCAGCCTCGAGGATGTTGCCGCCAATCGCACCACGCTGATGATCGCCCACCGGCTGTCGACCGTGGTGCACGCCGACGAGATCCTGGTCTTGGAGCACGGCCGTGTCGTCGAGCGCGGCACGCATGCCGGGCTTTTGGCCAAGGACGGGTTCTACGCCGCGATGTGGCGCCGCCAGCTCGAGGCCGACGAGTGCGCCGCCGCGTTGGCCGCCGTAGCCGCGGTCGCGGAGTAATCTTCGTGTCATTGCGAGCGAAGCGAAGCAATCCAGCGCTGGACTGGATTGCTTCGTCGCTGCGCGCCTCGCAATGATGGACGGCTCGCCGCTTGCTGCCCTCGTCAAGGCCGGCGATCGGACAGCGCTGGCCCAGGTCATAACCTTGGTCGAATCAACGCGCGACGATCACCGCGATGCGGCCGAGGTATTGCTTGCCGCGATTCTGCCGGCCAGTGGCAAGTCCTTGCGCCTCGGCGTCACCGGCGCGCCTGGCGTCGGCAAATCCACCTTCATCGAGGTCTTCGGCCTGATGAGCCTGGCAGCCGGAAGACGCGTCGCCGTGCTGGCGGTCGATCCGTCGTCCAAGACGACCGGCGGCTCGATCCTCGGCGACAAGACGCGCATGGGCGATCTCGCGCGCCAGGCGGACGCCTTCATCCGTCCGTCGCCGGCCGGGCCGATGCTCGGTGGGGTGGCGCGGCGCACGCGCGAGGCGGTGTGGCTGTGCGAGGCGGCCGGCTTCGATCTCGTCATCGTCGAGTCCGTCGGCGTCGGCCAGAGCGAAACCGCGGTCGCCGACCTGGTCGATCTCTGCCTGCTGATAATCACGCCCGGCGGTGGCGACGAGCTGCAAAGCATCAAGAAGGGCATCGTCGAGATCGCCGATCTGCTGGCGGTCAACAAGGCCGACGGCGACCTGGCAGCGGTGGCCCGGCGCGTCGCGTCCAAGTACAGCCACGCGCTGCGGCTGTTGCGACCGGCCGGCGCGGCGGTGCCGGTGTTCGCGGTCTCGGCGCTGGAAAAGCGCGGCGTCGAGAAGGTCCGCCAATATGTCGAGGCGCGCACCCACGCGTTGATGCAGGACGGCACCCTCGGCCGCAAGCGGGCGGCGCAAGCGCGCGCCGCGCTGTGGAGCGAGCTAGGCGAGGGCCTGCTCGAGGCGCTGCGGCATGCCCCGGCCGTGACCAAGCTGTTGCCGGCGCTCGAAGCCGAGGTCGCTTCATCCCGGCTGACCCCATCGGCCGCCGCAAGCCGCGCTTTGGTGGCTTTTCGCGGCGCTAAAGCCTAGCCTGCCCGGCTTGACGGAGCTGGCGGCTTCGCTTAAAAACCCGCCAACCGCCGGGGCTCGCCCCGGCCTTCTCTTTCAAGGACTTCGCAATCATGGCGCGACGCTGCGATATCACCGGCAAGGGCGTACTCGTCGGCCACAATGTGAGCCACGCCAACAACAAGACCAAGCGGCGCTTCCTGCCGAATTTGCAGGTGGCGTCGGTGCTGTCCGATGCGCTCGGCCACGCTGTCCAGCTGCGGCTGACGCCGCGCGCCATCCGCACCATCGAGAAGAACGGCGGGCTCGATGCCTATCTCACGTCGATGCCCGATGGGCGCTTGCCCATCGAAGCGCGGCGGCTGAAGCATCGCATCCGCGCGGCGCGGGCGCGCAAGGCCGGAGCGGGCGCGACCGCCTGACGCAGGCGGCGATGGGCGCGGCAAGCCGCTGCCGCCCATGTCGCCGCCCGCCGTGCCCCAAATTGATCGCGCGTTCGTGGTTGCGGTCGAGCGGCGGCTCACCCATTATCCGGCCGCCCATCGCAGCGGGATCAAGGAATAAACAGGGAGCACGACGGTGAGCCTGCGCGATTACGTTTTCACCAGCGAATCGGTGTCCGAAGGCCATCCCGACAAGGTCGCGGACCGCATCTCCGACGCCGTGGTCGACGCCTATCTTGCCGCCGATCCGATGTCGCACGTCGCCTGCGAGACGCTGTGCACGACCAATCGCGTCGTCATGGCTGGCGAGACACGCGGCCCGGCCTCGGTCACCCACGACAAGCTGGTCGAGCTTGCGCGCCACGCCATCAAGGACATCGGCTACGAGCAGGATGGCTTCCACTGGAAGAAAGCCAAGGTGGAATGCATCGTCCATTCCCAATCGGCCGACATCGCCGTCGGCGTCGACGCCGCCGGCAACAAGGACGAAGGCGCCGGCGACCAGGGCATCATGTTCGGCTATGCCTGTCGCGAGACGCCGGAGCTGATGCCGGCGCCGCTCTATTACGCGCACGCCATTCTCAAGTCGCTCGCCGAGACGCGTCATTCCGGCGCCACGCCCGAGCTCGGCCCTGACGCCAAGAGCCAGGTCACGCTCGAATACTGCGACGGCAAGCCGGTGCGCGCGACCTCGGTCGTGGTCTCGACCCAGCACAGCGAGAAGGTTGACCAGGACCAGGTACGCGAGATCGTGCGGCCGCATGTGCTCGACGTGCTGCCCGACGGCTGGATGTGCGGTGAGGAGCATTTCTACGTCAACCCGACCGGCCGCTTCGTCATCGGCGGCCCCGACGGCGACACCGGCGTCACCGGCCGCAAGATCATCGTCGACACCTATGGCGGCGCGGCGCCGCACGGCGGCGGCGCGTTCTCGGGTAAGGACCCGTCGAAGGTCGACCGCTCGGCCGCTTATGCCGCGCGCTATCTCGCCAAGAATGCGGTGGCCGCCGGCCTGGCCGAGCGCTGCACCATCCAACTTTCCTACGCTATAGGCGTCGCCAAGCCGCTGTCGGTCTATATCGACACCCACGGCACCGGCAAGGTCGACGAGGCCAAGCTGTCCAAGGTGCTGCAGGAGATGGTCAACCTCAGCCCGCGCGGCATTCGCACGCATCTCAAGCTCAACCGGCCGATCTACGCCCGGACATCGGCCTACGGCCATTTCGGCCGCGCGCCCGAGGCCGACGGCGGCTTCTCGTGGGAGAAGACCGACCTCGCCGACCAGCTCCGCCGCGCATTCTGATCCACGGAAGACCTTCCCGATGACCGCTGACTACAAGATCAAAGACATTGCGCTGGCCGATTTCGGCCGGCGCGAGCTTGCCATCGCTGAGACCGAGATGCCCGGCCTCATGGCGACGCGCGAGGCTTATGGCACGACGAAACCCTTGAAGGGCGCGCGCATCGCCGGCTCGCTGCACATGACCATTCAGACGGCGGTGCTGATCGAGACGCTGAAGGCTCTGGGCGCCGACATCCGCTGGGCGTCGTGTAACATCTACTCGACCCAGGACCACGCCGCCGCGGCGGTCGCCGTCGGCGGCACGCCGGTCTTCGCCTACAAGGGCGAATCGCTGACGGAATACTGGGAGTTCACCCATCGCATCTTCGAATGGGGCGATGGCGGCGCACCCAACATGATCCTCGATGACGGCGGCGACGCGACGCTGCTGGTCCATCTCGGCATGCAAGCCGAGAAGGACGATAAGGTCCTGGCCAAGCCCGGCAGCGAGGAAGAAGAGGTGCTGTTCGCGGCGATCCGCGCGCGCCTCAAATCCAAGCCGGGCTGGTACGCGAAGCTGGGCACGGCGATCAAGGGCGTTTCCGAGGAGACCACGACCGGCGTCCATCGCCTCTACCAGATGGAGAAGGAAGGCCGTCTGCTGTTCCCGGCGATCAACGTCAACGACAGCGTCACCAAGTCCAAGTTCGACAACCTCTATGGCTGCCGCGAGAGCCTGGTCGACGGCATCCGACGCGCCACCGACGTGATGATGGCCGGCAAGGTCGCGATGGTCGCGGGCTTCGGCGACGTCGGCAAGGGCTCGGCGGCCAGCCTGCGCAACGCCGGCGCGCGCGTCATCGTCACCGAGATCGATCCGATCTGCGCGCTCCAGGCGGCGATGGAAGGCTATCAGGTGGTGACCATGGACGAGGCAGCCTCGCAGGCCGACATCTTCGTCACCGCCACTGGCAACGTCGACGTCATTACCGTCGATCACATGCGGCGGATGAAGGATCGCGCCATCGTCTGCAACATCGGCCACTTCGACAACGAGATCCAGGTCGGCTCCCTGCGCAACCTCAAATGGCACAACGTCAAGCCGCAGGTCGACGAGATCGAATTCCCCGACGGCAAGCGGATTCTTCTCCTGGCCGAAGGCCGGCTGGTCAATCTCGGCTGCGCCATGGGCCATCCGAGCTTCGTGATGAGCGCGTCCTTCACCAACCAGACTTTGGCCCAGATCGAGCTGTGGACCAACCAGGGTAAGTACCAGAAGAAGGTCTACACCCTGCCCAAGCATCTCGACGAGCGGGTGGCGGCGCTGCATCTCGCCAAGGTCGGCGCGCATCTGACCAAGCTCACGCCGAAGCAGGCGCAGTATCTCGGCCTCAAACCCGAGGGCCCCTTCAAGGCCGACACCTACCGCTATTAGGTGGCGGTCTCTCCGGCGTCATCGCGAGCTGCGCAGCGGCATGGCGATCTAGATGGCATAGGGATGGCCGCCGGTTCTTGGATTGCTTCCGCTGCGCTGCGCGCAGCGTCGCAATGACGCCGCGTGTTTCTTGGCAATCGGCCGGCTGGACAGGAGCGGCCGGGCCTTGGCCTAATCGGGCGTGGCCGAGGCAATCATGCTTTTCTACGGCGCGGCAATGCGCGCGGACGCGCTGAGGGTCGAGCTGCGCCGTGGCGCGACGCTGCGCCTGAGCGACGGGCCCTATCCTTTCGCCGAGCCGCTCGATCTCATCCGCCTCGCCACCACTGTGTCCCGGCTCGATTTTTTGCGCGAACACCTGCGATCGTTGTGCGATCTCTGGGCCAAGCCGCCGCTCCAATTCCTCGATGCCTATTTCGCCTGGATCGGCGCGACGCTGGCGGTCGAACCGGCGCAGCGCGAATTGACCGCCGCCGGCCATGGCCTGTTCGTGCCCGGAGACTGGAGCTTCGCCGCGCCGCGGCCGCTGCCCAAGGCGCTGTTGCCGGCGGGCGATGAGATGGTGTGCGCCGACTTCGCCTTCTGGACCGGTGCTGGCTTGGTCGCCGTCGAGATGCCCAGTGAGCGACGCGCTCGGCGGCGCGGTGAGTTGGTACGGCTTGTCTCGTCGGGCATCACGGTGATCGAGCTGGCGCCGGCCGATCTTGCAAACGCGGCGGCGTTCGGCGCCAAGCTGCCGCCGGATTTCGCCGGTTTCTGGCGCGGCGTGGCGCTGCCGCAGAGCCCCTTCGGCGCGCGCGACCTCGTGATCGCACCGGCGGGCTAGAGATTGAATTCGAGCGTATAGAGCCCGCCACTGAAACGGTCGACGGCGTAGACGATCTCGTTCTCATCGACATAGACGTCGTTGATTTGCGCCGCGCCGGCCGGCGAACCCTTGGGCGCCTCGGGCACGAAATAAGCGACCTCTTTCGGCTGGAACGGATCGCCGATGTCGTGGACGCGCACACCGCCGTTGAAATAGCTGCCGAAGATGAGATTGCTCGAGCGGAAGGCCGGTCCTGGCCGGTTCTCGTGCATGTTGTGTGCGCCATAGCGGCCGCCGAGGTTGCGGTGCTTCTCGACGGGCGGCAGCGGCAGCGTCGCGATGTTGATCAGGTTGTCCTCGCGCCGCATGTCGAGCAGCCAGACCAGCTTGGGCCAGTCGGCGGCCTTGTCGCGCACGCTTTCGTCGCTCACCACGAGGAGGTCGCGGTCGAACAGCGGCATCGCCGTGTGGGTGAAGCCGGGGAAGGGCGGATGCGGATTCCAATGGCCGACCGGCTTGGGTCGCGTCTTGTCGGCGATGTCGAGAATCCAGACGCCGCCGTCGATATAGCCGAGATAGGCCCGGTCCGGCCGGTCGGGATAGACGTTGGTGTTGTGGGTGCGGAAGCCGGCATCGAACTTGGGATGGCGCGGCGGCGGCGGCGCGCTGTCGCTTTCGGCCAGGCCTGGCATCCACCAGCGGCAGATCTCGCGCGGCTTCGCCGGATTGCTCACGTCGATGGCGCGATAGAACTGGTCGTCCTTGGGGTCGCGTGGCTTGAAGTCGGGCGCGCCGCCGGAGAAATGCACCGTCTTGCCGTCGACGAACCAGAGCTGATGCACGCCGCGCGAGTGCGGGCCGGAGCAATCGAAGAACGCGATCGGCTTAGGCCGCTCGGGCTGGGCGACGTCGAACAGTTCGACGCCCGCCGGTTTGAGGCCGTGCATCGCCGTCTGATAGGCGACCGCCAGGATGTCGCCGCAGACCTCGAGCGAATTGGAGCGCACCTGCTTGTGCGGCAGGTTGGTCTGCACCACCAGCTTGAGCCGGCGCGGATCGCTGACGTCGACGGCGGTGAAGTTCTTCGGCGCCGATTCATGCGCGAGATACAGGATCCGGCGGCCGTCGGGGGCGAGCTGTAGGCTCATGCCCTCGCCGATGCCGCCGAAGCCGGCGAGATCGTGTTGGGCGAGCAGCTTCAGGTTGTGGGCTTGGGCGGGCATGGCGGGCAGTTGCTCCAGCGCGGTCAGAGTGTCCTGGATTGCTTCGCCGCTTCGCCGACGGCTCGCGGCTCGCAATGACGTTCCTTTCCGTCATTGCGATGCCACGCGCAAGCGCGGCAGAAGCAATCCAGGGCTGCGCGACCGACGGACGGGGCTATTTCCCCCCGTCGATGCGTTTCTTGGCTTCCTCGATCAGCGACAGGTCGACGTATTTGGGCTCGAGCTTCACCGCCGCCGGGATGACGTGCAGCTTGGCGGCCTCCTCGATGTCCTCCTGCGCCGCCCGGATGTTGGGCACGCAATCGAGCGAGCGGTAGAAATCCTTCTTGGTAAAGGCATAGGCGAGGTCGGCGGGCTTCTGCTTGGTGACCTCCTCGGCGATCGCCAGCGCCTCGCTGCGGTTCTTCGGGTCGAGGAACCAGCGCACGCCGCGGATGTGATCCTCGAAGAAATCGACCAGCGCCGGACGATGTGCCTTGATGAAGTCCTCGCGCATCGCCCACAGCACGGTCTGCGACGGGCCGATCGCCTGGCCCATGGTGAACAGCGTGCGATACTTGCCAGCCTCGGCCAGCTTGTGCTCGAACTGCGGCATGACGGCGATAAGGTCCACCTTGTTCTGCTCGATCATCGAGACCATGTTGGCGAAGTTGGTTTCGACGGTGGTGAACTGGCTGTCGGCGACGCCGTGCTTGTGGAGCATCACGCGCATCGCCGCGTCGCTCGCCGAGCCGATGGCGTTGGTGGCGACGCGCTTGCCCTTGATGTCGGCGACGTTTTTGATCGGACCGTCCTTGGCGACCATGTAGGGTTGATCGAAATAGCCGTGCGTGCCGGTCTGGATGACGTCGGAAACGACGCGCACGTCGAGATGGGCGTTGGTGATGGCAAGCGCCAGCGACGACGGCGCGAAGGCTGCGACCTCGAGCTCGTTGGCCGCCATCGCCTCGATTTGCGGCGTCGAGCCCTTGAAGCGCACCGCCTTGGCGACATAGGTCTTGCCGTCGTGCGGCATGATCTCGGGATGCTTCTGCGCAAGCACGTCGAGTAGGGGCGCCAGATGGCCGGGGGCCTGGGCCCAGCCGACATTGATAGGGACCGGCGCCTGCGCCCGCGCCGGCGTCATGTTCCCGACTATGGATACGGCGATCAGCGCGGCGCCGGCGACCGCCGCAGGGCGAATTCCGATCATGTCCTCCCCCTCGTCTCGTTATTGCGGCTTGAGCCGCTTGGCGCGATCTTAACAGAGCGACAGGCGATGAAAACCCAGGAAAATTCTAGAAATACTAGGGAGATGGCGGCCGCGCCGCCGCCGGTGACGCTCGTCAGCGGCTTTCTCGGTAGTGGCAAGACGACGCTGCTCAACGCGCTGCTGCGGCAGCCGGCGTTGCGCAACACCGTCGTCATCGTCAACGAGTTCGGCGAGATCGGCCTCGACCACCTGCTGATCGAAACCGCGTTCGAGGACGCCGTCCTGCTGAAGAGCGGCTGCGTCTGCTGCACGGTGCGCGGCGACCTGACCGACACGATCGTCGCTCTCGACGCGCGCGCCCGCCGCGGCGAGATTCCGCGCTTCGACCGCATCGCGATCGAGACCACCGGCCTGGCCGACCCGGCGCCGATCGTCGCCACGCTGCTCGAAGACCCGCAGCTCGCGCAGCGGGTCCGGCTCGACCGCGTCGTGGTCACGGTCGACGCGGTGAACGCGGCGGCGCAGCTCGCGGCGAACTACGAATCGGTCAAGCAGGCGGCGCTGGCCGACATGCTGGTTCTGACCAAGACCGACCTGGCCGCGCCGGGTGCGCGCGCCGCCGTCGAGGTGCGGCTGCGCGCGCTCAATCCCTCGGCGCCCATCGTCGCCGCGGTCAAGGGTGCGGTCGCGTCCGAGATTCTTTTCGCACCGCTGCCGACCGCGCCGCGGCGCGTTGCAGACGCTTTTGATCCGCATGGCGGCCACGGTCACGACCACGATAATTCTCCCGACCATTTCCTGCGCCATCACGGGATAGCGACCTTCGTGGTGACGCACGACGCGCCGATCGCCTGGCCGGCTCTGGCGGCGTGGCTCGCAGCCCTGGCGGCGTTCAAGGGTCCGGCGCTGCTGCGGCTCAAGGGTCTGGTCAACGTCGCCGGGCGCGACGGTCCGGTCGCGCTCAACGCCGTGCAACATCTCGTCCATCCGCCGCAGGCCTTGGCGCGCTGGCCCGACGCCGACCGGCGGACGCGGCTGGTGTTCATCGCCCGCGGTCTCGACCGGGATGCCGTCGTGCGCTCGTTCGCGGCGGCGATGATCGCGCCGCCGGGCTGAGCGCGTTGCGCGCCATCCACCGCGGCCGAACGGCGTCAACCGCCTTGTGGCGGCGGCGCACGAAAACGGTATCATCGCGCCCGGCCGCGACGACCCGAAGGTCGCTGGCACGGGAGGAACGGCCTGTGGCCCAGAGCGAACTCCGCGACGGCATGCGCATCGATTGGGACGTGCCGATCGCCATGGACGGCGGCGTCGTCCTGCGCGCCGACATCTATCGCCCGGCCAAGGCCGGCAAGGTGCCGGCGATCGTCACCTATGGGCCCTATGCCAAGGGCCTCGCCTTTCAGGAGGGCTACAAATCCGCCTGGGAGATCATGGCCAAGAGCCATCCCGACGTGACCGCGGGCTCGTCGAACAAGTACCAGAACTGGGAAGTCGTCGATCCGGAGAAATGGGTGCCCGACGGCTATGCCTGCGTACGCGTCGATTCGCGCGGCGCCGGACGCTCGCCGGGCTACATCGAGCATTTCTCGCCGCGCGAGACCCAGGATTTCCACGACTGCATCGAATGGGTCGCGGGCCAGGACTGGTGCAGCGGCAAGGTCGGCATCAACGGCATATCGTATTATGCAATGAACGCCTGGACGCTGGCGTCGCGGCAACCGCCGCATCTGGCGGCGATTTGCGCCTGGGAGGGCGCCGCCGACTGGTATCGCGACGCCACCCATCACGGGGGCATCCTGTCGACCTTCTGGGCCAACTGGTACGACATACAGGTGAAATCGGTGCAGTACGGGCTAGGGCTCCGCGGGCCGAAAAGCGCCGTCACCGGAGAGCTGGTCTGCGGCCCGGAGACGCTGGACGACGCCGCGCTGGCCGCCAACCGCTGCGACTTCGGCAACGACATCCTGGCGCATCCGCTCGACGATTCCTGGCACAAGGCGCGCTCGCCGCATTGGGACAAGGTCAAGGTGCCGTTTCTGTCGGCGGCGAACTGGGGCGGGCAGGGCCTGCATCCGCGCGGCAATTTCGAAGCCTTCACCCGCGCCGCGTCCCGGCACAAATGGCTCGAGGCGCATGCCGGCACGCACTGGGTCGAGTTCTACACCGATTACGGCGTCGGCCTGCAGAAGCGCTTCTTTGCCTATTTCCTCAAGGGCGAGAGGAACGGCTGGAATCGGGAGCCCAAGGTGCGGCTGCAGGTGCGGCACGTCGATCGCTTCGTCGAGCGCCGCGAGAGCGAATGGCCGCTCAAGCGGACGCGCTGGACCAAGCTCCATTTGCGGCCCGACCTGACGCTCGCGGCCAAGCCGGCGGCGAAAAAGATGGCGCGCGCCTTCGCCGCCTTGGGCGACGGCCTGACCTTCAGGAGCGATCCGATGGCGCGCGAGACCGAGATCACCGGGCCGCTCGCCGCCAAGCTCGTCGTATCCTCTTCGACAACCGACGCCGATTTGTTCCTGGCCCTGCGGCTCTTCAACCCGGCCGGCAAGGAGGTCGCGTTCCAGGGCGCGCTCGACCCGCATACGCCGATCGCGCAGGGCTGGCTGCGCGCCTCGCACCGCCGCCTCGATCGCCGGCTGACGCGACGCTGGCGACCCTATCATACCCACGACCGGATCGAGCCGCTGCAGCCCGGCCGGAAGGTCGCGCTCGACATCGAGCTGTGGCCGACCTCGATCGTCGTGCCCAAGGGCTGGCGCTTCGGCCTGTCGGTGCGCGGCCGCGATTACGAGCACGACGGGCCGCCGGCGCGGCTTTCCAACATGAAGAATCCGATGCGCGGCTGCGGCCCGTTCATCCACGACGACCCGCGCGACCGGCCGGCGGCGCGCTTCGGCGGCGAAACCACGCTCCATTTGGGCGCCGCCGCGGCGTCTTATCTGCTGCTGCCGGTCATTCCGGCCAAGCCACCCCGGCGGCGAAGGAAATCCCGATGAGCGAGACCAAACCCGATAGCGGCCTCGGCGAGCGCTTTGCGACGCTGCACGAGATCGTGCGCGCCGCGCGCAACGCGCTGCCGACGAATTTCTGGGACTATCTCACCGGCGCGGCCGAGACCGAGACCACCCTCAAGCGCAATCGCCTGGCGATCGATAGCCTGGGCTTCCGCCCGCGGGTGATGCGCGACGTGTCGAAGATCGACACCATGACAGGGCTCTTCGGCAAGGCGGCGCGGCTGCCCGTCGTGCTCGCACCCATCGGCTCGATCGAGAACCTCAACGCCGAGGGCACCGCCGCGGTGGCACGCGCCGCCGCCGCTTTCGGCGTGCCGATGGTCGTAAGCTCCGTCGCCAAGCCGGGGCTCGAGGCCACGGCGCAATCCGCGCCGACCAGCCGCCGCATCTTCCAGCTCTATGTCCGCGGCGACGACGCCTGGGTCGACGATTTCGGCAGCCGGGCGATCGCGCACGGCTACGAAGCGTTTTGCTTCACCGTCGACACCGCGATGTATGGAAGGCGCGAGCGCGACATCGCCAAGCGCTACGTCGTCGGCGGACGGCGCCACGTCGTGCCCGAGATGGAGCGCTTCCAGGCGGCGTTCGATTGGGACGGCGTCGCCCGCTTCAAGGCGAGGCACGCCATCCCGATCGTGCTCAAGGGCATCGCCACCGCCGAGGACGCCGAACGCGCCTGTCAGCTCGGCGCCGCCTGCATCTACGTTTCGAACCACGGCGGCCGGCAGCTCGACCAAGGCCGCGGCGCGCTCGACGCCTTGCCCGAGGTGGTGGCGGCGGTGAAGGGCCGTGCGCCGGTCGTCGTCGACGGCGGCTTTTGCCGCGGCAGCGACGTCGTCAAGGCGCTGGTGCTGGGCGCTGACGCGGTTGGCATCGGCCGACTCTATTGCTACGGCCTCGCTGCCGCGGGCGATGCCGGCGTGCTGCGCGTGCTCGAGCTGCTCGAAACCGAAATCCGCATGTGCCTCGGGCTCTTGGGTGCGACCCGCTATGCCGAACTCGAACGCGAGATGGTGGTGGCGGCACCGCCAGTGAGCCCGCCGCATGTGCTGTCGGCCTTTCCGCTGCTCGATCTCGGCCATCCCGGCTACTGAACGCCGCCGAAATCGTCGGCCGGCGTGACGCCGCGTCCGGGGTCGTGCGTCAATTCTTCCGACACTTTATTAATATTAACCATGAATATATTACACTCATTACTTATGTGATTGAGTATTAATCACGATTCTGTCGTACATTAACTATATTTTTCTTGTATTGGCGGTGTTTTAACCATAAAACACGGACCGATGAATTCGGATGCGCGCGGCGGACGTCGCGCCATCCTGCAGATAAAGGGTTCTGTAATGCAGTCTTCGTCGGGCACCGGTTTTGGCACCTCGCTGCTGCTGTTCGCGCTTTCGGCGATCGGCGGCGCGGCGGTGTCCTTGTTCCTGATCGTCTCGCTCGATCCGCTGGTAGCGCTCTTCCCGCCGACGTCGGGCGCGCAGGAGATCGCTTACGGCATTGCCGTGATGTGGGGCCTGGTCGTGGCCGCCACGATCGCCGTGCTGTCAATCGGCAGCTACCGCCGCCGCCGCCGCCAGATGCCCGACTTCTACGATCCGCAGTGGCAGGGGCGCTACGTTCCGGTGACGACGCCGCATACTGTGTCGGCGCTGGCGTCGGTCGCGTCGCGCGACGCGGTCCGGCCGACGCTCGATGCCCGCTTGCGGCAGATGGATGCGCTGATGGCGGCGAACCAGGCGCTGGTCGAGCGGCTTGAGCGCGCCGCCGCGCCGCGCGCGCTGCCGGGTGTTCGGGTCATGCCGCTACGCCCGGCGGCGATGCGCCCGCAGCACCCGCAGCCGCAGCTGGCGCAACGGCTACGCGCCTACCGCTAGATCGTCTACCGCTAGATCACAGGCCCGCTCAGAGTGGCAAGTTGAGCCGGATCAGTCCGGCGGAGCCGCGGTCGCCGCCATTGGCGTTGGCCGAGCCGTGCAGCGTGTCGCTGCAACACGTCAGCAGCAAAACCGCCAGCAGCGCGAAAACCGCGCGTATCGCGCAATCTGGACGAGGGCGGGAACCGTTCATGCGGGGGTCCTCCGCCGGCATTTTAGCGCGTCAGAAGCGGACCGTCAGCCGACCCCGCGCCACAAGGTGGCGTGGTCGCGATCGTCGGCGGAGCCGGTGGCCGGCAATGTGACGGTGACGGTCGAGCCGGCGCCGGGTTTGCTGGATATCGAGAACTGGCCGCCGTGGAGTTCGACCAGGCTCTTGGAGAGGGGCAATCCCAGGCCGGTGCCCTCGTGTGCCCGGGTCATGGCGTTGGAGATCTGGCCGAAGGGCTCGAGCGCCTTGGGGATGTCGGCGGCCGCCATGCCGATGCCGG
>JBOHLS010000005.1:0-114955 GCA_050729835.1 Allostellaceae bacterium | reverse complement strand
TTCTTCTGCCGCTTGAAGGACCTGCGCCGTCTCGCAACCCGCTTCGACAAACTCGCCCGCAACTTCCTCGCCGCAATCTACCTCTTCGCCGCCCGTCTTTGGCTCACCTATTGAGTCCAAACCCTAGTTACTTGCCTTCTGCGTCGAGCTTAGCACAATCCTTGCACTTCGGCTTTCCGCTGGTACCGGACACACGATTGTGGGTCGGGATTTCGCTTCCCGGGCCGCAACGCGTGTTGTCATGGTGGTGGTTCTCCTTGACGGAGTTCCACGGAGAGACTTGGGTCATTCTGCTCACCCCCTTTCAAATTCTATGAAAGATAGACGCCCCTTCACTTCGATTTGGGATGGGCGGCCAATCCCAAATTTAGTGTATCTTATTGGCCGTTCTAAATTTAGTCAATGCTATAAATTTAGATTGACACGACATTTCCTCTCAAGCATAATACCAGTATGAATCGACTGCCCCCCGAGAAGCGCGCGGAAATCCTCGGAATGATGGTCGAAGGAGTTTCCTTGCGCGCCATAACCCGCATGACGGGAGTGAGCCGCACCACCTCCCTTAAGTTTTTAGCCGATGCTGGCCACGCATGTTTGAGCTATCAGGACAAGACGCTCCGTAACCTTCCCTGCAAGCGCGTCCAAGTTGATGAGTGCTGGGGATTTTGTTACGCGAAGCAAAAGAACGTAGAGAGCGCTAAGGCTGCCCCGGAAGGCGCTGGCGATATTTGGACGTGGGTTGGGCTGGATGCCGATTCCAAGCTGGTCGTATCATGGTATGTCGGCAACCGCGACAGCAGCGCGGCTACAGCTTTCGTAAATGATCTAGCTCCTCGTCTTGCCTCTCGCGTCCAGCTTACAAGCGACGGGCACAGGCCCTATCTGGAAGCGGTCGAGGGCGCGTTCGGTCGCGCCATTGATTACGCCATGCTGGTGAAGGTGTACGGGCCGCCGCTCGAAGCCAAACATCGCTATAGCCCGCCAACCTGCATCGGCGCACAGCGTCATCGCATCGAAGGCAATCCTGATCCGAAGCATATTTCAACGTCATTCGTCGAACGCCAGAATTTGAATATCAGAATGGGCAATAGACGTATGACGCGCCTGACCAATGCGTTTTCGAAAAAGGCCCAGAACCACGCGCACATGATGGCGATCTATTTTATGCACTACAATTTCGTCCGTATCCATCAGACGCTAAAGGTAACGCCCGCAATGGCAGCGCAAGTTACAGGCGAGTTATGGGAAGTGTCTGACATTGTGCGTATGATTGACGAACATGAAAGCGCTTTAGAACTTGAAACTCCGAGTGATCGTCAATGGTTGCCAGACGAAGCCCATCCGAGAAGCTCGCGCAATCTAAAGCAAAATCTCGGTAGCAGCGACGTTCATAGGTAAATCATGGCACTTCTTCCCGCCGTCGTTACCAATCCATTTCGTCCAGGAGCTGGACAGAAGCCCATCTATTTGGCGGGGCGAGATGAGGAACAAAAGCAATTTTTGCGAATGCTTGAGCAGAATCCTGTTTCTCAAAACTTAATTCTGACTGGGCTTCGGGGATCAGGAAAAACTGTCTTATTAGATGAGCTGAAGCCTCTTGCGCAGAAACAAGGTTGGCTTTGGGCTGGCAATGATATGTCTGAATCGACGAGCCTCACGGAGGAACGTCTTGCGAGACGTATAATTGTCGATCTTTCTACTCTGCTTGCGCCGATGGTGATTCAACGCCAAAAAGGCAAAATTATCGGCTTTGCCCATCAGAGAGACGAAGAAAGCCGTCCTATAGAATTTTCTGATCTATGGAAAGTGTACGAGAAAAATCCCGGTCTAACGTCAGACAAGCTCTTAGGGGTACTTCGTCAAGTCGCCAACTTGCTTGCGGTTACCAAGGTTCAGGGTGTCGTGCTTGCTTATGACGAAGCACAAAATATGTCAGACCATGCTGGCTCTAGTGAATATCCCCTGTCATTGCTTTTAGACGTGTTTTCAAATTTACAGCGGTCAGAGCTACGATTTCGTTTTTTACTTATCCTGTCTGGGCTCCCAACGATTTTCCCCAAACTGAATGAGGCGCGAACGTACACGGAGCGTATGTTCCATGTAATGCAGTTAGAACGGCTCACCGATAAGGATGCCAGAGAGGCGATTGAAAAGCCCATCGAACTCACAAAAAGTCCGCTGAAGTTTGCCGGAGGAACCATTAAAAAGATTGTTGAGATGTCTGCTGGCTATCCCTATTTCATCCAATTTGTATGCAAAGAGGTTTTCGACGCGTGGATAGGAAAAATATCAAGCGGCGAAGCTGCCAGCGTACCGATGACTCAAATAGAAGAAAAACTTGACCAAGACTTTTTTTCGCCGCGTTGGGCACGAGCTACTGATCGTCAGCAAGATTTTATGAAAGTGATAGCCACACTTGAAAGTGGCGATGATGAATTTACAGTACAAGAGATTGTCGAGGCATCTCGGAAGCTTTTAAAAAAGGGATTTTCTGCTAGCCACGCAGCGCAAATCCTATTGGCTTTAAATGAAAAAGGCCTCGTTTATCGAAACAGAAGGGGCGGCTATCGGTTTGCAGTCCCATTGTTGACGCGTTTTATAAACCGCCAAAGTTGGGATATGTCTAGTCTACGGGGGAAGGCGCTTTAGACCACCGCTTACGTGCAGCCTTCTTTGCAATTTGCTGCCGTTCCTTAGCGCTAAGTTTATTGGCCCGAGCTTGGCCACCCTTTTGACCACCCAGTCGTCCGCGCTTAATCGCAGCAGGATTTCGCTTATCCTCTACCGCGTCCTGCACTTGCCCCGTCAGAATGTCGCCTATCAGCTTTCCTAGCTGGACGGGATCGCGGGGACGTTTAAGGCGCTTAGGGGCCATGTCTGAAACATGGCATGACGTTGGGACAAGGCCAAGAGCCTCAGGATTTCAAACTGTACCACCACCCAGCGCCGCACCACGTCGATGAGATAGACCGCGAAATCGGCGGGCTTCAGCTTGAGGGCGATGCGCTCGGCCTCGCCGGCCAGCGCCCGCGCCACCAGGATGTGGTTCTCGACATGGGCGGGGTCGACCTTGAACAGGCCGGTGGCGTCGCGGATGCGTGGGTAATAGCGCGGATCGACGATCTTTTCGCGGCGGGCGATGCGCTCGATCAGCTGCGTCTCGTCGGCGCCGTCGACCGTGACCGACTTCACCAGTTGCCAATCGTCCTCGCCGGCCCAGCCGCGCGCGACCAGCTCGTTCACGTCCTCGTCGCTGTAGCCGAATTTGTAGACGTGCTTGCTGAGCCCGACATCCGACGCCCATTTGCCGAGCTTGGCGCTGCGCGCCACGTAGATCGCGGCCATCGGGATTCTCCCACGTGAGTCTGGCGCATGGAGCTAACCCTCGTGCCCGCGGCCGGTCAATCGATTCCGCTTGCCGCCGAGCCGCCGCTTCCGTAACCCATCGCCGATGACGCGGCGGCTGATCGCTCTTGTTCTGGGTGCCGTGCTGATGGCATCCGCTGTGCCGGCGGCGGCCGCGACGTTCCGCTGGTCGAGCGACGCCGACGCGGCTTCGCTCGATCCCTATTCGCGCGACGAGACGCTCCAGCTGGCGCTGCTCGGCAACGTCTACGAACCGCTGATTCGCCGCGGCCGCGAGCTCCAGCTCGAACCGGCGCTGGCAACCGGCTGGCGCCAGGTCGCGCCGCTGGTCTGGCGCTTCGATCTGCGTCCCGGGGTGCATTTCCAGGACGGGTCGCGGTTCACCGCCGCCGACGTGGTGTTCTCGTACCGGCGCGCGACATCCGCCGGATCGAAGATCGCCTTGGCGCTGTCGGCGATCCGCGCGGTGCGGGCGGTCGATGCGCGGACCGTCGACATCGTTACCGCGCTGCCTGATCCGACGCTGCCCGAAGAGATCGTCAAGTGGGACATGATGAGCGCCGCTTGGTGCCAGGCGCACGGCGCCGCCGATGTCGCCGATACGGCGACGCCCGATAGCTACGCGGCAACCCACGCCGATGGCACGGGCCCGTTCATCGTTGCATCGCGCGCACCCGGCGAACAGACGGTCTTCGTCGCCAATCCGGGCTGGTGGGGCAAGCCCGCGCCCGGTCTCGACCGGGCAGTTTTTCGCCCGATCGCGGACGATGCCGCGCGCCTCGCCGCGCTCGCCGCGGGCACGGTCGATCTGATCACCAGCGTCCCGCTCGACGACATCGGTTCGCTGGCCCGGATGCCCGGCACGCACGTCGTTCATGCCGTCGGGACACGCACGATCTTTCTGGGATTCCGGCAAGGCCATGCGGCGACGGGAAGCGGCCGGCTGCGGCAACGCAATCCGCTCGCGGATCGCCGCGTGCGCGCGGCTTTCGCCGAGGCAATCGACGAGAACGTCATCATCGCCACGGTGATGCGCGGTCTGGCCACGCCCGCCGGGCTGCTGGTTGGTCCCGGCATCCTCGGCTTCGATCCCGCGCTCAACCGGCGGCCGGCTTACGATCCGGACGCGGCGCGCCGGCGGCTGGCGGCGGCAGGCTATCCCGGCGGCTTCGCGCTGACCATGGATTGTCCGGACGACCGCTATCTCAACGACGTGACGATCTGCCGGGCGGTGGCCGCCGATCTTGCCAAGGTCGGCGTCCGCGTCAGGCTGCTGGCGCAGCCGCGCAACCGGTTTTTCGCCAAGCTGCTCGATCCGGCCCAGGGCTCGGATTTCTACCTGATGGGCTGGCGGCCGGCGAACGACGATGCCTTCGACGCGCTGATCAATCTCGCGGCGACGCGCAGCGATGTCCTGCACACCGGCGCCTACAATGTCGGCAGCTACTCGAATCCCGCCCTCGACGCGCTGATCGCCCGCGCCCGACGGGAAAGCGTTGGCAAGGGGCGCACCGCGCTGCTGCGCGCCGCGCTCGCCATGGTCAAGGACGACGACACCTATATCCCCTTGCATCAGGCGGACGTGGTGTGGGCCGCGCGCGACACTGTCGACGTGGTCCCGCGCGGCGACGGCAGCTTGGCGCTGCGCGACGTGCGGATGAAATAGGCGCGCCGCTCAGGCGCCTTCGCGCAGGATTTGCTCGTAGGCCGGAACGGTAAGCCATTCCGGAAAGCGCGGCGCCTCGATGAGAGCGACGAAAATGCGCGCGGCATCGCGGTAGCGGCCAGCGTCAAAGGCCGCGTCGCCGACCATCGCCTTGAGCTTGGCGAGCTCTTCGTCGAGCAGCCGGCGGCACAGCGCCTTGTCGACCATCCGGCCGTCGGCGAGCTTGGCCTTGTGCCGGATCCACTGCCAAACCTGGGCGCGGCTGATCTCGGCGGTGGCCGCGTCCTCCATCAGGTGGTAAAGCGGCACGCAGCCGCTGCCGCGCAGCCACGCCTCGAGATAGCCGATGCCGACATTGAGGTTCTGGCGCAGGCCAGCCTCGGTGACGGTGCCGTGCGGCACCGCGAGCAGATCGGCCGCCGCGACGGCAACGTCCTGGCGCTTGCGCGCGATCTGGTTGGGTTGCGGCATCTCCCGATCGAAGATCGTCTTGGCAATGCCGACCAGGCCGGGATGCGCGACCCAGGTGCCGTCGTGGCCGTCGCTGGCTTCGCGCAGCTTGTCGGCGCGCACCTTGGCCATGGCGGCCTCGTTCGCCGCCGCATCGTCGCGAATCGGAATCTGCGCCGCCATGCCACCCATGGCGTGGACGTTGCGGCGATGGCAGATCTGGATCAGCAACTGGCTGTACGAACGCAGGAAATGGGTCGTCATCGTCACCTGCGCGCGGTCGGGCATGATCGCCTGCGGGTTCTCGGCGAATTTCTTGATGAAACTGTAGATGTAGTCCCAGCGGCCGCAGTTGAGGCCCGCGGAATGGTCGCGCAGCTCGTAGAGAATCTCGTCCATCTCGAACGCCGCCAGGATGGTCTCGATCAGCACGGTCGCCTTGATCGTACCCTTGGGAATTCCGAGCGTTTCCTGGCTGTAGACGAACGCGTCGTTCCACAGCTTGGCCTCGAACCGGTTTTCGATCTTGGGCAGATAGAAATAAGGGCCGCTGCCGCGTTGCAGCAGCTCCTTGGCGTTGTGGAAGAAGTAGAGGCCAAAGTCGAAAAACGCGCCCGTCATCGGCGCGCCATCGATCCAGACATGCATCTCGGGCAGGTGCCAGCCGCGCGGCCGGACCAACAGCACCGCCGTCTTCGGGTTGAGCGCGTAATGCTTGCCCGATTGCGGATCGTCGTAGGTGATGGTCCGCCGCACTGCGTCGGCGAGATTGATCTGGCCCTCGATCAGATTGTCCCAGCTCGGCGTGTTGGCGTCCTCGAAATCCGCCATGAACACGTTGGCGCCGGAATTGAGCGCGTTGATCACCATCTTGCGGTCGGTCGGACCGGTGATCTCGACGCGGCGGTCGAGCAGGTCCGGGGGCAACGGCGCGACCATCCAATCCGCCGCGCGCAGGGAGCACGTCTCGGCCGGAAAGTCGGGACGCCAGCCGGCGTCGAGCCTGGCCTGGGTTTGGGCGCGCAGTTCCAGCAGCTGGCGGCGCTCGGCGCCGAAGCGGCGTTCGAGCGACGCCACGAACGCGATCGCCTCGGGCGTCAGGATTTTCTCGGTGCCGGGTTTGACGTTGGCGCGAATCTCAATCCCGCGCGGCGGGGCCTTAGGAAGGGTGACTCGACTGTCCATGGTCGCTCCGCCTGAAAAAGCTCTCCGTCGGCCGTCATGGCCGCGGAAGCCCCCTCTGTCGGATGACCTGAAAGATTGGTCGGCGCGCCCGATTATTATGCGCCGCTTTCCTCTTCGGTGAGGCGCGCCGCCCTTGAGCACCGCGCCTGCTTTCCAGAGTGCTGTTCCCTGCCAGTCCTGGTTGCCTGAGAGTTTCCGGGGCGGTTGCTCCTTCGGCGCCGGGTCACAACCCGGTCTCTCCTGGCAGGGCGCTAAGCCTCGGAAATCTAGCAGAAATGGCCGCGAAAGGCCAGGACCCCGGCCGGTTGCCGATACTTGGCCCGCACGTTAAAGTCGGCGCCAAGCGGCTCGATTGCGGCCGTGCGGTCGCGAGGAACGACGCAACGCAGCGGGGGAAAAGGCGATGATTCATCGTGACAGGCTGATGAAATTTTCGGCCGCGGCGGCCGTCGCCGCCCTGTGGCTTGCCGGTCCTTCGCCGGCTTCGGCCGAGACCGTCAAGATTGGTGTGATCTCGACCTATTCGGGGCCGATGGCGACGCTGGGCGAGGAGATCGATCACGGCCTCAGCCTCTACGTCAAAACCCACCAGAAAGATCTGCCGCCCGGCGTCAAGGTCGAGCTCGTCAAGCGCGACGACACCGGGCCGGTTCCCGACGTCGCCAAGCGCCTGGCGCAGGAGCTGGTGACGCGCGACAAGGTGCGGTTCCTGATCGGCGTGGTGTGGACGCCGTGCGGCCTGGCGATCTGCCCGATTGCCAACGAGGCCAAGGTGCCGTTCGTCAGCACCAATGCGGCCGGCGTCACCATGCCGCGCCTGACGCCTTATTTCGCGCGCACCTCGTTCACCTTGTGGCAGGTCGGCTTGCCGATGGGCAAGTGGGCGGCGCAGCACGGCTACAAGCGGGCTTATGTCGCGGTCAGCGACTTCGCGCCGGGTCACGAAGCCGGCGAGGCCTTCACCAAGGGGTTCACCGACGGCGGCGGCAAGATCATCGGCTCGGTGGCGTTCCCCTTGCAGAATCCGGATTTCGTCCCGTTCCTCCAGCGCGCCAAGGATGCCAAGCCCGACCTGCTCTTCCTCTGGGTGCCGGCCGGGCCGCAGGCGACGCAGGCGATGAAGGCCTATAACGACCTCGGCCTCAAGGCCGCCAAAGTGACGGTCGTCAGCACGCAGGACTTGGTGCCGGACGAGCAGTTGCCACTGATGGGCAGCGCGCCGCTCGGCCTGATCACCTCCGGCACCTATTCGACCGCGGCCACTCGTCCGGCCAACAAGGCGTTTCTCGCCGCCTGGAACAAGGAGTACGGCAATTCGCTGATTCCCGATTTCATGGCGGTGGACAGCTGGGACGGCATGAACATGCTGTTCGACGTCATCAAGCAGACCAAGGGCAAGTTCACCGCCGACCAAGCGATGGCGATCATCAAGCACTGGAAGGATCCGAACAGCCCGCGCGGCCCGATCAGTATAGATCCCGACACCCGCGATATCATCCAGAACGTCTATATCCGGCGGGTCGAGACGCTGAACGGCAAGCTGGCGAACGTCGAGTTCGAAACGATCCCGAACGTCAAGGATCCGTGGAAGGCGATGCACCCGGCGCAATAGCCGCCGATGCCGTTGCGGTGGTGGACCAGATGCAAGGCGGACGCCGGCGCGTTTTTTTTGCGCAAGATGGGCGTGGAAAGCCGCGCCGCGGATTGCCTAGCCGGCGCCGCCGCCCTAGGATGTATTCTATAGAATAATTGAAATCCGTGCCGTGAGCGCGGACCAACGGGGAGGACGAAACATGCAGTTACGGCGCACTTGGTTGCATGCCGTCGCGGGAACGGCGCTGGCGGTAGCGCTGGCGTTTCCGGCCGCGGCCGAGACCGTCAAGATCGGCATCATCACGACCTATTCCGGCCCGTTGGCGCCGCCCGGTATCTCGATGGACAAGGGCCTCACCCTTTACGCCAAGCTCCACAGCAAAGACCTGCCCAAGGGTGTGACGGTCGAAATCATCCGCCGCGACGACACCGGCATCGCGCCGGACGTGGCGAAGCGCTTGGCGCAGGAGCTGATCACCCGCGATCACGTCAACATCATCGGCGGCGTGGTCTATTCGCCGAACGCCTTGGCGATGGCGCCGGTGATGACCGAAGCCAAGATGCCGTTCGTCGACATGAATGCTGCGGCGGCGGTGCTGCCGACCAAGTCGCCCTATATCGTGCGCGACTCGTTCACCTTGCAGCAGATTTCGATGCCGATGGGCGAGTGGGCCGCCAAGCACGGCTATAAGCAGGCTTATACCGTGGTCAGCGACTATGCGCCCGGCTGGGACGCCGAGGAGGGCTTCAAGCTTGGCATCGAGCACGGCGGCGGCAAGGTCGTCGGCTCGGTGCGCGTGCCGGTGAAGAACCCGGATTTCACGCCGTTCCTGCAGCGCATCAAGGACCTCAGGCCGAAGAGTCTGTTCATCTTCGTGCCGGGCGGCCCGCAATCGATCCAGATGATGAAGACCTATAACGAGCTCGGCCTCAAGAAGGCGGGCATCACGCTGGTGACGACCCAGGACCTGTTGATCGACAGCGAGCTGCCGAAGATGGCCGACATCCCGCTCGGCGTGGTCAGCTCGGGCAGCTATTCGGCAGCCGCGACGCGGCCGGCCAACAAGGCGTTCGTCGCGGCGTGGCACAAGGAATACGGCGCCAACGACATTCCCGATTTCGTCGCCATCCAGGGCTGGGACGGCATGGCGATGATCTATGACGTCATCAAGAAGACCGGTGGCAAATTCACCGGCGACCAGGCGATGAAGATCCTCTCGAACTACAAGACCGCGGACAGCCCGCGCGGCCCGTTCATGATCGATCCGCTGACCCGCGAGATCGTGCAAAACATCTACATCCGCCGGGTCGAGAAGGTTGACGGCAAGCTCGCCAACGTCGAGTTCGAGACCTTTCCGATGGTCAAGGACCCCTGGAAGGAGATGCACGCGGCGGGAAAGTAGCGCGCATCGGGAGCGCAACGATGACCGCCGGCGCCGGCTTGCGCGCCGGCGGTCGCGTCTGGGGGCCCGCGTTGCCTGGCCCCGCCCCAACCCCCTATAGTGGGCTTCGGGACCACGCCTTAAATCATTGACAGAATGAGCGAAATCCTCTCGGCCGCCGTCAGCATCGCGTTCTTCGGCCTGGCCTTCGCAATGGTCCTGTACCTGATCTCGGTCGGCCTCTCGGTGACGATGGGCTTGATGGGGTTCATCAACCTGGCGCACGGCGTCTTCGCCATGTTTGGCGGCTATGCCGTGACGACGCTGATGAACGACTATGGTATGCCGTTCTGGGCGTCGCTGATCTGCGCCGTGGTGATCGTCGCGGCCATCAGCGTCGTGTTCGAGCGCGTGTTCTATCGCCGGCTCTACGGCGGCGACGAGCTCGACCAGGTCCTTCTTACCATCGGCCTCGTCTTCATGTCGGTGGCGGTGGCCAAGTATTTCTGGGGGCCGTTGGCCCAGCTCTTCCAGCCGCCGCCCGAATTGCGCGGCCAGGTCGATCTCGGCTTCCGCGAATTTCCCGCCTATCGCAGCTTTCTCATCGTTTGCGGCGCGGTGCTGGTCACCGGCCTGTGGCTCGCGCTCGATCGCACGCGCTTCGGCGCCAAGATCCGCGCCGCCGTCGACAATCTGCGCATGGCGCAGGCGGTCGGCATCAATACCTCGGGCCTGTTCACGATCGCCTTCGCGCTCGGCAGCGGCCTCGCGGCGCTGGGCGGTGGGCTCGGCGCCGAATTGCTGCCGATCTATCCCGGCTATTCCATCGATTATCTGGTCTATTTCCTGATCGTGGTCTCGGTCGGCGGCCTGGGATCGATCCGGGGGCCGTTTCTCGCGGCGTTGCTGCTCGGCATCGCCGACACCGCGTTCAAATACCTTCTGCCCGAGATCGGCTCGTTCTTCATCTACGCCCTGACGCTGGTTCTGTTGATGTGGCGGCCGCGCGGCCTGATCGGATCGTCCTGATGGAAGCGATCGCCGAACGCGTCGTTGCCGGCGCCGCCGACACCTTCGCCCGCCGGCATCGCTTCCGCTGGTACGAGGCGCTGCCTTGGGTGGCGATGGTCGCGAGCTATTTCGCGTTCCCGGATTATCTAGCGCTCGGCTCGCAGATCCTCGCCACCATCTTGTTCGCGCTGTCGGTTGATCTCGTGCTGGGTTATGCCGGGATCATCACGCTGGGCCAAGCCGCCTTCTTCGGCACGGGCGCTTATGCCGCCGGGCTGCTGGCCGCGCATGGCGTGGGTGCGCCGGTTCTCGGCCTGTTCGTCGCGGCGGCGGCGGCGGCGCTGGTCGGCCTGATCTCGGGCGTCATCGTACTGCGCACGAACGGCCTGACCCAGTTGATGATGACGCTCATGGTCGCCGTCATGCTGCACGAGGCCGCCAACAAGGCGAACACAGTCACCGGCGGAGCCGACGGCCTCCAGGGCATGGAGGTCAGCCCGGTCTTGGGCCTTTTCCACTTCGACCTCTACGGCAATACCGCCTATTTCTATTGCCTTGCCGCGCTCTTCATTTGCTGGCTGGTCATGCGCCGCATCGTTCATTCGCCGTTCGGCCGCTCGCTCACCGGCATCCGCGAGAACGAGGCGCGCATGCACGCGATCGGCTCGCCGGTCTTCCGCCGCCGTCTCGTCGCCTATATGATTTCCGCGGCGATGGCCGGGGTCGCGGGCGCTCTGGTGGCGCAGACGACGGCGTTCGTGGCCACCGACTCGCTCGGGTTCGAGCGCTCGGGCAACGTGCTCATCATGCTGCTGCTGGGCGGCATCGGCCGGCTTTATGGCGCCTTCATCGGCGTGCCGCTTTACATGATCGCGCAGGACCGCTTCGCGGCGATCGATCCGGTCTACTGGTATTTCTGGATCGGCTTGCTGCTGGTGCTGATGGTGATGTTCGCCCGCGGCGGTGTGCTCGGGATATTCGATCGCGTCGGCGCGTTCATCAGGCGGCGACGATGACCGAGGACGCGTCCTCCCCGGCGCTCGAAACCCGGGGTCTGTGCAAGAGCTTCGGGGCGCTGACCGTCGCCAACAGCATCGACTTCCGCCTGGCGCGCGGCGCGCGTCACGCGCTCATCGGCCCCAACGGCGCCGGCAAGACGAGCTTCGTCAACCTCGTCACCGGCGTGCTCCAGCCCAGCGACGGCTGCATCCTGCTCGACGGCTCCGACATTACGCCGCTGTCGCAGGCCCAGCGCGTCAAGCACGGCATCGTCCGCACCTTCCAGATCACGACGCTGTTCCGCGGTCTTTCCGTGCTGGAGAACGTCACCCTGGCGGTCTCCGAGCGGCTCGGCAGCGCCGGCGACATCCACCGCCCGGCCGGCAGCCGCCGTCACATCATCGACGAGGCCTATGGCGTGCTCGAGCGGCTCGGGCTGCACGACGAGGCGCTGCGGCCGGTGAAGGAGCTCGCCTACGGTCGGCAACGCCTGGTCGAGATCGCGGTGGCCTTGGGCCTGACGCCCAAGGTTCTGCTGCTGGACGAGCCGGCGGCCGGCGTGCCGTCGTCGGAATCGGGCACCATCGTCGATACCATCGAGCGGCTGCCGGCCGACATCGCACTCCTGATCATCGAGCACGACATGGATCTGGTGTTCCGCCTCGCGCGGCGCATCACCGTGCTGGTCGCCGGCCAGGTTCTGGTCGAAGGCGCGCCGCAGGAGATCGCTGCCGACGCGCGGGTGCGCCAAGTCTATCTCGGCGAACGGGCGCACGCATGACGACGGCCGCGCCAAGCCTGGCGCTCGACGGCGTGCGCGCCGGCTACGGCGATACCGTGGTGCTCGAAGGCGTGTCGCTGACGCTCGCCGCGGCGGGCAGGCTCGCGGTGCTGGGCCGCAACGGCGTCGGCAAGACGACGCTGCTCGCCACCGTCATGGGCCAGACGACGCTGCGCGGTGGCTCAATCAAGCTGAATGGCCGCGAGGTCTCGGCGCTGCCCACCTATCGCCGGGCGCGCCTCGGCATCGGCTTCGTGCCGCAAGAGCGCGAGATCTTCCGGTCGCTCACGGTCGAGGAGAATCTCGACGTGGCATCCCGGCCGGGCCGCTGGACGCGCGAACGGGTCTACGATTTCTTCCCATCGCTCGGCGAGCGCCGGCGCAACCGCGGCAACCAGCTGTCGGGCGGCGAACAGCAGATGCTGGCCATCGGCCGCGCCTTGATGGGCAATCCGTCGTTGCTGCTGATGGACGAGCCGCTCGAGGGTCTGGCGCCGGTCATCGTCGAAACCGTGCTGCGCGGCCTCGATCGGCTGAAGCGCGAGGACGAGCTGGCGCTCGTCCTGGTCGAGCAGCATGCGCGCATCGCGCTCGAGTTCGCGGCCGACGCCTTCGTGCTCGACCGCGGCGTGGCGGTCTATTCCGGGCCCAGCCGCCCGCTCGTCGCCGATCCCGATCGGCTCGCGCGGCTCATGGGCGTATCGCGCGCGCACTGAGCGGCAGTCTTGTCATTGCGAGGAGGCATAGCCGACGAAGCAATCCAGGTGGGCGACGGAGTATAAGAACCAAGCAGCCGGCCGTCTACATCATGGCCAATAAGAAAAACGGAACGCCCTATACTGGTGTTACACCTGATCTCGTTCAGCGCGTCTATCAGCATCGCGAGGGGATATTGCCGGGTTTTACGACACGCTATGCCTGCAAGATGCTTGTCTGGTACGAACGTCACGATGATATGATCGGCGCCATCGCGCGAGAAAAGCAGATCAAGGGCGACTCGCGGACGAAAAAGGTGGCGCTGATCGAGATGTCGAATCCGAGTTGGCGCAACTTGTACGACGGTCTCATTTAAGAAACCATCGGCCATTCCGCGACTGCAGTCCTGTGCTGGATCGCCGCGACCGCTTCGCGGTCTCGCGATGACGGAACGTGGAGCAGCCCTGCATTTGTCACCGCCAATCGTCGAGCGCAAAGACGTCCGGGCGGTTCCATCCGGGTTCAGCCGGCCGCAGCATGGAGACGCCAACGCTCTCGGCACGATAGCCGCGCTCGCGCATGATGCGATAGGCCGCTTCGCGCGCCATGTTGGTGCCGGCGACGACGCGCCAGATGCCGCGCACCGCCGCCAGGGTCTCGCAAGCGTCGAGCAGCGCCGCGAAGTCCTCGGCCGCGTTCGGCCGCACGCAGGCAAACTTGACGTAAAGCGTGCCGCTGCCGGCTTCACTGCCCTTGCCGAAATGGCAAAGCGCGAATCCGACGATGCTGCCGCCACGTTCGAGCAGCACCGTCTCGCCGAGACTCTGCGCGGCCAGCGCCGCGATCTCGCGGCCAAGGTCGAGGCCGGGAAAGACCGCCTCCGCAACCGCGCGGCAGGCCGCCGATGCGGTGGTCCGCCGGATAGGATCGAGCCTCGAATAAGCGGATATCCCCTCACCCAGCTTGGTGTAAGGCTCGGCTCCTGCCTCGCCAACGCCAAGCAACCCTCTCTCCACTTGAGGGGAGAGGGAAGGGTGAGGGGCGGGGGCGACGACAGGGGAATTGACCACCTTGGCCATGACCGGCGTCAGATATCGGGCGTGGAAGCCGTAACTTTCATAGAGGTGGAGGTGCTTGGCGCTGTTGGGCAGGGTATAAAGCGCCGTCAGGGGAAAGCGCCGCGCGTCGGCGAACGCCATGATCGCCGCCATCAGCCGGCGGCCGATCCCGCGGTTGGCATGGGCGGGCTCGACCGAAAGCGGGCCGACGACGAACGCGCTGCCCCAATCCATGCCGACAACGCTGCCGACGATGCGGCCGCCGATTTCGGCGGCGAAGCAGGGCCGTGGATCGGTCGCCCAGCGTGGGCGGATGAGTTCGGCATCGCCGCGAAACTGCGTCGGGTCGGCGAGCCCGAACTGGGTCCCGAAGGCGACGCGGAAGACCCGATCAGCTTCGGCAAGATCGGCTTTGCGTAGCGGCCGGATGATGGCGGCGGGTGGGGTGGAACGCACCGGGTTAACGCGCCGCAAATGAGGTTGATCCCAAGCAGCTTCTCTCAAATCGCGATCTTGGTCTCGATCGCATCGTAGTTGGCTCGCACGCCGCCATCCGCTGCGTCGAGCAGGCCAACCGCTCTCAGCGCTTGGACATCGGCGTGAACGTTGCTGTAGTCGCGTGCAAGCGCCTTTGCCAGAGCCCGAATGCTGGCGACCTTGTGCCGGCGGACGTAGCGCAACAGCTCCATGCGCCTTGCGGTCAGGACGTGAGCAAGAGTGTCCCAACTCTCGGACGCCAGTCGCCGCTCGCGGAATGTTTCGCCGTGCGCTGCGCGGTGCCAGGCGCCGGCGAATCGGCGCGCGGCCTCATCCTCCATCCTGCCGCCAACGGTGATTTTCATGTGATTCGTTTTCCTGCGGTTCATTTGTCGCCTCTCACGCTTCGCACATCGGACCAAAAATCGGCCATGAGCCGTTCGACCGTGGTGAACGCATAAGTTGTTTCGACGCCGCGCAAATGCCGGCGGTTGCCTTTGCCGCGCTCATTGTCGTAGCCGATCTCCCGGTGGTCCGGCCGGCCGTAGAACAGCGAATATTTCAGCCCGTGCCGGGACGGCGGAACGGACGATGGTACACGCCAAAGCACCATTTCCACGATCGCACCGTCGTCATATTCGATGCGCTGGTGGAAGAGCAGCCTAGCCTTCGCCACGTGATTATAGTCGCGTCAAATACCATATGGTATCAACCGCCATAGTTGGAAAATGCTGGCGCGCAAATGAAAAATCCGACACAAAGAAAAACCCGCCGGCCGCGAATATCGCCAAATTTCATCGTCCGATGCGCGCGTTAACCCGATTTCTCGGACGTGTACCGACTGCGGAAAATCGTTCAGGAGCATCGCCAAAAGGCGATGAGACAGATTCGCGTCCAGGAGAAGATTCACGCGCCGCTGGTGACCAGCCGCCGCTCGCGATCAGCCGCGAATTCGAGACGGGTGCGGATGCCCTCATGCTCGAGATCGGGATAGTCGCGTAGGATGTCCGTCTCGCTCATGCCGCTGGCGAGCCACCCGAGCACATCGTAGACGGCGATCCGCAAGGATCGGATGCACGGGCTGCCGCCGCGCTTGCCAGGTTCGATCACGATGCGGGATTGGTAGCTCACTGCGGCGAAATTCCCTTTCGGGCTCTCGCCAGCAAGCCGTGCGGCGCGCAAAGAAAAACCCGCCGGCCTTGCAGGCCGGCGGGTTCCGAAGCCTTACGTCAGACTAGAAGTAGAAGTTGAACTGCGCGTCGATCACGTCTTGCGTGCCGTCGAGACCCGTCTGCATCTTTCGATAGGCGCGGTCCCATTCGAGGAAGAAGTCGGTCTGCGGAACCGGCGAGTAGACGATGTTCAACTCGGTGGTGTAGGTCGACTCTTGGATGCCAGCGAGCGCCGTGCTGTTCACGCCCGCAGTGCCGGAGTCGTGCGCGTAACCGCCGGCGACGTTGCCGCGCCATTGACCGCTGAAGAAGTGCTCGTAGCTGGCGTAGCCCGCCCACGCCTTCACCGTGTCTGAGGCGCCGGTCGTCGTGTTGTAGACGATGCCACCATTGGGCATGTCGGACGACCAGTCGGCCCCACCATCGTCATAGAAGAAGCCGCCACGCAGCGCGTCCTTGCCAATGGTGTTCAAGTGACCGGACAAGCGGAGGGCATATCCGGTGTTCGAGGCGTTGTGGAAAGCGCTACCAGCAACATCGCGATGTTGCTCGGGCGTCACGCCGAGCGCCAATTTGAGGTGGCCCCACGGTTGATCCCACTCGCCCGCGCCCGCGAAGCCCGGCCAATTGGAGTAGCCACCCGTCGAAGCATTAGTTTCGTTGTCGCCGAGCGTGCCGAGAGCACCGGTGCCAGTGGCGGTCGCATACGAAGCGTAGGAACCCTGGTATGTCGGCTGTTCGGCCGAGGCAGCGATCGAGAGGCCGTTGCCGGCGAGCCAGGTGTAACGGAACTCCGGCCGGCGGACGTTGGTGGTGTTCATCATGCCGGCGTCCTGGGTGCCGGTCGCCGTGTCCGCATAGGCCACCGGATCGGCCATCAGCGAATAGGCCTGACCGATGAGCCACGGGCCCAACGTGCCGTAGGCCTGCCGCAAGCGGAGTAGCTCATTGTTGCCGCCGAGCTGACCGGCGCCGGTCTGGTTGAAGTCGAACTCGATATAGGTCTTCACCGCGCCATAGGACGTCGGCGTGATCGTCTCGATGTTGGGCCGCGTCGTGTCCGCCTGCAAAACGGTGCCGCCATTAGTCGAGTGCGCGGCCGTCCCGTTGAGCGGAATGGAATACCGGCTCCAGCCGTTGGGCCCGCCGCCACCTATCGGTCCAAGCCAGTGGTACATGTCTAAGCGGACGAAGCCATGGACAGCGAACGAGGTGTTGGTGCCCGGCACCAGGAACGAGCCGGGGAACGATCCGCCGCCCGGCGCCTGAGCCGTCGGCATGACGCAGTTGTTGTGCGTCGGCGAAGTCATCGTCGTCGTGCAGTATTCGACGCCGGTGCGGGCTTCGCCCGAGTTCATCGCTTGCGCAAATGCCGTGCCCGCGAGCAGTCCGACCGCGGCGGTCGTCGCCAGCGCGGTATAGATTGTCCGTTTCATCGAAAAACCCCCACATGTAATTGAGTCCGCGGATGCGGGGGGAGCAACCCCCACGGCGGGGAGCGCCCACCCCTCGCTGGCGCTAATCTCCGCGTTGCCCGCTTTAGTGGCAAGCATGGGCGCTCGTCGTGGGGCCGATTGCGCCCGCCTGTGTCCGATGTGCAACAGCGCGGCGCCGCGCCGGGCTTGAAATCCCAGCAAATCTGGCGGTTCTTTGGTGTACCAGCGACCGATCGTGTTCGACGAACGTTCACGCCGCGTTGCGTCGACCGGTGCGTGTATCAAGCGATCAATTTCGGCCGACGTCCGGTGGCGTCCGATTCGGGCCGTGGCTCATGCCAAGACCTTTCGACATGCCGCGGCACGGTCGATCAGCGCGGCCGACAAACGGTCGACGATGCGCCGATCCAAGCCTTCTGCAAGAGCCTGCCGGCATGCCGCGGTTATCCGATCGGGCAGTTGGCTTGCCATGGCACGCAGCCTGGCGACGATCTCGTCGGCATCGACGCGAATCGCGCGGGCCAGTTTTTGCCATTGGTGGATGCCGATGCGGCGGAGCTCGTATTCGCCGCCGACCGTCATGGAGAGCTTGAGATTGCGCAGATCAAATTGCTTATCGTAGGGCAGGACGCTCGCGACATCGTAGAGCGGCGCAAGCCGCACCCGCGGTTCTCCGCTTATGAGAAGCGAATAGTTCTTGGCGTGGGCGTCGGCGCCGGCAACCAGCCAGTTGAAGCCGACGGCGCAAACGAACGTCGTTACGTCTTCGTCGCGCGCGCTTGAATGGATGCGCAGCAATTCGACGATCTCTTTGACGCCCGGCCCGCCTTCGTTCTGGTATTTCCGCGTCGGCATAATGCCGAGTGCCTGGCACGCATCCTCTTGATGGACGCGAAGGATTTCGTTGCCGGACTGCACGCGGTCGTAGCGCTCGACGACGACCGCAATTTCGCCGTCGAAGCGAAGTACGCGCGAAGCGGCGGTCGGCAACCCGCAGGCACGCGCCAAGGCAAGGCAGACATGCTCATTCTCGGTATAGCCGGCAAATTGTCCCGTGGGCGGCTTGAGGATGTGCGTGGTCGGTATGCGGCCGCCGGGAATTCCCCAACGACCGTTCTGGAATAGAAATGCGGTTTTGGGTTGCGTCCCGGCCAGGCTGAATTGTCCCGTATCGCGCGGCAGCCGCCAGACTGCATGGTCCTCTCGCAGCATGCGGAGCCGTTCGGCAATTTCGTCCGTCGTTAGCCAGTCGATGTGATCCGCCGCGCCGCTCTGAACCGAGGGGACCCGTTCGGGAGCGACGAATTGGACCGCGCCGGCGCAGTCCTCGCCGACGTTGCCAATGAGTGCGAAAACGTTCCGGGGCGATACATGAAATTTTCGTGCCCATTGATCGAGAATTCGTTCGCTGTCGGGCAGAAGACCCCAAAGGAACGCTTCGACGACCTTATGATCGTGTTCCCGTGCGGCGAGTGGCATGGAGAGGGACAACGGATAAGCGTCGTCGGCCTCGCGCCAGGATTGCTCGTAGGCAAAACTCACGCGTCCGGCGGTCCGTGCGCGGACGCAGCCGACGATGCGGCCTCCCAGCAAGGCGACGAGCTCATCCGTCACGTGCGGTCTTGCCGCGCCGCGGCCACGATCGCATCGAGATCGGGAACGCCTTTGCATGATTTGGTGACGAAGCCAGAATCGAGGCGGATGCCCAAGGCATCGAGCGCGCGCAATACGAGTCCGAGTTCGGCGCGCGCGCGGCCTTGCTCGATACCGACGACCCATTGACGGCTGGTGCCGACACGGCTGGCGAGTTCGGCCTGGCCGAGTTTGAGGGCCTTCCGACGCTCGCGAATAATCGCGCCGAGATCTGCCGGGGTCCGTATCAGCATAAGCCGTCCATGTCGTCGATCGTTGACATGATATATATGTCAGCGAGCATTGATAATCTAGAAAGTCTGTGATCGTTGACAAATTAAATTATCGTTCTAATACAAGGAGATGTCTCCGGGAAGCGTGAAATCTGGGTCAGGCCAGCTCGGCTCGCGGTGGTGGCAGCCCGGGCCAGACGAAAACCTGCTGGCGGCGCGCGGCATAATAACCGACAGGTTAGTTTTGTCTCTAAGCGGGCTAGTTTGGCAGCGCTATAACCGACCGGTTATTTTTTCTTGATTTCCCCGATCTGAGCCCATATTCCTAACCGAACGGTTATTATAGGACCATGGAGCCGGACACAAAACTCGACAGCCCGTCCGACATCGGGGAGCTCATCCGCCATAGGCGGCGCGACATGGGCCTGACCCAGGTCGCCCTCGCCGACCTCACCGCGGTCAGCCACAAGTTCATCAACGAGGTCGAGCAGGGCAAGCCGACAGCCGAGATCGGCAAGGTCATCAAAGTGCTCCAGATGCTGGGCATCGATCTCTACGGCCGGACGCGCTGATGGCCGACACGCTCGACGTTTATCTCAGCACCGAGCTGGTCGGGACGCTCGAGAGCGATGTCGATGGACGGATGACGTTCCGCTATGCGGCGGCGGATCCGTCGCTCGCTCTATCGCTATCTCTCCCGCCGCGCACTGAGCCGTATGACGATACAGCGTGCCGCCCGTTTTTCGCTGGCCTGCTGCTCGAAGGCGCGGCGCTGCAGAGGGCTGCCGATACAAAACGGCTGCAGGTCTACGAGACCTTCAAGCTGCTGCGGGTGTTCGGCGCCGAGTGCGCCGGTGTCGTGCGCCTCCTCGCTCCAGGCGATACGCCGCAAATCAAGCAGAATTACGAGCTGCTCGAAGGGGAACGTCTCGCCAACGAAATCCGGGCCATCGACCAAGCACC
The DNA here is from genome assembly GCA_050729835.1 of Allostellaceae bacterium. Taxonomy (GTDB): domain Bacteria; phylum Pseudomonadota; class Alphaproteobacteria; order ATCC43930; family CGMCC-115725; genus REEB95. The sequence goes on along the minus strand of JBOHLS010000005.1, from coordinate 94,855 downwards.
GAATTTCGCCCGCGATGGCCGCGTCCGTCTCTCGATTGCGGGCGTCCAGGCGAAAACGGCTGTGAAGGTCGCCGCGGAAGGCATCTTTAAGCCGCTGGACGGTTCGCCGTCGACGCACATCCTGAAGATCGGGAGCGACAAATACCCGGATCTCCCGAAAAACGAAGCCTTCTGTCTGCAGCTCGCCGCCCGCGACGGTATCCCGACTTCGGAGACGGAGCTCAGAATGATCGACGGCCTTCCGGTGCTTCTGGTGAGGCGATACGACCGCACCATCGACGGCGACGTCATCGCCGAGCGGCACCAGGAGGATTTCTGCCAAGCCCTCGGCTATCCGCCCGCGGCGAAATACGAGGTTGACGAGGACACGGGCGACAAGATCGGTCCTGGCTTCGCCGAATGCGCGGCACTCATTCGCAAGACCCGCCGACCCGCGGTGGAAATCCAGACCTTCGTCCGCCGCATTCTCTTCAACTATCTCGTCGGCAATGCCGACGCGCACGCGAAGAATCTGTCCCTGCTCTATGACGGGCATGCCGAGCTTCCTAGCCTCGCCCCGCTCTACGATGTCGTCTGCACGAGGCTTTATCCGGCCGTTGCCGATCACTTCGCAATGCGCCATGGCGGCATCCTTGATCCTGCCAAAATGTCGAAGTCGGCCTGGGAGCAGCTGGCTGACGATCTAGGCGTACGCTTTTCGCTTATCGAACGGAGCGCGCGCAATCTCGGCCGCATGATCCTGCCCGAAGCGCGCGCGCTCATGGCGACAGCGCCGTTCACGCAGCATCCGCCCTATGCCCGTATTCTGACAGCCATTGGCGACCGATTGCGGCACCTGAGCGACGACCTCGGGCTTGGAATCCCAACGGACACGCCGCCGTTTCTGCTCCGCGCTCCCGGGTGGGACGGCATGTCCTCGTAGGGTACAGACGCACCGCCAATTAGAAACCCGCTCGAGGTCAACTACCGTCGCGGCGTTTGGGCCACAAGGGCGAAGAATCAACTCGTTAAGCTAACGGCTCGCCACCGTCCTCAGCGCCGTGACGACGGCAGCGATCACCGGCGCTCAATCGTCGGGCGTCGTCTGGCGGAAGAGCCGCGCCGTTGGATACCACGGACCGTCCGCGCGCTCGACGAGCCAGCGCCAATCCGCGAATCGCGGCAGCATGATCCAGACCGGTTTGCCGAGCGCGCCGGCCAGATGCACCACGGCGGTGTCGACCGAAATCACCAGGTCGAGTGCCGTAATCGCCGCGGCCGTATCGGCGAAATCGACGAGCTCGGGCGCGAGGTCGGTGATCGCGCCACCGCTCGGCGTCAAAGGTGGATCCTTCTGCAGCGAGTGGAGCGCGATGCCGGGAACGCCGGCCAGCGCCGTCAACGCGTCCGACGGCACGGCGCGGTCGTAATGTGCCTTCCAGGTCTTGCGGCCAGCGAGCATGAGCCCGACCTTCAGCCCCCCGCCGGTCAGTCGGGCGTGCCAGGGTGCTGCCTGCGCCACCCCGAGCGTCGTCTCCGCCGGCGTTCCGGTCGCGGGTCCACGGCGCCGGGCGAATCGGGGCTGTTCAACGCGAACGGCTGGATTATGCTGCGCCCGGTTGCAATCCCAAGCCGGAGTTTTCGCCATGAAGCCGCGCGAGCGGGCGCCGTTCTCCGCCATCGTCGACCGCCCGCCCTTGAAGCTGCCGGCGGGCCTGCGGCTCGTCGTCTGGCCGGTGGTCAACCTCGAGGTCTGGGAAATCGAGAATCCGATGGCCCGGCAGGTGATTCCCGCTCCGACCGGCGTTCCGCTCATTCCCGACGTGCCCAACTGGAGCTGGCACGAATACGGCATGCGCGTCGGCGTCTGGCGCTTCTTCGAGGCGTTCGACCGTCACCAGGCTGAGGTCACGCTGGCGATCAACGCCAATGTAGTCGAGAGCTATCCGCGCGTGTCGCATGCTGCGCGCGAGCGCGGCTGGGAATTCATGGGCCACGGCTACGTGCAAGGGCCGATCCACAAGCTGCCGGATCAGCGCGCGACCATCCACAAATCGCTCGACACCATCGCCAAGTTCACCGGCCAACGCCCGGTCGGCTGGCTCGGCCCCGGCCTGACGCAGACCTACGAGACGCCCGATCTGCTCGCCGAGGCGGGCGTGCAATACATCGGCGACTGGGTGTGGGATGACGAACCGAGCGAGATCGCCACGGCGCACGGGAAGCTGGTGACGCTCCCCTATACGGTCGAGCTCAACGACATTCCGATGATGATCGTGCAGCACCACCATGCGGACGTGTTCTTGAAGCGCGCGATCGATCAGTTCGACCGGCTCTATGCCGAGGGGGCCTCGCGCGCCAAGATTCTATGCTTCGCGATCCATCCCTACATCAGTGGCGTGCCGCATCGGATCAAGTATCTCGAGGCGTTCCTCGATTACGCGGCGCGCCATGCCGGCGTCGCGTTCTGGCACGGCGCCCACATTCTCGACTGGTATCGCGGCACGCGGCGGTAGCGCCGGCGCCGCCGCGCTTGACCCGGTCCCAGGTGTACGCTAAGATAACGTATTATACGTTCACCTGGTTACGGCACTGCGCTGGCGATGAAACCGGCGAAACAAACCCAATTTTCGGCCGCCGAGGTCGCAGGCCGAAGCGCGCCCAGAGCGCAGCCAGCCGCGGCGATTCAAGTTCACGCGCGGCGAAAGCTCACGAACATGAAGGCGGTTGGTCGCGCCCGCCGCCTATTTGCCGAACAGGTTCTGGAACTGCTTCGGCACGATCTGCTGCAGCGACTTGCCGGACTGATTGAGCAGTTGGCCCGGCTGCTGCAGCATCGCGCCGACATCCGGCCGGTACGACAGGTGATCCCACGGCCCGGTGATCGCCACCGGCACCGCCAGCGCGCCGGCGACCTTCGGCGTCAGGCGATAGTTGACCTCGCGCCGCGGCAAATCGACCGTGCCGGCGCCGGTCATCGGCAATTCGGACGAGACCAGCTTCAGGTCGTTGTTCTTCAGGATGCCGTTGGTGATGGTGAAGGTGCCCGACAAGGTGCTGAAGTCCGTGTCGTTGCCGCCGCCGACGAGCCCCATGCTCAGCGCCTTGGCCGCGTTCTTCATCATGCCGATGATGTTGACGCCCTCGATCTTGCCCTTGTCGAGATTGAGCGAGCCCTTGCCCGCGAGCGACGAGACGATGTCGCGTTGGCTGCGGCCGCGGCCGTCGACCGTCATGTCGAGATTGCCGCTGCCCGACAGCAGGTTGACGTTGGCGGCATCATGCATCAGCGGCTGCATGTCGACGCCTTTGAGCGCGAAGCTTTCCTGGATCGCGGGCACCGTGCCGCTGCCGTCGATCGTCACCTTGCCCTGGCCCGTGCCTTTGTAGAGCGCGATCTGGGTCAGGTCGGCGGTGAGCCGCGCGTCCTTGAGATGGAGGACGAGCGCGCTCTTGCCCACCTTAATGTTGTGATACTCGATGCTGTTCGCGCCGAGAAAGAAATCGGCGTCGGCGACCTTAAGCGGACTGGTGTCGATCGGCGCGGTGCTCCAGCCTTGTTCGGCCCCGACGGCAGCGTTGCCGCCCGATGCGCCCGCCGATGCCGACGCCGGCGCCGCGCTCGAGCCGGACGGGGCGCCGAGATAGGGATTGAGGTTGAGCTCGTCGAGCTGCAGGCTGCCCTTGACGTAGGGCTTGGCGCCGCCGTTGTCGAACTCGATCCCGCCGTTGCCCTTGATCGCATCGAAGGCGATGACGGCGTTGCTGAAGGTATATTTGGGCCCGGCGATCGCGACCTTGCCCTTGATCGCGAGCAGGCCGAATCCGTGGCCCGCGGGCATCGGCTGGCCGGCCCAGGCAGCCAGATTGCGCACCGAGGGGATGTTGAGGTCGGCGTCGCCGTCGAGCTTGAGCGCCGGCGCCCCGACGCCGGTTCCCGCGAAGCTGAAATTGATCGGCGCCGACGCGATCTTCAGCTTGATCGGCGTCGCCCGCCCGCCCTCGAACGCGCCGGGCCGGTCGACCGCCAGATCGAGGTTAACGGTCTGGTTGTTCCACGTCACCGAGCCCGATGCCGACATCGGGCTGTCGAGGCCCGCCATCGCGAAATTCATGTTGATCGCGCTCGCCGCCCAGCGTTTCCTGGTGCGCATGTCGACGTAACTCACCGTGCCGTTCTCGATCTTGAGATGGGCGAGGCGCAGCCGGGCCAGCGTCGTCATCGCGCCGGTGCCGGCGCTCGCCGGCTCGTGCGCGGCCGGCACGGGCGTCGGCGCGGCGGCGGCGTTGCCGAATGACCAATTCGGCTGCCCGTCCTTCTCGATCTCGAGCGCGATCACGGGATCGACGAGGACGAAACTGTCGACCGCGACCGTGCCGCTGAGCAGCGGCAGCAGCTGGAGCCGAACCTCGAGCGACTTGAGTTGCGCCATGTTCTTGGCGACGCCGCCGGGCGCGTTGCCGAACGACACCTGGTCGGCGGACAGCGCGATGTTCGGCAGCAGGTGGAAGCTCACCGGCCCGTCGATCCGCAGGTCGCGGCCGGTCGATTGCTTGACCGCGGCGATCAGCTTGGCCTTGTAGGCGTCGACCGGAACGAAGAACGGCGCCGCCACCGCCGCGACGATGACGAGCACAACGATGACGACGATGGCGATCAGCAGCTTCTTCATAGGGCCTCCCGTGCCGCGCGGCGTGTCGACCGGTGAGCGCTGCCGGCATCGGCCAGTTTAGTCGACGCCGACGGCGAACGATAGCTGGCTGGCGGTTTCGGGGAGGAGGACGGCCGGGCTGAAATTGATTTGCAATGGAGCCGGGCGTGCCGGCGCGACTTCCGGACGGCTCAGGCGTAGCGCAAACGCGCCGTGAGGCGGGTTTTCTGGCTGGCGATCGTCATCATCAGCCCGTCCTTGAGCGGCATCTCGGCGCGGATGCCGAATATTTTCTGCGCGCGCTCGGGATCACCGATCGAAAGCCGCACGTCGCCGGGACGCGGCGCGCGGAAGATCAGATCCGGCGTCGCGCCGCAAAGCGCCGCGATCGTCTTGGCCAGCTCGGCGATGGTGGTGCCGGTGCCGGTGCAGACGTTGAACACGTCGCCTTCCGCCGGCACCGTCATCGCGCGCGTCAGAAAGCGCACGACGTCGGCGACGTGGATGAAGTCGCGGACCTGGCGCCCATCGCCGTGGACGGTGACCGGATTGCCGGCCGACAGGCGGTCGCAGAAGATCGAAATCACGCCGGAATAGGGTGAATCGGGATTCTGGCGCGGACCGTAGACGTTGAAGAACCGCAACCCCGTCGTCGGCACGCCATAGAGCGTGGTCGCGATGTAGCCATGCAGCTCGCAGCCGAGCTTGTCGGCGCCGTAAGCGGTCATCGGCTGCGCCTCGGCACTCTCGGCCAGGGGCACGGCCTCGTTGATGCCGTAGACGGCGGCGGACGAGGCATAGACCACCGGAATCGGCCCGGCTTCGCGCGCGCGGCGCGCCGCGTCGAAGACGGTGATGCAGCCGGTGAGGTTCGAGATGTGCGTGCCGACCCAGTCTTCGATGCTGCGCTCGACCGAGGCGATCGCGGCGAGATGGAAGACGCCGTCGGTGCTGGCGATCGCCTGGCGCACGGCGACGCGATCGGCGACGTCGCCGATCAGGAGCTCGGCGCCGTCCGGCGCGTTGTCGCGATGCCCGGTCGAAAGATTGTCGAGGATGCGGACGTCGTGTCCGTCGGCGAGCAGGGCGTCGGCAAGGTGCGACCCGATGAAGCCGCAGCCGCCGGTAACCAGGTATCGCGCCATGAATGACCCGTGAGATGATTTACGCGCGGCAACGGATGCGCCGCTTGCACAAAGTCTAGGCGGCGAGGGCTTAGAGAATTCTTAAGAGGATGCCGCGGTTAACCAAACTGCAGGCGGTAATAGAGCAGGCCCAGGATCTCGTGCAGCGCGTAGAAACTGTCCGCCAACGCGGTCGACTGCGGCAGTAGCATGGCGGCGTCGATCGGCGTCTTGATATAGGTGCGCGGCGTTGGTGCCGGTATGGCGTCGATGTTCATACGCGCAAAGGCCCACAGCGCCCGCGGCATGTGCCACGGCTGCGTCACCAGTAACACGGTACGGATATGCTGCGCGCGCAGGAGCTGCGCGGAAAATTCGGCGTTCTCGAACGTCGTCTGCGATCGCTCCTCGCGCCAGGCGACGGGCACGCCGAAATCGTCGCTCAAGGTGTGCGCCATCAGCGCCGCTAGGCTCTCCCGGCTGTCGCCGACCGGACCGCCCGAAACCAGGATCGGCAAGGGATGCTGGCGATAGAGCTCGGCTGCGCGATCGAGCCGTTCGAGGGTCAGGCGGCCGACGGTATCGGGGATCGCGGCGCCGTCGCCGTGATGGATGTCGCCCGAGAGAACCACGATGGCCTGGGCGGCGGGCGCGTTCTGCGGGGTCGCGGCTACCTCGTTCTCGACCGCGCGCAGCAGCACCGACGCCACCAGCGGCGTGGCGAAGACATAGAGCGCCGCGAGGCTGACGAAAGCGACCGCCAGGCCGCAGCGGCGCGTGGTCGCGAAAGCCGCGAGCACGGCGCCGGCCAAGGCGGCGACGATGAACACCGTCGGCGGCATCAGGAACGAATAGGAGAGGAAGGCTGCGATCGGCGGCTCCACGAACCGATCACGCCTCGACCGGCTTGAGACGCTTGACCACGGCCTTGCGCAGGAGATGCGGCAGCAGGAGGCGGAGCGGCATGCGCAGGATGTGGGCGCGAACATAGAGGAAAAACAGCGCCAAGCCGGTGCCGCACAGCGTGCAACCCCGATGTGCCGGCCGCAAGGCGCGGACGAAGACCCAGTCCATCCAGCGCAAGATCGGCGTCGGCGGCAGCCGCAATTCGGCGCTGGCGAGGAGCGCTGTCGGCACCGGCGCATCCAGCAGCACCGCGGCGTAACGCAGCGCGTAGGCGAGCGGCCGTTCGAGCCGAAAATGCGCCGCGCGCGCCGCCAACATCGGCCAGAAGTCGCGGCGCGACGCGAAATGCCGCAGTAGCCGGCTGATGTCGTCGAGATCGCGCAAGCCGTTCGTCCACTCGCCGTCGTCGAACAGATGCACCGCCGCGTGCAGGATCATGTCGGGTGGCGACAGCACCAGAAATCCCGGCGCGTTGGACGCCGGAACCGCCCAGTCGATCATCCGGCGCGCATCGACCGCGTGGCGTCCGGTCGGCGGCACGATGGTGTGATGGACGTCGATGGTGGTGCGCCGCGTGCGGTGCTGCAGCGGCGGAATCTCGTGCATCCAGCGGCGGTAATAGTGCTGGTCGTAATCGTCCGATTTGACGCCGCGCCAGCCATTCGCCGTCAGCACAGCCTCGGCGTCGGCAAGCATGGCGCGCGGCACCATGATGTCGATGTCGCCGAAAAGTCGGCCGATCGCGGCCGGCAGGCCGGCAGCGACGTAGGACGCGCCCTTGAGCAGGATAACCGGGTCGACCGCCGAACAGAGCGCGGTGCGGATGTGACGCAACTCGCGCGCCACGTCCGCACCGTGCTTGCGCGCGAGCACGCCGGCCGCCTCGAGCTGCGGTCGGGCGTAGTGCGGCACGTCAGCCTCCTCAAGGCCGCGCTCGGCGAACAGCAGCGCCAGGCGCGCGAGCAGGCCGGCACGGCGCGCTTCGCGGATCGCACGATCCCAGTCGCACTCGGTCCAGGCGCGGATCGCGGCGGGATCGCGTAACGCCGAAGTCACGCGGTCCGGACGCGGCCGCTTGTTTTTGGTCATCACAAGAACGTGGCAGTGTTGTCTTTAGATTTTATTTACGCAAACTGTGGAATGGCCAAAAGTAATACTTAAATCAGGTCAACCTTTCAGTAAGCTTTTGCCGGTACCGTGATCCCGCGTGTGAGTGGCTCGCACCGAGCCAAATGGGCCGACGAGCCGCGAACGCCACGGCCCGTGCCCGACGTCCAGGCGTCAGGCGGGCATGTCTCGCATGTGGGGAGTGATTAGCGTGCTGCGCCAGGTTCCCCGATCCGCCCTCATGCTCGCGCTTGTTCTGGTTACGGGCTGCAGCTCGCTCACCGACATGACGGATCGCTTGGTCGGCAATTCCGATCCTCATCCCCAGACCCATTCGAATTCGAACGCGACGCAGCAGGCGTTGAGCGTTCCGCCGAACATGACTGACCGGCCGCTGCCGGCGCCGAGCCAGACCCAATACCCGTCGCCGCGCCCGATGACGGCGCAGATGGCGGCGGCCCAGCCTGCCGGCGGCATCCCCGCGCAGCCGCCCGCCGCTGCGACGCCGATGGCCGCCTATCCGAACAACCAGGTCGCCGCCCTCAATCCGGTCGGGCCGAACAACACGGTCGATCCGAATTCGGAGACCTACCTGATCGGGCCGGGCGACAACCTCGACATCTTCGTCTGGCAGAATCCGCAGCTGTCGGTGAAGGTGCCGGTCCGCCCCGACGGCAAAATCTCGATCCCGCTAGTGCAGGACGTCATCGCCGTCGGCCGCACGCCGTCGGCTCTGGCTCAGGAAATCGACAATAGGCTCAAGGCCTACGTCAAGGATCCGAACGTCACCGTCATCGTGTCGGGCTTCGTCGGCCCCTTCTCGCAGCAGATCCGCGTGATCGGCGAGGCCGCCAAGCCGCGGGCGATTCCCTATCGGTCGAACATGACCATCCTCGACGTGATGATCGAAGTCGGCGGCCTCACTCGGTTCGCTGCCGGCGATCGCGCGGTCGTGGTGCGCAACTTCGATGGCCAGCGCCAGACCATCAAGGCGCACCTCGACAGCCTGATCAATGACGGCGACGTTCGCGACAACATCGCGATGCGTCCCGGCGATATCGTGATCATTCCGCAGCGGTATTTCTAGCAAGCGATCGGCACAGAAGGCGCAGTAAGGCGACCATCATGGAATCCCTCTCCGGCCTGATTTTCCAATATCTGCACGCGATCTGGCGGCGCAAATGGATCACCGCGCTCACCGCATGGGCCGTATGCGTCGTCGGCTGGTCCGTGGTCGCCATGCTGCCGAATCGTTACGAATCCTACACGCGCATCTATGTCGATGCTGACCAGCTGCTGACGCCGCTGCTGCGCGGCATTGCGATCGACGTCGATCCCGCTCAACAGCTCGACGTGCTCCAGCGCACGCTGCTGTCGCGTCCGAACATGGAAGAGCTGATGCACATGGCGGATCTCGACCACCGCGTCCGGACCCAGGCGGACAAGGACGCGCTGATCCAGCAACTGATGCAGCGGATCGTCATCCAGCCGCAAACCCACAACCTGTTCACCATCTCGTATCAGGACTCCAACGCGACGATGGCGCGCAACGTCGTGCAGAGCCTGTTAACGATCTTCGCCGAAAGCACGACCGGCACGCAGCGCACCGAGCTCGACAATGCGCAGCGGTTCCTCAACGACCAGCTCGCGCTTTACGAGAAACAACTGCGCGCCACCGAGCAGCGCCGCGCCGATTTCCGCGCGCAGCATCTCGACGTGCTCAACGGCGCCGCTTCCGCCAGCTCGATCGACGCGATGCGCAACCAGTTTCAGCAGCTGCACGACGACCTGCAGGACACGACGGCGCGACGCGACGAGCTCCAGCACGAGATCGACATCCTGATTCCCAGCGTCGGTGCCGACACCGCCACGGTTGCGGCCTCGCCGGGTGCCGCCGAGCAGCAGCTTGCCCAGCTCGAGCGCCAACTCGCCGAGCTGCGCACCCGCTACACCGACGAATACCCCGACGTGATCGCCGTGAAGCAGCAAATCGTCGCGCTGACCAGCCAGATTTCGGCGCATGAGTCGCCCGCCGGCGCTCATGCGGCGCCAGGGACGCGGACCAAGGTTTCGCCCGTGGTCTATGACCAGGTGCGCCTCCGCCTGCTCGACGCGCAGGCCAAGGTGGCGTCGGACCAGCGCCGTCTGGATCAGGCTCAGGCCGACCTCAATCGCGCCGAAGCCACCGCCAAGGCATCGCCGGGCGTCGAGGCGCAATATCAGGATATCGATCGCGATTACACGATCCTCAAGCGGAACTACGACGAATTGCTGCAACGGCGCGAAGCGGCCAACCTGTCGCAGGCGGCCGATACCCAGGCCGACAAGATCCAGTTCCGCGTCATCGACGCGCCGCAGGTGCCGTTGAATCCGATCGCGCCGAACCGTCCGGTGCTGTTCTCGGCGGTGCTGCTCGCCGGCATCCTCGGCGGGCTGGGCATTCCCATCCTGCTGACCCAGATCGATCGCTCGTTCGCGACGCTCACGCGTCTCCGCGGCCTCGGCCTGCCGGTGCTGGGCGGCGTATCCTATGTCGCGCTGTTCAAGTCGCGCAGCCAGTCGGTCATGGAGATGGCCGGGTTCAGCGCCTCGGCAGTCGCGCTGATGATGATTTACGGGGTCCTCATCCTGATGACGTTCGGCGTGTACCACGCCTTGCCCGGAGGGTTGGGCTGATGATCGACGAAACTTCGCGCAAGCTGATCGAACGCGCCGCGGCGCATCTGAAGTCGCGCACGCCGGTCGCACCGGTTCAGCCGGCGCCGCTGCCGCAGGCCGCACCGCAGGCCGCCTACGCGCCGGCGGCCTATCCCGAAACCGACTACGCGCCGCCGCCGTCCCAGCAGGCCGCTCCGGCGCAGCCGGCCTATCAGCCGTCGCCGATGCCGTCCGCTCCGGCCTATGCACCGCCGCCGCGCGCCTATCAGACACCCTACGCGCAGCCGGCTTACGCCCAACAGCCGCAGGCGGCCGTCGCCAGCGGCGCACCGGCCGCGGCCTATTACGATCCGTCGCCCGCGCCGGCCTACGACGCCGGCCACGCCGCTTATGCCCGCGCTTCGCGACCGGCGATGAACGGCTATCACCGCGACGCCGAAGGCCCGTCGATGGCGCCGCCGTCGGCCGGCTACAGTCGCCAGGTCTCGATCGACCGCGGTAGCTTGGCGCGGTGCGGGATCGCGGTGCCTTCGGCCCAGCGTTCGCGCGGGGTCGAGGAGTTCCGCATCGTCAAGCGCCAGATCGTCTCCAAATACATGGACGAACCGGATGACGAGGCGGCGAACCGCAATCGCGTCATCATGGTAACCTCGACGCGGCCGCGCGAGGGCAAGACCTTCACCGCCATCAACATCGCCTTGGCGATCGCCACCGAGCAGGACCTCAAGGTGCTGCTCATCGACCTCGACACCAAGCATCACGCGATGCAGGAGATGATGGGCATTCCCGCGAGCTATGGCCTCACCGACCTGCTCGCCAATCCCGACATCGATTTCTCCGAGGTAGTGCTGCGCACCAACCTGCCGAACCTGACCGTCATGCCGGCGGGCTCGCCGAATATCCTTTCGCCCGAGCTGCTGTCGAGCCGGCGGACGCGCACGATCTTCGGGGAAATGGCGCAGCGCTACAACGACCGCTTCATCGTGTTCGATGCGTCGGCCGTGTTGGCGTCGAGCGATCCGGCGATCCTCGCCAGCCTGGTCGGCCAGATCGTCCTGGTCGTCGAAGCCGATCACACCCAGCAGGAAGAGCTGGAAACCGCGATCGGGCTGTTGAGCGCCTGCCCGAACGTCAGCCTGCTGCTCAACAAGGTCCGCACCTCCGCGGCCGATCAGTTCGGCGCCTATTCCGATTATTGATCCATCCCATGCCGTTCCTCCCCTCGAGAGCAGAATGCGCATCACTCGGTTGCTGGTCGTCGTTGCGGGGTTCGTCGTGTTTGCGGCGATGGCTTCCCCGGCGGCGGCCCAGCTCTCGCTAGGCCCGGTCGACGATCAGGGCCAGGGTCCAGTCCCGCCGATCTACGGCCAAGGCCTGCGGCAGAATCTCGACCGTCCCACGGCATCCAACGACAGCGACCAGCCCTACACCCTGCCGCCGAAAGGCCCGCCGATGTGGCAGGTCACGCCGCGCGTCGATCTGCGCGAAGAGGCTACCGACAACGTCCGCGACGCGCAGACCGGCCGCCAGGCCGACCTGATCACCACGCTGACGCCCGGCATCTACGTCGCGGCGGACGGGCCGCGGCTCGTCGGCAATCTCGACTATTCGGTGGGCGTGCAGAAATTCGCCGTCGCCAGCGACCAGGACAACATCGACCAGAACCTCTTCGGCACCGCCATCGCCACCGTAGTGCCCGACGCCGCCGCCGTCGAATTGCGCGGCACGATCTTCGATACTGCCCACACCGGCGCGTTCGGTTCGATCCCGAGCAGTCAGCTCACCACGGCGAACCGCACCAGCACCTACGCAATCGAAGCCAGCCCGGTCCTGCGCCATTCCTTCGACACCGTCGGCAACGGGGAGCTGCGCTATATCTTCGGGCAGACATGGTTCACCGGCCAGACCGCGGCCACCGGCCAGACTACGCCGGGCTTCGTCGGTGTCGGCACGCTCGCGCCGATCACCGCTGCCACGCAGAACGAGCTACGCGCCACCCTCGACACCAACGATATCGGGAAATATCTGAGCAACGCCGTCACGCTCGACGGCCAGCGCACCGACGTCAACGGCGGCGCCGGCTCGAACAAGGAAGGGCTGGCGACCGACGAAATCCAGGTCCACGTCACCAAATCGATCGCGCTGGTCGGCTCCGGCGGCTGGCAGACGCTCCAATTCGCCGAGGTTCCGTCGCAGAACCTGTCCGAGCCAACCTGGTACGCCGGATTCATCTATGAGCCGGCCTCCGATGCGCGCGTCGAGCTCAATTACGGGCACCGCGACGGCGCCGATTCGTTCGCCGGCGACCTGCGTTATGCGCTGACGCCGATCACGACGGCCTATGCCAGCTACTCGGAGGTCGTCACCACGCCGCAGCAAGCCATCCTGCAGAATCTGAGCGGCGCGGTCCTGGGGCCGAACGGCACCGTGCTCGACGCAACCACCGGCCTGCCAATCTCGCTCAACAACAACCAGTTCAGCCTGCAGAACGACGTCGAGCGGCTGCGCACCTTCCAGGCGAGTCTCGTCACCGATCTCGAGCCCAACCGTTTCACCGTGACCGGCATCCACCAGGAGATGAACTCGCTGACCGGGCTGGTGCCCAACGACGCGATGAACGGCCTGACCGCGACCTGGAATCACCAGATGACCCCGCTCACCGCGATGAATCTGAGCGGCGGCTATTTCCTGCAGGATTCCCAGCACACGCACACCTTCGATACGACGCTTGAGTTCAATCACGCGTTCACGCCGACGCTGTTCGGCGCGATCGATTACAACTTCGCCTATGTCGATTCGGTGTCGGGCGGCCTGAATTTCTACCGCAACTCGCTGATCCTCACGCTGCGCAAGGTGTTCTAGGAGCGCGGCGATGGATGGGCGCGTCACCCTCGATCGCGAAACGCTCGTGTTGCGGCGCGACGGCCGCGTCGTCAACGCGCTGACCGTCGACGTCGAGGATTATTTCCAGGTCGAGGCGCTGGCGCGCGCCGTACCGCGCGGCGCATGGGAGTCGATGCCCGCGCGAGTCGAAGCCAACGTCGATCGCCTGCTGGCGTTGTTCGACGCGCGCGGCGTTAAGGCGACCTTCTTCACGCTCGGCTGGATCGCGCAGCGTCACCCGGCGATGGTGAGCCGCATCGTCGCCCTCGGTCACGAACTGGCCAGCCACGGTCTCAGCCATATCCGCGCCGACCGGCAAAGCCGCGACGAGTTCGCGGCCGACATTCGCCGCAGCAAGGCGCTGCTCGAGGACATCGGCCAAGCGCCGGTCAGGGGCTATCGCGCCGCCACCTTCTCGATCGGCGCCGCCAATCTCTGGGCGCTCGACGAGCTAGCCGCGGCCGGCTTCGCCTACAGCTCGAGCATCTATCCGATCGCGCACGATCTGTACGGCATGCCGGCTGCGCCGCGCGCGCCGTTCCGCGCCAGCGCCGACGCCGTCCTCGAGATTCCGCTCACCACCGTGCGCTTCGGCGATCGCAATCTGCCGGCGTCGGGCGGCGGCTATTTCCGCCTGCTGCCCTATGCCCTGTCGCGCGCCGCCTTCCGACGCATCAATCGGACCGAGCAGCGGCCGGCGATCTTCTACATGCACCCGTGGGAGATCGATGCGGCGCAGCCGCACGTCGCCGGCCTCGCGGTCAAGTCGCGCTTCCGCCACTACCTCAATCTCGGCCGCATGTACGGCCGGCTGGAGCGGCTGCTCGGCGATTTCGCCTGGGACCGCATGGACACCGTCTTCCTCGGTCCGGGACGATGAAAAACCGCCTTGTTTACCAAAGCCTTGGCCCGATTCTTAGCGAAACCTTGAGGGTTTCCTGCGATCAAGGGCACCAGGAGTAGCGCCGTGTCCGATCTGTTGTTCCTCGCCCATCGGCTGCCTTATCCGCCCGACAAGGGCGACAAGATCCGCTCGTGGCCGATTCTGCGCTATCTCGCGGCGCGGCATCGCGTGCATCTCGGCACCTTCTACGACGATCCGCGCGACACCGCGCACATTCCCGCGCTGGAGCAGATCTGCGCCAGCGTCTGCGCCTTGCCGCTGCGGCCGTTGCCGGCGCGCGTCCGCAGCCTGGTCGGGCTCGCGACCGGCGAGGCGTTGAGCGCGCGCTATTTCCGCGACCGCCGGCTGATGGCCTGGATCGACAAGACCGTCGCCCGGGTTCGGCCGCGCGCCGCCTTCGTCTACTGCTCGGCGATGGCGCCTTATGTCACCGGTCTCGCGCTCGAGCGCCGCGTCATCGACATGGTCGATCTCGATTCCGAGAAATGGCTCAGCTATGCCGAGGCCGGCGGCTGGCTGGCGCCGCTCTATGGGCGCGAGGCGCGCCGGTTGCTGGCGCTCGAGCGCCGCGCCGCAAGTGAGTTCGACGCCACGCTCTTCGTCTCAATGACCGAAGCCGAACGGCTCGAACACCGCGCGCCCGAATGCGCCGCGCGCGTGCATGTCATGCCGAACGGGATCGATCTCGACCGGTTCAATCCCGACCGCGCCTATCCGAACCCGTTTCCGCGCGGCCGCCGCGCCGCGGTCTTCACCGGCGCGATGGATTACCGGCCGAACGCCGATGCCGCGTGCTGGTTCGGCAACGAAGTGGTGCCGCGACTGCGGCGGCGCTGGTCGAACATCGATTTCTGGATCGTTGGCGCCAATCCGACCCGCGCCGTGCGGCGGCTGTGCAGCGACGCCAACATCCGCGTCACCGGCCGCGTGCCCGATGTGCGGCCCTATCTCGCGCACGCCGACATGGCCGTGGCGCCGCTGCGCCTGGCGCGCGGCCTCCAGAACAAGGTGCTCGAGGCGATGGCGATGGCTAAGCCGCTCATCGCCACGCCGCTGGCACTGGCGGCGTTCGGGTTCGCGCGCAACGAAGAAGTGTTCGCCGCCGCGACGCCGGCCGAATTCGTCGACATGATCGCCCTTGCACTCTCGGCCAAGGGCCGTGCCGTCGGCCTGCGCGGGCGCGCCCGCGTCGCGGCCGAATACCGCTGGGAAACCCGGCTGCCGTTGCTCGACACACTGCTGGCCGAGGCGCCGGTTGCGCCGGCGCTGCTCCCGGCGGAGAAACCGTTGGTCCTGGCCGCCGCGTCATGAGCGTCTCGACGGTCGAAAGCCGCGCTGGCGCGGCGCCGTGGCGGATGCTCGGCGCGGCGTTGCTGCTGACGGCGCTGGCGCTGGGCGGCTTGTTCTGGCACGAGATCGTCGGCGCCTGGCGGGTTTGGGTCGTGTCGCCGACCTACAATCACTGTTTCCTCGTCCTGCCGATCGCGCTTTATCTCGTCTGGGACCGGCGCGCGACGCTCGACGTGCCGCCACGCGCGGATTTCCGCGCGCTCCTGTTGCTGCCGGTGCTGTCGCTCGCCTGGCTCGGCGCCGCCGTGCTCGGCGTGCTCGAGCTGCAACAGCTCGTCTTCGTCACCATCGTCCAGGCAGTCCTGCTCGCCGTCCTCGGCTGGCCGCTCTACAAGCGGCTGCTCGGTCCGCTACTTTATCTTTACCTGCTGGTGCCGAGCGGCCAGGTCCTGGTGCCGACGCTGCAGGACGTCACCGCGCGCTTCGCTGTCTGGATGCTGCAGCTCTTCCACGTGCCGGTATTTTCCGACGGCATCATGATCTCGATTCCCGAAGGCGATTTCATCATCGCCGAAGCCTGCGCCGGATTGCGCTTTCTCATCGCCTCGATCGCGTTCGGCGCGTTCTTCGCGCTGCTCGTCTATCGCTCGTGGTGGAAGCGGGCCGCCTTCATGGCGGCGTCGCTGGTCGTGCCGATCTTCGCCAACGGGCTGCGCGCTTTCGGCATCATCTATCTGGGGCATCTGACCGACGATGTCACCGCGGTCGAAGCCGATCACATCATCTATGGCTGGGGCTTCTTCACGCTGATCTTGTTCCTGCTGATCGTCATCGGCATGCGTTTTGCCGATCGTCGGCAACCTGTTGCGCACGCTGCCGCGCCAGCGGGCGCCTTCGCCGTGCGCGCATCGCTGGTCGCGCTCGCCGCGGCGGTGGCGCTGACGGCGATCGGCCCGACCTATCTGACGTTCCTCGACAATGCGCGCCCGCTCGATCTGTCGCGCGTCGCGCCGCCGTCAGTGCTGGCGCCATGGGCGCCGCGCGCCGCCGATAAGGACAGCTGGAATCCGTTGATTGTCACGCCCGACCGCGCGTTCCGCGATGGTTTCGAAGCCGCTGGCCGCGATGTCGAACGTTACGTTGCGCTCTACGCCGCGCATGGCCGCCACAACACCCTGGTGCGCAGCGAGAACCGCATCGCCGACGAGGACGTCTGGGCGCGCTCGACCATGGGCTCGACGCGTGTCGAATTGGCTGGCCGGCCGGTGACCCTGTCGATGGCCGAGATCCACAACGGCGCCAAGGCGCGGCTCGTCTGGTATTTCTATGTCGTCGACGGCGTGATCACCGCCAGCCCGGCCGAGGCCAAACTCGTCCAGGCGCGCGCCATCGTCGCCGGCCGCGATTCGATCTCGGCTTTCGTCGCCGTCGCCACGTCCCTCGACGACGGCGCCGTTGCGGCGCGCCAGACGCTGGCGAGCTTCCTCAACGCCATGGGATCGCTCCCGGCCTATCTCAACCGCGTCCGCGCCGACGCCCACGACGCTGCCGCGCGCTCGTGAGGCGGCGGTGAGCGAGACGCTCGCCCGCCGTGTCGCCAAAGGCGCGCTCTGGCTGCTGGCCGCGCGCCGGGGCGTGCGGCTGATCGGCATCGCCAGCACCATCCTGCTCGCGCGCCTGCTCCGGCCGACGGATTACGGCCTCGTCGGCGTGGCGACGCTGCTCTATTCGCTAGTTCAGGCGGCGGGCGATTTCAGCCTCGACATGGACCTGATCCGCAGCGGCTCGCGCGAACGCGAACGCTATGACACGGTATGGAGACGCTCGAACTGGGCCGCGGCCTCGTCACCGCCGTTCTGGTGCTGCTGCTGGCGATCCCGGCCGCCGCCATCCTGCATGAGCCGCGCCTCATTGGCATTGCCGGCTTTATCGCCGGTATCGCGGCGTTCTTGGGCTTCGCCAATGTCGGCGTGGTCGAGTTCCGCAGCGATCTCGCCTTCGCCCGCGAGTGCATCTACACGCTCGCGACCAAGCTCGCGTCGTTCGTCGTGGCGGTGCCGCTGGCCTTCGTCTGGCGCGACTATCGCGCGCTGGTCGCCAGCCTAGTCACATCCGCCATCGCACGCGTCGTCCTGAGCTTCGTGCTCCATCCCTATCGGCCGCGGCTGTCGTTGGCGCGCTTCCGCGAGGTCTTCGGCTTTTCCAAATGGCTGTGGTTATCGAGCCAACTCTTCTTCGTGCGCACGCGCAGCGACGAGTTGTTCGTCGGCAAGTTCGCCGGCATCGCGGCGCTGGGATTTTACCGCATCGCGCGCACGGTCGCCGAGCTGCCGACGACCGAGCTGATCACGCCGGTGCTGGCGGCGATCTTTCCCGGCTTCTCGAAGCTCTCGGGCGAGGGCAAGAACCTCGCCGAAGGCTATCTCGCGGTGCTGGCGGGTGGTCTCTGCCTGATGGCGCCGCTGGCTTTCGGCCTCTTGGTCACGGCGGACCTGGTCATCGATCTGGGCTTCGGCCGGCAATGGGCGGCGGCCGCGCCGCTGTTGCGGCTCTTGGCCTTCGCCGGGCCGCTCGAGCTGTTGGTCGGCAACGCCTATGCGGTGTTCGTCGCCATGGGCCGGCCGCGGCTGTTCACGCTGACCAGCCTGGTCAACGCCGCGGCATTCCTGCTGCTGCTCGCGCTGCTGGTGCCGGCGCAAGGCGGCATCGGCGCGGCGACCGCCGGTCGGCGCCAGCCTGGTCGGCGGCGGCATCAATCTCGTTCTGGCGCAGCGGCTGGTCGGCCTGCCGATCGGCACGGTCGTCGAGGCGTTGTGGCGGCCGTTCACCGCCGGCGCTTCGATGGCGGCGTTCCTTGGCGCCTTCCGCCAGGTGGCCGCGTTTCCGCCGGGTGCCGGCGGCGAAGCGCTCACGTTATTCGCCTGCGTCGCGCTGGGCGCCGCGATCTATGCGACGGTGCTGTTCACGCTGTGGGCGACCGGCGGCTATGCCAAAGGCGCCGAGGCGACGATTGTGGAGTTCGTCGGCGCGCGACTGCTGCCGCGGTGGCCGACGTTGGCAAAACTGTCGGCGGCGCTGCGCGCGGGCAAGTAGGCCGGCTCAGATCAAGGTTCTAGCGCGATGCCGCGCTCGCGCTCGATCTCGGCAAGCAGGTGACGCTTGGTGCCTTCGAAATGGCCGAGAAAGCCCGGAAAATCGAAATTGTCAGGCACCAGTGAGCAATCTGCGATCGCAGCGGCGTAGTTGCCGAGTCGGCGGTGGCAATCGGCAAGGTGGAGATAATTCCCCGGTCCGACGACTTGGTCCTCCTTGTCGAGCTCGGCGCAGCGGGTGAAATCCGGAATCGCCGCGGCGTAGTTGCCCATATTGTAATGCAGGAGCGCGCGCGAGAAATAGAGACCGGGGTTTTGCGGCGCTAGCTCGACCGCCTTGTTTTTGTATTTGATCTGCTCGGCATGGTTTCCCATCCAACCCAGGACAAACGCTTTGTTCGCATAGCCCCGGAAGTTCAATGGATTTTTCGTAATCTGTTGATCGCCGAGCGCGAGACCTTCCTGAAATCTCTTTGCCTTGCAAAGCTCGACGAGGCGTTGGTGGCATGATTCGATCTCCGTTACCGGAAGGCGACTGCCGTCAGGGTCGATGACGTAATCATTACGAGCCATTACGTCCTCTTCGAGAAAGCTAATAGCCGCAGTCGCTCGGAACGGGAGAGCGGACACATCTGCGGAATGAGAAGAACGAGATCGCTCCGCGCCCCTGCGGAATGACGTCCGCTTCGTATCGTTTGGTGCAGATTTCTATAGCTTCGTTGATTGCTTGGAGGCATTCCGGCGAATAGGGTTCAATAACCGGAACGATGGCTCCGCTTGCTTCTCCTGAATCCGTCCATCTTCCATGCACGTCGTGGGCCTCGCTCGGCCAGTTCGGGTAGTCTTTTAAGAGTTCGGCGGCGGCGTCGAGACCGACAAGGACTTGATTGGAAAATTCTGGCAATCCCATCTGCACCGCCATGATCTGCGCGAGTGCATATTTTCCTTCCGTCAATGTCTTCGCGATCGAATGGAGCGCGCGCGTTATTCTGGCTCGGCGCGAAACGCAAACTTGCCCATAGGCGAGCGTCAGTGCTTTTTGAATCTCGTCATCCGGTGCGACGCGAGCGAGCTGGCTACAACATCCGTCGGCCACCATTTTCACCAGCGGAAACGGGCCAATCGCGACGCCGTCATCGTCGCCGGCGCGGCCGGCGCTACCGCGAGGAAGAATCCTGAATTCGCGGACGGAAAAGGCCATCTGGCGCTCTTAAACGCAATTTAGGCCTATACACCAATTACGTTCACTCATTAAGAACAAAAAGCGAACAAGGCTGCGTTGTCTGACATGAGATGCCGAAATTTTGGAGCGGCCGTAGTTTGCCGACTATCCCCGTCGCTGCCGCACGGCCGGCTGTGCGACCGGGCCGCGTTGCTTCGCGGCGATGCCGGCAGGCATCGGCTTGGCGGCCGGCTCTTCCGGCTCGCGCATGGCGAAGAACCCCGTCGTCACGCCGTTGTTGCCGGCGCGGTCGTTGACCGCCGACCAGTGAATCACCATGACAATGCCGGCCAGCGCGATGAGAAAGAAGATTGCTTCCATGGATCACCTATCCGCGTTGTCTCAATCGCCGGCGCCGAAGGCCGGTCGCACGGCGCCGAGCCGCGCCTTGGCGGCGGCGCGTGCCGCCTCGGGCGAGAACAGCAGCCGCTTCGGCTCGGGCGCGAGCTCGGCCACCACGATCCGCCGCGTCGCTGCCAGCATGACCAGCAGCGTGAAGTAGAAGTCCCAATACGACAGCGACAGGAACGAACCGCCGACATAGAAGCCGACGAGGCCGACCATCGACATGTGCGCGAGGTCGTTCGCCCATTTGAGCTTGGGCACGTTCTTGGTTCGTCGGATGACGTAGCGGCAGTTCTGGATGGCGACGACAGCGAGCGCGATCCAGAAGAACAGCGCCGGGAAGCCGTTCTCGCCCAGCACCTCGAACCAGATGCTGTGCACGGCGCGCGCCGTGGTGCCCGGCGAATATTGGTCCATCACCGTCTGGATGTAGGGACCCTTGAAGCCGACGCCGACCAGCGGCCGCGCCAGCGCCATCTTGGTCGCCGCTTCCCACATCTCGATGCGGCCTTCGGCCGAGGAGTCCTTTTGATAGGTCTGAATGGTCTGAATGCGCTCGACCCATTGCGCCGGCATGAAGCTGATCGAGAAGGCCAGCGCGGCGACGATGACGACGGCGGAAACGACCTTCCGCCTCGAGTGCTGCAAGAGGAAGGGCAGCATGGTGATCAGCGCCAGGAACGAGCCGCGCGAATAGGACGCCAGCACCGACAGCAGGCACAAGCCCATCGCCACGCGCGAGCCCAGGCGCAGCAGCTCGTTCTTCGACTGGCGGCCGAGATAGTTGGTCAGCGGCAGCAGCACCACCAGCGCGGCGGCGATCTGGTTGTTGTCGCCGATCACCGTTTGCGCCGGGCCCCAGATGCGGTAATTGCCGCCGGTGACGAGCGCGAATATACCGCCCTTGATGCCGTAGAACGCCACCGCGATCACCATTACCCACATCAGCGCGTGGATGCGCACCCGGTTGGTCAGCAACGCGGCGGTGACGAAGATGTAGATCATCGCCTTGGTGGTCAGCCACCATTTCGGCCAGGCCTCGTCGGGCACGATCGCGAAATAGGTCGCGATGGTATAAGCGACGATGAAGCCGACCAGGAGCCAGGTCGTCGCGTCGTTCGGAATCTTGCGGCGTTCGACCACCAGCCAGCCCAGGATGCCGGTCAGGCCGACGACGAGTGCGAATGGGATCGCGTCGCTGATGCCCCAGGTCAAGCGCTGCGGGCTGCCGAACGAGATGTAGGACCACAGCAGCACGGCGACGAACGGGGAAAAGAACGCCGCCGGCAACATGGCGAAGATCACGGTGGTGAAGAACAGTGAGCGCATGGGCGGGGTCCTCAGGTCCTGGCGTGCAGCCAGCCGTGCGGCATGAAGCGACCGGCCACCTCGGCCGCGGTCTTGATCAGGTGGCGTTCGGCGCCGGCGGGCTCGCCGGACAGGCGCCAGGCGGCGAATTGCGTCCCGACATGGGTCAAGCCGCCGGCGAGGCACAAGACGGCGAAGCGCACCAGTCCGGCGGCGAATTCGCGCGGCTCGGGCCACAGCGTGCCGAGCCACAGGACGACAGCGGCCATCACCAGCGCCGCGAAGGCGGTGCGCCAGACGCCGGCCAGCGCGGCGCGGATCGGGATGCCGGCCAGCGGCAAGATGTTGGCCGACCACAACAGCGCGTTGAACATCGCGGTCACCATCATCGCAAAGGCCGCGCCGTCGATGCCGTCGAGCCAGGCGCCGAGGATGATCGCCGGAATGCGGATCGCGAGCGCGACGGCGAACACGCCGACGAAGCGGCGCTGGCGGTGAGTGACGAGATAGAGGTTGTGGGTGTAATGGCCGATCGCGTCGAACAGGGCGGCCAGTGCGAACAGCCGTACCAGCGGAATGGCGGCAACCCACTTCCAGCCGAAGAACAGATCGACGATCGGCTGCGCCAGCAGCGCGATGCCGACCGCCATCGGCGCGACGACCGCGACGCTGAGGAACAGGCCGTCGAGCGTTTGGCGGCGAAGCTGCGGCAGGTCATGGACGGCGCGCGCCATGCCGGCGTACATCGGGCCGCGGATCGGCGCGGCGACCTCGCTTGCCGGCAGCGACGCGACGCGGTTGGCGACCTGATAGAGGCCGATCGCCGCCGGGCCGGCGACGCGCCCGGTCAGGAAGGTCATGGCATAGGAATCGACGACCCACTCGAGATTGGCGACCAGCAGCCACTTCGAGAAATCGAACAGATCGCGCCAGCCGGCGAGGCTGAGCCGCGGCCGGTAGGCGCTCATGGCATAGCTCAGCGCGGTCATCGACAGCCGGGTGACGGCGATGCCGGCCATCAGCGCCCAGTAGTTGCGCAAGGCGAAGGCCAGCGGCAGGGCGACGCAGACGCCCGCGAGCTTGCCGAAGATCTGGAAACGGAAGAAACGGTCGAATTCGAGCCGGCGCTGGAAATCGACCACGCCGACGTTTTCCAGGCCTTGCAGCAACGTGATGCCGGCGAGGACGTAGGCGAGGGGAACCACCCGTGGGTCGGCGATGAAATCGGCCAGCCAGGGACCCGATAGCACGACGGCCAGCGCCATGACCGCGTTGCGGATCAGGCCGAGGGTCCACGCTGTGTCGTAGTGAATCCGCAGGGGCTCGGCCATGCGCACAAGCCCGGCTTCGAACGACAGCTCGCCGAGGATATTGAAAATGGCGAGTGCCGCGGTGACGAGTCCGACGATGCCGAAATCGGACGGCGCCAGCAGCCGCAGCAGGATCAGCGAGCTGACCATGCCGATCAGCCGGAACGCGCCGCGCAGCGCGACCATGAAGACGGCGCTGCGCGCGATCCTGCGGCCGAGCGAGGCTTCGGCCGACGCCGAAACGGCAATGGTCGCCGGTGCATCGGTCATGGCGCGCCCGCGGCGAGACCCGCCCGTGCGGTGTCCTGCGCCCTCGTCGAGATCATCGATTCCCCTGGAAAATCCAGCCTTTTCTTACCTCTGAAGGCCTAATTTCCGGTTACTGCTAGAGGGTTAATGGGCACGCCGGTCAACCCTCTGTTAACCGGAAATTCGTCGCTCGCGGCGACAATCGGGGCGGCGCGGCGACCGGTTTCCGCGTCGGTTTTCGCTCGCGCACGAGAGACCGTCCGCCGATGCCGCCATCCCGTTCCGCGCTTGCTGCCCAACGCCGCACCTTATCCGCGGTGGCGCCGTCGCGGCCGCTGGTCTCGGTCGTCATGCCGATGTTTAACGCCGCATTAACCGTGCGCCGCGCGCTCGCTTCGGTGTGCGCGCAAACCTATCCCGAATGGGAAGCGATCTGCGTCGACGATGCGAGCACCGACGACACCGTTGCCGTCGGGGCGGCGTTCGACGATCCGCGCATCCGCGTCATCCGGCTGGACCACAACGGTGGTCCGGGGCGGGCGCGCAATCTCGGCATTGCCGCCGCCAAGGGCGAACTGGTCGCGTTTCTCGACGTCGACGACGAGTGGCTGCCCGACAAGCTCGCGCGCCAGGTCGCGCTCTTCGAGGCCGATGCCGGGTTGGCGCTCGTGGTGGCCGACATGAAGGTGAAAACCGTTGACGGCCGCGACGGCAGCTCGGTCTACGCGCGTCAGCCGCCGGTTCCAGGAACCGAGGCGTGGAAGACGCTGCTGGCATCCTCGTTTGTCGCTATCTCCGCCGCAATGACGCGGCGCGGCCTACTCGACGCGGTCGGCGGTTTCGATCCCGATCTGATCACCGGCGAGGATCAGGACCTGTTCATCCGCCTCGCCCTGGTCGGCGGGGTTCATGCGATTCCCGACCCGCTCGCGGTCTATCATTGGATGCCGCGCAGCTATTCGACCGGCCACGCCGCGCGCCAGGCCGCCGACGTCGTCGCCATGGTGCGTCGGCATCTTCAGCGTCTGGGCGACCGGCTGTCGCCGGCCGAGCGGCGGGCGATCCTCGGCCGCCGCTGCGAGCGGCTCGGCGCCAACCTGATCGATTGCGGCGCGCGCTTCCGCGGCGCGTGGCTGTTGTTGCGTGCCGCGGCGTTGGGCCGTGCCCCACTGCGCAATCTCGTCGCCATTCCGCGCCGCATGCTGTTCGGCGCAGGGCGGCGGCGATGACCACCGAAACCGTCGTCGCGCTGCTGCCGGAGGACGTCGCCCGGATTCTGGCGGGCCGCCGGATCGGCGAGGTGCCGATCGACGGCTGTCGCGTCGTCGGTCCGGTCCGGGTCAGTCCGGCATCGCGGCTGTTCCGCTGCACCGGCGGCGAAATCGCCGGGGCGGTGGCGCTCAAGTTCTGCCTGACCGAGGATGGCAGCCGCGACTTCGCGACGGCGCAGCGGCAGTTCGCGGCGCTCGAACGCATCACCGGCCTGGCGACGCGCAGCGCGGCCCCCGTCCGCGTGGTGCGCGCGCTCGACCTGATCGAGGAGCACGCCTGCCTGGCGATGGAGTGGATCGAAGGCCGCTCAGTCGCGTCGGTCCTAGCCGGCCCGATGACCGCCGAAGCCGAAATCCTGGCGTGGTCGAACGCCGCCGGGCGCTGGCTGCACGGCTTTCACGCCATGCACCGGCTGGCCGATCGGCCGATGAGTTGCGCCGTCATGCTGGCCAACCTCGAGCCGCATGCGCCGCGCGGCCGCGCCTTGGCCTCGAACCGGCATTTCGCCTGTGCCCAGGCGGCGCTCGCGCGCACAGCGACGGCGATCGCCGCGATCCCGCTGCCGATCGCGCATCACCACGGCGACTTCAAGGCCGAGAACCTGATGATGACCGACGACGGCCTGGTCGGGCTCGACATCGCGGCGCATTGGGACGATGTGGTGATGCTCGATCTGGCGAAGTTCATCCGCGACCTGATTTTCCGCGCTTGGCGCCCGTCGGGCTGGCTTCTCGGGTGGCGTCATGCGGCCATCGCCGACGCCTTCCTCGACGGCTACGGCGCCACGCGTCAGCCGGCATGGCGCGGGCCGCTGCTGTGGGCACAGTTGCACGGCCTGCTGCGCTTCTGGATCAAGTTCGCCTCGGCGCCGCCCGGTCCGATCCGCGAATCCTACGAACGCTATCGCTTCGAACACTGCGTTGCCGCCGCGTACGACGCGTTGCTGGCCGCCATCGGATGACCGCGATGGACGATCTGCGCTACGGTAAAGCATGGGACCCGACGCGGCATTACCAGGATGCCTCGGTGGCCGCGAATTACGACCGGGTGCGATTTTCGGGCGTCGCCGGCCGTCTGTTCAATTTCCTCGATCGTCGCGCGGTTCGTCGTGCCCTGGCCGATCTGCCAGCGGGATCGACGCTGGCCGACATGCCCTGCGGCACCGGCCGGCTTGCCGAAGTCGCGCTGGCGTTGGGTCTCGTCGTCCACGGCATCGACATCGCACCCGAGATGCTGGCGGTGGCGCGCCGGCGCCTGGCGCCGTTCGGCGACCGCTTCACCGCCGCGACCGCAGACATCCGCGCGCCTGATCCAACGCGCCTGTTCGACGCCGTGCTCTCGGCGCGCTTCCTGATGCACTTTCCGCCGGACGAGCAACAGGCGTTGATCGGCGCCTTGGGGCGCGTCGCGCGCCGCCGCCTGGTCTTGACCCACGGTATCGACACGCGGCTGCATCGCCGGCGCCGCGCTCTGAAGCGCTTCACCGGCCTGTTCCAGAATCCGGCGGTGTTTCCGGTGACCAAGGTCCAGCTGGCGCGGATGCTCGCGGCGGCCGGTTGGCGCGAGATCCGCCGCCATCGCGTGCTGTCGGGGCTGAGCGAGGCGGTCGTGATCGTCGCCGAACCGGTCGCACGCACGGTGACACCATGAGTCGCGTCTATCGTGCTCCCGACGCGGGCGGCGCCGGCGTGGCGCCGACGATCCGCATCCTGACCTTCACGACGCTTTATCCCAACGCGGCGCAGCCGAACCATGGCATCTTCGTCGAGAACCGTCTGCGCCATCTGGTCGCGAGCGGTCGCGTCGCGTCGCGCGTGCTGGCGCCGGTGCCGTGGTTTCCGTTCACCCACCCCGCCTTCGGCGCCTACGCGCGCTACGCCCAGGTGCCGGCGGCGGAAACTCGCCACGATCTCGCGGTCGTTCATCCGCGTTACCTAATCGTGCCCAAGTTCGGCATGAGCCTGACGCCGGCGCTGCTCTTCGCCGCCGCGTTGCCGGCGGCGAGGCGCCTCGCCGCGGCGCAGGACTTCGACCTGATCGACGCGCATTACGCCTATCCCGACGGGGTCGCGGCGGTGATGCTCGGTCGCGCGCTCGGCAAGCCGGTCGCGATCACGGCGCGCGGCACCGACGTCAACCTGATCCCGCGCCACGTCCTGCCGCGCCGCATGATCCGTTGGGCGGCGTCCCGCGCTACGGCGATGATCACCGTCGCCGACGCGCTCAAGACGCCGCTTGTCAAGCTCGGCGTGCCGGCGGATCGCATCACGACGTTGCGCAACGGCGTGGACCTGGCGCTGTTCCGGCCGCAGCATCGCGCGGCGGCGCGGCGCGCCTACGGCTTCGAAGGCAAGACGCTGCTGTCGGTCGGCCATCTGATCGAGCGCAAGGGGCATCATCACGTCATCGCGGCGCTGCGTCGCCTGCCGGCGTTCACGCTCGCGATCGCCGGCGAGGGGCCGGAGCGCGGCGCGCTCGAAGCCCTGGCGCGGCGCCTTGGCGTCGCATCGCGCGTCCGCTTTCTCGGCGCCTTGCCGCACGACGCGCTGCCTTCGTTCTATTCGGCCGCCGACGCGCTGGTCCTGGCGTCGTCGCGCGAAGGCTGGCCCAACGTCCTGCTCGAAGCCATGGCCTGCGGCACGCCCGTGATCGCGTCGAACGCCTGGGGCAATCCCGAGATCGTCGCCGAGCCGGCCGCCGGCGTGCTGATGTGCGAGACCAGCGCCGACGGCGTCGCCGAAGCGGTCTATCGCCTGTTCGCCGCACCGCCGGCTCGCATCGCGACGCGCGGCTATGCCGAACGGTTTTCCTGGGACGTGACGACCGATGGCCAGCTGCGCCTGTTCGGCACGATCCTTGCGGGAGCCGGGCGATGAGCTCAGCCCGGCCGGCTGCCTCCGACGATTTCGCGCCGGCGTCCGCGTCGCGGGGCGGGGACGGGCCTTTCCGCTTCTTCGACGAGATCATCGTGCCGGTCGCGGTGTCGCCCGAGGAGTCGCCGCTGCTTCAGGTCATCGTCGACACCGAGGAGGAATTCGACTGGTCGCGGCCGTTCAGCCGCAAGACCACGGGCGTGCGCAACATCGCCTATCAGCTCAAGACCCAGGCGGTGTTCGAGCGTTACGGCGTGAAGCCGACCTATGTCGTCGATCATCCGGTGGCCAGCCAAAGCATCGGCTACGGGCCGTTGCGCGAGCTGCTCGTCGACGGGCGTTGCGACATCGGCGCTCATCTCCAGCCGTGGGTCAATCCGCCTTTCGTCGAGGACGTCAACTATCTGTCGTCCTATCCCGGCAACCTGCCGCCCGAGATCGAGCGCGAGAAGCTGGTGGTCCTGACCGGCGTCATCGAGCGCAATCTCGGGGTACGGCCGCTGGTCTATCGCGCCGGTCGCTACGGCCTGGGACCGCGCAGCCTCGGGCTGCTCGACCGTCTCGGCTATGAGATCGACGCCAGCGTGCTGCCCGGCGTCGACCTCAGCCGGCGCTTCGGCCCGGATTTCTCGGCTTTCGGCCCGCAGCCCTTCCGCTTCGGCCCGGGCAGCCGTCGGCTCGGCATCCCGCTGACCGTCGGCCATGTCGGCGTGCTGGCGTCGCGCGCGCGCGCGCTTTATCCCTGGCTCGACACCCGTCCGGCCGACCGCTTGATGCTGAAAGCTGCCGCCTCGCGGCTGCGCCTGATGGAGCGCATCCAGCTCTCGCCCGAAGGCTTCACGCTCGCCGAGCAGATGCGGCTGGTGCGAACGCTGCTGGCCCGCGGCCAGCGCATCTTCAATCTGAGCTATCACAGCCCGTCGCTGATGCCGGGCGGCGCACCCTATGTGCGCAACGCCGACGA
This sequence comes from Allostellaceae bacterium, assembly GCA_050729835.1. GTDB lineage: Bacteria > Pseudomonadota > Alphaproteobacteria > ATCC43930 > CGMCC-115725 > REEB95. Next base: position 66,717 of record JBOHLS010000005.1, on the reverse strand, counting down.
TCTCGCGCGCTTCCTCGACCGGCTCGAGAGCCTGCTCGACTTCTTCGTCAACCAGGCGAAAGGCCGGTTCATCACCCCGCTCGAGCTGAAGCGGCGTCTCGACCGCGCCGCAACGCCGCAACCCGTCTAGTTGACGCCACCGAGGCTTTTCAGCAGGGCGCTGGCCTGTTGCTTGCCGTCGAACGGGCCGTTATAGGCCGCCACGCGCTGGAGCAACGCGCGCGCCTCGGCGGTCTGACCGGCCCGACTCAAGGCGACGGCAAAGTGGTACTGCACCGAGGGATCGGCTGGCATGCCGTAGCTCGCCATCCGCAGATACTGAACCGCATGAGCCACGTCGCCCTGCGACAGCATGATCCAGCCGTAGGTGTCGGCGACGGCGGGCGATAGGGGCGACAAGGCGTAGGCGCGGGCCGCCGTCTGCCGGGCGCGCGGATCGCCATTGTGGGAATAGATCCACGCCAGGTTGTTGAGGACGACGACGTCGTCCGGGTTGCGCGCGACGATGCTTTCGAGCGCGCGCTGCGCCGCCGGATAATCGGCCATCGACATCTCGAGATCGGCGAGGGCGTGCATCGCGGCGAGGTCGGTCGGATGGCGGCCGACCCAGGCATGTAGCAGCGCGACGCCCTGGGCGGGCTGGCCGGCTTTCGCCAGCACCGTCGCGTGCTGGATGACGAGGCCGCCGGAGGGCGAAACCCTCTCGGCCTCGGTCAACAGCGCGAGACCGTCCTTGATCTTGCCGTCCTTGACCAGCACCGCGGCCATCCATTGCATCGCCAGCGTCGGGCTCTCGCTCGTCGGCGCGAGCTGCTTCGCCAAGGCATAGGCGGCGGCACGGCCGGCGACGCGATATTCGGCGTAGACCAGCTCTTCGCGATAAAGCGGGTTCTGCGGCTCGAGCCCCACCGCTTTGCGGAGCTGGTCGCGCGCGCCGTTCCAGTTGCCCGCGCCGGCCAGAGCATTGCCGTAGCGGTCGAAGGCGACGGCGTCGTTCGGCTTTGCCTCGGTCGCGTGGCGGTACGTGGCCACGGCGCCCTTGGTGTCACCGGCGGCGGTTTGGATACGGCCCATCATGTCGAGCACGGCGAAATTACCCGGGAACTGCTGGACCATCGGTCGCATCGTATCCAGCGCCTTGTTCCACTGCGCCTGTGACGCATAGAGGTTCGCGATCTTGAGATTGGGCGTGGGGTTGGACGGATCGAGGGCGTTGGCGCGCTGCAGCTCGGCGATGGCGCCGGGATAATCCTTCATCGCGGTCAGCACGTCGGCCAAGGCCAGATGCGAGCTGAGATCGTCGCCGTCGCGCGCGAGCATCGCGCGGTAGACGCGGACCGCGTCGTCCGGGCGGCCTTCGCCCATGTAAACCTGGGCAAGGTTGCGGCCGGCGACGGTGAATTCCGGATGCTTCTGGTAGAGCACCGAGAAAATCTGCTCGGCGTTGGTCAAGTTGCCTTGGGCGATGCGCACCAGACCAAGCAGGTTGGCGGCGACCAGGTCGTTGGGCCGCGCCTTGGCCAGCGCCTCGGCATGGCGCTCGGCCTCGGCGATATGATGCTGGCGCAGATCGGACAGGATGAGCGCCGGGCCGGCGATGCCGGCGCCTCCCTGCCTGTTGAAGATCGTCTCGAGCTGCTCGACGCCGAGGCTGGTTTGTCCCGCCGCGATGCGGCCGACCGCGACCTGGGTGCCGAGACGCGGATCGTTCGCCGTGCTCGCCGAGGCGCGATCGAGCGCCTGCGATGCCCTGGCGTTGTCGCCGATCGCCAGATAGGCGTCGGCCAGCACCGCCCAGGCGTTGCCGTCGTTGGGGTTGGCGTGGGTGATCGGATCGAGCAGCGCGATCGCCTGGTGTGGCTCGTTCTGGCGCAGGTCGATATCGGCCATCAGCCGGTTGGCGAGCGGGTTGTTCGGCACGCGCGCGATGAAATTCTGCAGACTGACCGCCGCCTGGGCGTAGTGTCCGAGCGAGAACTGGACGGCGCCGGAGAGGAGTTGGGCTATCGGCAGGTTGGAAAGCCGCAGGCTGGCCTTCTGGAGGATGTCGTTCGCCTTGGCGATATCGCCGCGGCCGACGTCGATCAGCGCCTGAAGGTAGATGTCCTCCGGGCTGTTGGGGAACTCGGCTTGGACGCGCTGGACGTCCTGTTCGGCGGCGTCGAGCCGGTTGAGCGCGATCTCGAGGTTGGCGCGGCCGAGCAGGGCGACGGCGTTCTGTGGCTCGTGCCTGACGACCGCGTCGTAGCGCGTCAGCGCGCCGAGGTAATCGCCCCGCAGGCGCAACAAGTCGCCTTTCAGCATCAAGGCGCGCGCGTTGTTCGGATCGATGGTCAGCGCCGCATCGATCTGCTTCTCGGCCTCGACCGGCTTGTTCTCGAATATCAGCAGACGCGCGGCGCCGAGCTTGGGTTCGACGGCATTGGGATCGAGCTTTACGGCCTCGGCCAGCAGCGGCGCCGCCTGGTTGGGCTGGTGCAAGCCGAGATAGGCCAGGCCGCGCGCCAGCCGGACCATGCTTTCGGCCTGGGGCGGACGGTGGCCAGCGGGAATCTCGCGCAGCACGGCGTTGAACTTGCCGGCGCGCAGCAGGCTTTCGGCGAGCAACGGCGCGATCTTGGCCTCGTCGCCGCCGCGCGCCAGCGCCAGCCGCGCCTCGGCCTCGGCGGCCGGGATATTGCCGATCTGGAGATAGATCCGCGCTAGGCGCAGGTGGATGTCGGCATTCTGTGGCTCGTTGCGCGCCGCGTTGCGCAGCTCGATGGCCGCGCCGCGCAGGTCGCCGCGATCGATCAGCTGCTGCGCCGAATCGATGGCGCCGGTCGAGGCGGCCGCGATCGACGGCGCCGCCGCGAGCATGCCGCACGCCAACGCCAGGAGCAGGACACGGCCGATGATATCCGAACGGTTGATAATAGGACTCTCCAGGCGATCCGATGCGTGTACTCAGGAATGGACTTCGAGGCCGAGGTCTTCGAGCAGGCCGTAGAGCGTCGGCCGGCTGATGCCGAGCAGTTTCGCGGCGCGCGACAGGTTGCCACCGCTTTGCGCCAGCGCCATCTGGATGACGCCGCGCTCCGCCCGCGCCCGCGCCTCGCGCAGGTCGAGCGAGCCATAGGGCAGCTCAGCGGGCGCCAGCTCGAGATCGGCGGCGCTGACGGCGGCGCCTTCGGCCATGACCACCGCGCGCTTCACGCGGTTTTCGAGCTCGCGCACGTTGCCGCGCCACGGATGGATCGCGATTGCGGTCAGCGCATCGGACGCGAAACCCTTGACCTTGCGCGCGAACTGCTCGTTGAAGCGCTTGAGGAAATGGTTGGCCAGCAGCACCGGATCGCCCTCGCGCTCGCGCAGCGGCGGCACGGTGACGCGGATCTCGTTGAGCCGATAGTAAAGGTCCTCGCGGAAGCGGCCGGTGCCGATCATGTGGTCAAGGTCCTGGTTGGTGGCGCAGACGATGCGCACGTCAACCTGGATCGGGCGGTGGCCGCCGACGCGCTCGATCACCTGGTCCTGCAAGAAGCGCAGGAGCTTGACCTGCATGACGAGCGGCACGTCGCCGATCTCGTCGAGGAACAGTGTGCCGCCATTGGCGTTCTCGATCTTGCCGATGGTCTGCTTGACCGCGCCGGTGAAGGCGCCTTTCTCATGGCCAAACAGCTCGCTTTCAAGCAGCGTCTCGGGAATCGCGGCGCAGTTGATGGCCACGAACGGTTTCTTGGCGCGTGGGCTCAGCCGGTGGACGGCCTGCGCCAGCACCTCCTTGCCAGTGCCGCTTTCGCCCAAAAGCAGAACGGCGACGTCGGTCGGCGCGATCTTCTCGACGGTGCGCAGCACGCGCGTCATCTGCGGGCTGGCGGCGACGATGCCGTCGATCGGCGAGCGCGGCATGAGATCCTGGAGACGGCGATTCTCGGCCTCGAGCCCGTGCAACTTGGCGGCGCGCGCGATCATCAGCCGCAACGCGTCGAGATCGACCGGTTTCAGATGAAAATCGTAGGCGCCGAGTTGCACGGCGCGCAGTGCGACCTCGCGGCTTTCGTTGCCCGAGGCGACGATGATCTTGGTCTCCGGCACCATCGCCAGCATCGCCTCGAGCGCGGCCATGCCTTCCGCGGCGGTGTCGGCGGCGGGCGGCAATCCCAGATCGAGCACGACGACCTGCGGCCGCACCCGGCGAAACTCGGCGATCGCATCGTCGCGATTGGCGGCGAACGCCATGTCGCAATCGGACAAGGCCCACTTGTACTGGCGGGCGATGCCGTCGTCGTCCTCGACGATCAGGAGGGATATTTTGCTGTCTTTCATGGTCTCATGCCGCCGAGGAGACGGCTCCTTCTCGTGCTAGGGGAAGAACGATGCGCATGGTGGTGCCAGCGCCGGGTTGGCTGATGACGTCGAGCTCGCCGCCGGCCGCGCGCACCAGCTCGCGCGTCTGATAGGCGCCGATACCGCTGCCGCCCTCCTTGGTGGTGCGGAACGGCCGAAACAACTCGCCGTGGACGAATTCCGGATCCATGCCCGGCCCGCGGTCGGCGATCTCGATCGCCAGCCGGCCACCGGCGACCGCGCCGGCGACACTCACGGCGGCGCCATCTGGCGAGGCCTCGATGGCGTTGCTGAGGACGTGGATCAGCGCCGAGCGCAGGTCTTCCACCGGCATCGCGACGAGCGCGGCCCCGGCCGGCATGCGCGTCTCGATCGGCACGGCGGCGCCGGCCAGCGCGCTGGCGACTTCGGCCACGATGCGCGCGGCGTCAGTCGGCACGGTGCGTCGGGACTCGGCGGCGGCGGCGGTGCGCGCGTTTAGCTGCAAGAGCAACGCGCTCATGCGCGCGGCCGACCCTTCGATCGTGCGGAAGGCGTCGGCGCGGAACGCCGGATCGTCGCCGTGGCGCTGGGCGTTGACGGCGATCAGCCGCAGCTGGCTGGCGAGGTTCTTGAGATCGTGGCCGAGGAAGGCGAAGCGCTTGCCGTAATCCTCGAGGCGGCGTGCGTCAGCGAGTTGCTGCGCCGCGCTTTCCTCGCAGACGTAGCTGGCGGCCTGGCGGCCGACGGCGCGCAACAGGTCGAAGCTCTCCCAATTCAGATCGAACGGCGCGCGCGGATGGACGAGCGCGATGAAGCCGATCATGCGACCGCCATGGACGAGCGGGACGGCAAGCCAGAACTGGCCTCCGGCACGCCATGGCGCCGGGTCGGCTTCGCCGTCAAGAATCTGGATCCAGTGGCCGCCGCGAAACCCGGCGACGAAGGCGCCGGTCGGCGACTCGACTAATTCCGCCGGCAGGCGCAGGTCGAAGAAGGCGGCCGGCCGGAATCCGACGCCTTCGTCGATCAACCACAGCGCGCCGCGCGGGCTGTCCACGATGTTGGCGACGGCGTGGACGACGCGCTGGCGCAGCTCGGCACCGTCGCCTGGCGCCGACAGGATATCGATGAAGTTCATCCACTCAAGGCGGTAGTCGTAGTGCAGCGAGAAGAAATTGCGCGACACCAGGTAGTTGATCCGCGCCTTGATGCCGCCCGAGGACAGCGCGAGCGCGAGCACGAGCGTGCTGCCGAAAAGCGCCACGATCTGCGTCGCCGGCCCCCAGGCACCACCTTGCAGCACCGCGCCCAGGCTGGCGACGACGAGCAGAAACACGCCGCTCACCACCAGCGTGAAGGCGTGGAAGATCAGACGGCGGGAGATGTGGTGGTCGATGCTCCAATCGCGGTTGCGCGCCAGGGTCAGCGCCAGGAACGGCGCCGCCAGGCAAGTCGCCGCCGGCCGCGCCGTGGCGAAGACCGGGTTGACGTGCCCGGTCAGCAGGGCCGTCGAATAGAGGAGCAGGCCGTAGGCGAAGAAGCCGCCGATGCCGATGCACAACGGCATGACGTTCCACAGTCGCTTGGGCTCGATGTTGCGATAGAGATTCTCGACCAGCAGCAAGCCGGCGATTGCCAGCCCGGCGCGTGCGATGATCTGCGATCCGACCAGCGCGGTACCGCCGACATGCACCAGATCGTTGGCCAGCGCGGCGATTCCCGCCAACGCGCCGATGCCGACGGCCAGGCCGCGCGCGCCGCGCTTGGGATCGCTTTCCGCCTGCGGCCGCAGCAGCCATTCGAGCAGCGCCAGCCAAATCAGCGCCTGGACGGTCTCGAGCGGCTGGATCGCGCCCGGCGCGACGCCGAAGGCCGAGGCGGCCGCCCATAGGGCGGTCGCGCCCGACGCGGCCAGGATGAAGCGGCCCTCGCGCGAGGCCTGGCCGCGCGCCAGCGTGAACAGGAACAGCGCGGCGAAGGCGACGGCGCAGATGGCGGAGGTGACGGCGGCGAACGACATGGCTCAGCGCGCGCCCTCGCGGAACAGGATGACGCGCACGGTCTGGATCAGGATCACGATGTCGAGGAATAGCGTGCGGTTCTTCACATAGTAGAGGTCGTAGGCCAGCTTCTGCCGCGCATCCTCGAGCGACGCGCCGTAGGAATAGCTAACCTGGGCCCAGCCCGTGATGCCCGGCTTCACCGAATGCCGCTCGTTGTAGAACGGGATGCAATCGGCCAGCTGGTCGACGAAGAACGGTCGCTCGGGGCGCGGGCCGACGAAGCTCATGTTGCCCTTGAAGACGTTCCAGAGCTGCGGCAACTCGTCGATGCGGAAGCGACGGATGATCGCGCCGATGCGCGTGACGCGCGGATCGCGGTTCGCCGCCCAGCGCGGTGCGCCGTCGCATTCGGCGTCGGCGCGCATCGAGCGGAACTTGTAGAGCATGAACGACCGGTTGTGATTACCGACGCGCTCCTGGCGATAGATCACCGGGCCCGGGCTCTCGAGCCGGATCACCAGCGCCGTCAGCGCGATCACCGGCAGCGTCGCCACCAGCAGCAGGAAGCTGACGGTGAGGTCGAAGGCGCGCTTCACCAGGTTGATGACGTGGCCTTGGCGGAAGCCGTCGGAATAGATGAGCCAGCTCGGCTGCAGCGCGTCGATGTCGATGCGGCCGTTCTCGCGCTCCCAGAACGTCAGGTAGTCGACGACATTGATGCCGTCGATCTTGCAATGAAGCAGCTGTTCAACGGGCATGCCGCGGCGCTCGTCGGTCGCGACCACGACCTCGCGAACGCCGAGCTTGCGAGCGAATTTGGCCAGCGCGCGGTGGTCCTTGACGGTGTCGAGATCGAGGGTCTCGCCGTCGATCAGATGCGGATCGGCGCCGATATGGACGTAGGCGCGCGGCAGGAAATAGTGGTTGGCGTGGCGCCGGGCGAGATCGGCGATGCGCTCGGCGCGCACGCCGGTGCCCAATACGACCACGCCGCGACGGAACATCTCGATGTCCGAAAAGTGCAACAACGCCATGCGCGTGATGACGACGCAGCCCATCCAGGCCGCCGCGCTCTTGAAGCAGAGCCCGTGCCACGAATCGGCGAGCCCACCGAGCACGTTGCGCGTGAAGAACAGACCGCCGATGGCCGCCGCCGGCACGACCATGGCGAGCGCCAGCAGGGCCTTGGTGATCATCAGCCGCGAGTCGAGGAAAACTTCGTAGTTGTAGAGCCCGACGGCGCCCATCGCGCCGGTGGCGATGGCGGACATGCCGAGCGAGAACTGGACCGATGAGGCGGCGAAGTGGAACTCGCCGGCCAGGGCAGGGGTACTGGGTGCGGTGGCGAGATAGATCGCGCTCGCCGTCAGGAGGATTTCACATAGGCCGATGACGACGGCCGGAATCGGCACGAAATGCCCGAAGATGCGCAACATTCCCGAACCCGCTCCCGATCCCCGTATCGAGCGGGACGCGCCGTTCTCGTTGCGCCCGAACTGTCAAAGCCGCCGACTTCTGCGCGGCCTTACTGTCAAGCTTGTAGCCTAGTGGCAAATAATTTTCAATACATAAATGAGTATTCGTGATAAAAAATGTGATACTTATAAATATAACCGACATATATAGTAAATAATAATAAGAATTGAGCACTATATCCTGTAATAAATGCTTTACGATGATTGATCGCCAAGACCATCTCGGTTAACGGCACCGGCTGCCCTTGGGCATTAACCGACTTGATCCGGCTTCGAGCGCCGGGCCGCCCGCCCAGCACCGACAGGGACTTGCCGGCAACCTGCTGGCCGGCGCGTGAACCGGTCCAGCCGCGCCGTCTTGACCGTTATCGACGCGGATTCGGCTGGCGGATGCCGGCGCACCCGACGCGGCGCCGGCCGGGGTTGTAAGGAATTCCGACCCGCGTCAGCCGGCCGGCGGCGCCAGGTTGCGGTACATGACCCGGAGGGTGCGTTTCAGCGCGGCGAGCTCGGTCGGCGCAAGGCCGGCGGCGGCGACAGTTTCGTAGCGCCGCGCGACGGGGATCAGGCGGCGCAAGGCGGCGCGGCCTTTCGCGGTCAAGGCAACCTCGACTTCGCGGCTGTCGGCGGTCGAGCGGTGGCGCGCGACGAAACCGAGCCGTGCCAGTCGGGTCACCATTCGCGACAGGGTCGAGGAGTCGATGCTGGTCAAGCCGCCGAGATCGACTTGGCGCTGGCCGCCGTTGGCCGACAGCGCCACCAGCACCCGCCACATCTCGATGCTGAGGCCGTAGCGCGCAAGCGCGGCCTTGCCAAAATGCAGGGCGAGTGCGACGCCGACGCGGTTGAGCAGATAAGGCAGGTAGTCGTTGAGATCGAGCCGGGATTGCCGCACGGCACCACCACCGGTAAATTGCATTTACAATAGTTGCATATGCATTAAACTCTGGTCAACCGTTCGGTGAACGGCCGCCGGCAGATGCGGCCGGAACGGAGGAGGGGCGCGATGGAATTCGGCTATTTCACACTGAGCGACAACCACTACGAAAACAACGCGCGCTCGGCCAATCAGCTCGTCTCGGACATTCTCGACGAGGCGCTCCACGCCGAGCAACTCGGCTTCCATTCGGCCTGGATCGGCGAGCATCATTTCAACTCGCTCGGCGTGCTGTCGTGCCCCGACCTCGTGCTCGCCAATCTGGCGGCGCGGTCGAAGCGCATCCGGCTGGCGCCGGCCGTCACCGTGCTACCGCTGCATCATCCAATCCGCGTTGCCGAGCAATGGGCGACGCTCGATCTGCTGTCGAACGGACGCGTCGATTGGGCTGCCGGCCGCGGCTACGACCGCCGCGAATATCAGCCGTTCCACGTCGATTTCGAGGACAATCAGGCGATCTTCGAGGAAGGCATGGAGGTCGTGCGCCGGTTGTGGACCACGGGTGGCAAGCGCATCTCGCATCACGGCAAGTACTACAGCTTCGACGACATCCGCATCACGCCGCAACCGGTGCAGAAGTCGATTCCGTCCTATGTCGCCTCGTTCTCCAAGCCGTCGATCGAGCTCGCCGCCCGGCTCGGCTGCGGCGTGGTGGTGGCGCCGTTCGCCGCCGCGATGACCTTCGGCGGGCTGAAGCAGGTGGCCGAGCTCTATCACGCGCTGTGCGCCAAGTACGGCACCAAGCCAGCCCGCCTGATGTGCAGCTATTTCGCGCACTTTGCCGATACCCAGGAGCAGGAGGCGGCGCAACGCGCGCGTCAGATCCGTTACTACCGGGAATGCGTCATCCCGTCGCTGCCGGGCGATCCCAAGACCGCGCCGCCGAGCTACCGCTATTTCGTCGACATGGTCGACCGGCTCGGCAAGGTGCGGCCCGAGGATCTGACCGAGAACTCGGTTCTGCTGGGCTCGGCGCAGCAGATCACCGACACCCTCAAGAAGGTCGAGGCCGCCGGCTTCAGCGAGGTGATCCTCTACTTCAATGTCGGCTTGAAACCGCACCAGCAGGTAAAGGACGAGATGGCGCGCTTTGCCGAACAGGTCGCGCCGTCGTTCCGGCGGAAAGCCGCATAAGACACGACGGTTCAGATCGAAAGAACCCCTCACCCAGCTTAAGGTAAGGCTCGCTGCGCTCGCCAACCTAAAGCAACCCTCTCGCCCAGAGGGAGGGGTGAGGGGGCTGACTCGGCCTTGATCGGCGAGGATTCAACTCAGGCGCTGCAACTCGCCGAGGACGCGGTCGCCCATCTCGCTGGTCGAGATCCGGCTTGCGCCGGCCTGGGCGATGTCGCCGGTGCGCGCGCCGCCGGCGAGCGCCTTGGCCACCGCCTGCTCGACCAGTTTCGCCTCGGCGTCCATGTCGAACGAGTAGCGCAGCATCATCGCCAGCGACAGGATCGAAGCCAGCGGGTTCGCCAGGTTCTTGCCGGTGATATCCGGCGCGCTGCCGTGCACCGGTTCGTAGAGCGCCTTGCGCCGGCAGCTGCGGTCGGGCGCGCCGAGCGAGGCGGAAGGCAGCATGCCGAGCGAGCCCGTCAGCATCGCCGCGCAATCCGACAGGATGTCGCCGAACAAATTGTCGGTGACGATGACGTCGAATTGCTTCGGGTTGCGCACCAGCTGCATCGCGCAGTTGTCGGCGTACATGTGGCTGAGCTGGACGTCGGAATATTCTGCAGCGTGCAGCTTGGTGACTTCCTCGCGCCACAGCACGCCCGCTTCCATGACATTCGCCTTCTCGACCGAGCAGACGCGCTTGCCGCGCTTGCGGGCGAGCTCGAAGGCGACGCGCGCCACGCGCACGATCTCGTCGGTGGTGTAGACCTGGGTGTTGATGCCCTTGCGGCCGCCGCCGGGCAGGGCGGTGATGCCGCGCGGTTCGCCGAAATAGACGCCGCCCGTCAGCTCGCGAACAATGATCATGTCGAGGCCATCGACGACCTCGCGCTTGAGCGTCGAGGCGTCAGCTAAGGCGGCGAAGACGAAGGCCGGACGGAGGTTGGCGAAGAGCTGCATGTCCTTGCGCAGCCGCAGCAGACCGCGCTCGGGCTTCTGGGCGAAGGGCAGGTTGTCCCATTTCGGGCCGCCGACCGCGCCCAGCAGGATCGCATCAGCGGCGAGCGCCGCCTGCATCGCGGCTTCGGTCAGCGGCGTGCCGTGCCGGTCGATCGCCGCCCCGCCGACCAGGTCCTCCTTGACCTCGAAGCTGGCGATGCGCCGCTTGTCGAAATACTCGAGCACGCGCGCCGCCTGATGCGTCACCTCGGGGCCGATTCCGTCGCCCGGCAGCAGCAGAATCTTCCGGTTGGATGCCATGAGTCCTCTCGTGAAACGGCCGGCCGTCAGAGCCAGGGCTGCGCCTGCTTGCGCCGGTTCTCGAATTTGGTGATCGCCGGCTCTTTCTTGAGGGTCAGCCCGATATCGTCGAGGCCGTCGAGCAGGCAATGCTTGCGGAATTGGTCGATTTCGAAATGCACCGTCTGGCCGTCGGGGCGGGTGACGGTCTGGCTCGCCAGGTCGATGGTGAGCCGCGCGTTCGATCCCTTGCGCGCGTCGTCCATCAACTGGGCGACGGTTGCCGCCGGCAGCACGATCGGCAGGATGCCATTCTTGAAGCAGTTGCTGTGGAAGATGTCGGCGAAGCTCGGCGCGATGACGGCGCGGATGCCGAAATCCAGGAGCGCCCACGGCGCATGCTCGCGCGACGAGCCGCAGCCGAAATTCTCGCCCGCCACCAGGATTTCGGCCTTGCGGTAGGCCGGCTGGTTGAGCACGAAGTCGGGCTTCTCCGAGCCGTCGGGGTTGAATCGCAATTCATCAAAGAGCGCCTTGCCCAAGCCGGTCCGCTCGATGGTCTTGAGGTACTGCTTGGGGATGATCTTGTCGGTGTCGACGTTGATCATCGGCAACGGCGCGGCGACGCCGGTCAGCGTGGTGAACTTCTGCATAGCCCGTCCGATCGGAAATGCGCGGACGGGGTTTAGCGGAGCCCGGTCGTCATGGCAAGGCCGCTTTGGCCGCAGGCGGCAAGCAGGCAAAGAAAGAGGCCGGGGCTAGGTCCCGACCTCGTCGCTTAGTGTAAACCGGAAAACGCGCCGCGGGCTACTTCTGCAGCGACGCCGTCCAGATCGGCTTGCCGTCGGCGCCCTTGAAGTCGCGCGTCCACGTCGCCTCGATCTGCTGCACCACCGAATTCGGCAGCGGAACGTAATCGAGCGCGCGGGCCTGGTCCTGGCCGTTCTTCAGGCACCAGTCGAGGAACTTGAGCACCGGCTGGTTCTGGTCCGCCGCATAATCCTTGCGCATCAGCATGTAGGTCGCGGCGGTGATCGGCCAGCTCTTGTCGCCGGGCTGATCGGTCAGGATGAGGTAGAAGTCCTGGACCTTGGTGAAGTCGGCGTTCGCGGCCGCGGCCTGGAAGGAATCCATGGTCGGGGCCAGAATCTTGCCTGCCTTGTTCACCATCCGCGTATAGATCAGATGGTTTTCCATCACATAGGCGTACTCGACGTAGCCGATCGAGCCCTTGACCTGCTGGACGTTGGAGGCGACGCCGGCATTGCCTTTGCCGCCGACGCCGACCGGCCAGTCGACCGATACGTCGGCGCCGACCTTCTGGTCCCATTCCGGGCTGACCTTGCCGAGATAGTTGGTGAAGTTGAACGTCGTACCCGAGCCGTCCGCGCGATGGACCACCGAGATACCCATGTGCGGCAGCTTGACGTGCGGGTTGAGCTTCTTGATCGCGGCGTTGTCCCAATAGGCGATCTTGCCGAGATAGATGTCGGCGAGGACGGGACCGTCGAGCACCAGTTCGCCGGGCTTGACCCCCGGCAGGTTGACGACCGGCGTGATCGAGATGATGACCGCCGGGAACTGGGCGACGTCCATCTTCGCCAGCTCGTCCGGCTTGAGCGGCTTGTCGCTGTTGGCGAAGTCGACCGTCTTGGCGGTGATCTGTTTGATGCCGCCGCCGGAACCGATCGCCTGATAGTTCACGGCGATGCCGGTCTTGCCGTGATAGGCGTCGGCCCACTTGGCCAGAACCGGATAGATCGCGGTGCCGCCCGCGCCGTTCATTTCCTTGGCTTGCGCCGATGCGGCGACCAGGGCTCCTGCCAGCAAGCCGGCCAGCCCCCAAAGAATTCGATGTTTCATCACGAAGCCCCTCGGTTGTGAGTGATCGCTGGTGCACGACTCTCGTCGCCACGTACGCGACGCCCGGACTCTAGGAGCGGCGGAAGACGAATCTATTACACTCCGATGACGATTCTATGACAGCGCCGGCGGGTGCTCAGCGCCGAGTCGGGCCGAGCGCCCGGACATCGGCCAGTTTGCCGGTCACCGCGGCGGCCGCGGCCATGGCCGGGCTCATCAGGTGCGTCCGGCCGCGGCGGCCCTGGCGGCCCTCGAAATTCCGGTTTGATGTGGAAGCACATCGTTCGCCCGGCGCGAGCCGGTCGGCGTTCATCGCCAGGCACATCGAGCAGCCGGCTTCGCGCCATTCGAATCCGGCCTCGATGAAGACGCGGTCGAGCCCTTCCTCTTCGGCCTGGTGCTTGACCAGGCCCGAGCCCGGCACGACCAGCGCGTTGACGCCGGCGGCGACCTTGCGGCCCTTGGCGATTGAGGCGGCGTCGCGCAAATCCTCGATGCGGGAATTGGTACACGAGCCGATGAACACCTTCTGCACCGGCACGTCCATCAGCCGCGTGCCCGGCGTCAAGTCCATATACTGGAGCGAGCGCTCCATCGCGGCGCGCTTGTCGGCGTCGGCGATCACGGCCGGGTTCGGCACCACGCCGGTGATCGGCAGCACGTCCTCGGGGCTGGTGCCCCAGGTGACTTGCGGCACGACCTGCGCCGCGTCGAGCCGCACGACGGTGTCGTAGCGCGCGCCGCGATCGGACGGCAGCGCCTGCCAGAAGGTCAGCGCCTGCTCCCAGGCGCCGCCCTTGGGCGCGTGCGGTCGGCCTTTCAGGTATTCGAAAGTCGTCGCATCGGGTGCGATGAGGCCGGCGCGGGCGCCGGCTTCGATCGACATGTTGCACACCGTCATGCGGCCTTCCATCGACAGGCCGCGGATCGCGCTACCGGCGTATTCGATGACGTGGCCGGTGCCGCCGGCGGTGCCGATCTTGCCGATGACCGCCAGGATCAGATCCTTGGCGGTGACGCCCAAGGGCAGGTCGCCGTCGATCTCGATCAGCATGTTCTTGGCGCGGCGCTGGATCAGCGTCTGCGTCGCCAGCACGTGCTCGACCTCGGACGTGCCGATGCCGAAGGCGAGTGCGCCGAACGCGCCGTGCGTCGCGGTGTGGCTGTCGCCGCAGACGATCGTCATGCCCGGCTGGGTCATGCCCTGCTCGGGGCCGATGATGTGGACGATGCCCTGGCGTACGTCGTTGAGGCCGAAATACGGAATACCGAATTCCTTGACGTTGCGCTCCAGCGTCTCGACTTGTTTGCGCGATTCCGGCTCCTCGATGCCGCGCGACCGGTCGGTCGTCGGCACGTTGTGGTCGGCGACGGCGATGGTCGCGTCCGGGCGGCGGACGCGGCGGCCCGCGGCACGCAAGCCCTCGAAGGCCTGTGGGCTCGTGACCTCGTGCACCAGGTGGCGGTCGATATAGAGGAGGCAGGTCCCGTCGGACTGAGTGTCGACGAGATGGCTTTCCCAGATTTTATCGAACAGCGTGCGCGGCGAGGCCATGGCGAAGTTCCGTTGCCTACTTCTTCGATGCCGTTTCTGCTGGCGCGGCGGCCTTGGCCCGCTTGCCGCTCTTGGGTGCTGTAGCCGGCGCTTCGCCGGCCGAAGCTTCGGGCACGGCCTCGGACGTCGCGCGCTCGGCCTCGTTGATGCGCGCCGCCTTGCCGGCGAGGCCGCGCAGGTAATAGAGCTTGGCGCGGCGTACGGCGCCGCGGCGCACCACCTCGATCTCGGCGATGCGCGGCGAATAAAGCGGAAAGACGCGCTCGACGCCCTCGCCGTACGAGATCTTGCGCAGGGTGAAGTTCGAGTTCACGCCGGCGTTCTTGCGCGCGATGCACACGCCCTCGAACGCCTGAATGCGCTCGCGTTCGCCCTCGATCACCTTGATGCTGACCTTGAGCGTGTCGCCCGGGCGGAAGTCGGGGACCGCGCGCGCCTTGGCCAGCGCCTTCACCGCTTCTTTGTCGAGCATTTGCATGACGTCCATGATGTTCTCCGCCTTAATGGCTGTCCCGCCGCCGGGCGAGATAGCGTTGCCACAAATCCGGACGACGCGCCTGCGTCGCCGCTTCCGCCTGGGCCTGGCGCCACTGGCGGACCTTGTCGTGATGGCCGGAGACCAGGACATCCGGCACCGCCCGGCCGCGCCACTCCTGCGGCCGGGTATAATGAGGATATTCGAGCAGGCTCTCCGCGAAACTCTCCTCGCTCACCGCGGCGGCGTCGCCGATGACGCCCGGCAGCAGCCGGACGCAGGCGTCGATCAGCACGATCGCCGCCGGCTCGCCGCCCGAGAGCACAAAATCGCCGAGGCTCAGCTCCTCGATCGCATGCGCCTCTATCACCCGCTCGTCGACGCCTTCGAAGCGGCCGCACAGCAGGCGAACACCCGGACCTTCGCTCAGCCGCGCGACGCGCTCCTGGTCGAGCCGGTGGCCGCGCGGCGAAAGATACAGTATCGGCCCGGGGCGGTCGGCGATGCCGGCGATCGCCGCATCGACGACGTCGGGCCGCAGCACCATGCCCGGCCCGCCGCCGAACGGCGCGTCGTCGACGGTGCGGTGTTTATCGCGCGCGAAGTCGCGAATGTCCATGGTTTCGAGCCGCCAGATGCTGCGTTCGAGTGCCTTGCCGGCGAGCGAAAAGCCCAGCGGCCCGGGGAACATCGCGGGGAACAGCGTCAGCACGGTGGCGCTCCACGGCGCGGTCATCGCGACTTGCCCTTCCGTCGGGGCGCGTTCGCTTCGAGCAATCCGGCCGGCGGCTCCACGACGACGCGGCCGGCGGCGATGTTGACCACCGGCACGATGCCGATGGTGAACGGCACCATCACGCTGTCGCCCGCGGCGCGTTCGATCTCCAGGCTCGGGCCGCCACCGAAATCGTGCACGGCGATGATCCGGCCGAGCGCCGCGCCGTCCTGCCCCTCCGCTTCCAATCCGATCAGGTCGGTGTGATAGAACTCGCCGGCTTCGGTCGGCGGCAGGCGGTCGCGCGCGACATAAAGCTTCTCGCCCTTGAGCCGCTCGGCGGCGTTGCGGTCGTCCACGCCCTTGATCCGCGCGATCAGCGCGCCGCGCGACGCGCCGACCAGCGCCAACTCGAAGCGGCGCGCGCCTCGCGCGTCCTGCAGCGGTCCATAGGCAGCAATGTCCTGCGTGCGCGCGGTGAAGCTCTTGAGCCGCACCAGGCCCTTGATGCCGTGCGCGCCGGCGATCGCGCCGAGACAGACCAGCGGTGGGGCGGATGACGCCACGCGTTGCTCCTCAGGCGCCGGCCGACGGTGCAGCTTCCGGCTTCTTCTCGGCCTTGGGTTCCGCCTTGGCTTCGGCGGGCTGACCCGCCGCCGCGACGGCCGGTGCGGTCTCGGTCTTCGCTGCATCGAGCTTCTTGCGCTCGGCGCGCGGCAGCGACCGCTGCGGCGTCTCGCGGATCTCGGGCCGCTTCATCATGCCGGCGTCGGCGAGGAACAACGTCACCCGTTCCGACGGCAGCGCGCCCATCTTGATCCAGTGCTGGATGCGCTCGCTGTTCAGCACGACGCGGTCCTTGTGCCCCTTGTCGAGCATCGGGTTGTAGGTGCCGAGCTTCTCGATGAAGCGGCCGTCGCGCGGGCTGCGCGAATCCGCCACCACGATCGAATAGAAGGGGCGCTTCTTGGCGCCGCCGCGGGCGAGACGAATCTTGAGTGACATGGAGTTCCTTTCGTTGACCTTTCGGTTTCAGTGTCGCGTGGGGTTGCCCGGCATGAGCGCCGCAATGCCGTGCCGGGCAAGGCCCTTCTGGCCGAGCTTGCCCATGCGCTTCATCATCAGCGCCATGTCCTGGTATTGCTTGATCAGGCGGTTGATCTCGGGAACCGTCGTGCCCGAGCCGGCGGCGACGCGCTGCCGGCGCGAGGCGTTCAACAGCTTCGGGTTCTTGCGCTCGGCCTTGGTCATCGACGACAGGATCGCCTCCTGCCGCTTGAGCAGGCTTTCGTCGAGATTCGTCTGGTCGAGCTGCTTCTTCACTTTGGCGATGCCCGGCAGGTGGCCGAGGATGCCGCCCATGCCGCCCATCTTGCGCAGCTGCTTGAGCTGCGACGCTAGGTCGTCGAGATCGAAGCCGCCTTTCTCGAGCTTGCGCGCGAGTTTCTCGGCCTCGTCGCGATCCGCGGTCTCGGCCGCTTTCTCGACCAGGCTGACGATGTCGCCCATGCCGAGGATGCGGCCGGCGATGCGCTCGGCGTGGAACGGCTCGAGCGCGTCGAGCTTCTCGCCGGTGCCGAGGAACTTGATCGGCTTGCCGGTGACCGCGCGCATCGACAGCGCGCCGCCGCCGCGGGCATCGCCGTCGATCCGGGTCAATACGATGCCGGTGAGGGCGACGCGTTCGGCGAAGGCCTTGCCCAGATTCACGGCGTCCTGGCCGGTAAGGGAGTCGACGACCAGCAGGGTCTCCGCCGGCTGGGCGGCCTCGTGCACCGCGGCGACCTCCTGCATCAGCGGCTCGTCGATATGGAGCCGGCCGGCGGTGTCGAGGATCACGACGTCGTAGCCTTCGTGCCGTCCGACATCCATCGCGCGCTTGGCGATCGCCACGGGCCGCTCACCGGCGACGATGGGCAGCGAGGCGCCGCCGATCTGCTTGGCGAGCGTCGCCAACTGCTCCTGCGCCGCCGGCCGCGCCACGTCGAGCGAGGCGAGCAGCACTTTCTTCTTCTCGCGCGTTTGCAACAGGCGCGCGATCTTGGCCGCGGTCGTGGTCTTGCCCGAGCCCTGCAAGCCCACCATCAATATCGCCGCCGGCGGCACGACATTGAAATTGAGCGTGCCGTCACCGCCAAGCGTCGCCACCAGATGATCGTGCACCAGCTTCACCACCATCTGGCCCGGCATCACCGAGCGCGACACCTCCTGGCCGACGGCCTGGTCGCGCACCGCGTTGACGAAGTCCTTCACCACCGGCAATGCAACGTCGGCCTCGATCAGCGCGATACGGATCTCGCGCAGCGCGGCGTTGACGTCGCCCTCCGACAGCGCACCTTTGCGCTTCAGCCGGTCGAAGATGTCGGCCAGACGGCCGCTCAGGCTTTCGAACAAACCGGTCTCCAAATGCATGCGCGGCCAGTGCGCGCGACGCGCGGACTGGCCTCCCCCCGAAAGGGGCAACAGGGCTAGGGCTCCCTGAAAGCGGCTTGGACCCTAGGCCCGCCGCCTTATTCTGTCAACCGCAGAGCCTTGCCCTTGCTTTATTTGCCGGGCGGATTCGCCTATATCCCTGGCCATGCGCGGCACGCCCTTTATCAAGATGCACGGCCTCGGCAACGACTTTGTCGTGCTCGACGCACGCGCCGCGCCGATCGCGCTCGACGACAAGGCCGCCGAGGCCATAGCCGCGCGCCATACCGGCATCGGCTGCGACCAGCTCATCGTCATCGAGCAGGCGCAGCGTCCGGGCGCGGCCGCCTTCATGCGCATCCGCAACGCCGCCGGCGGCGAGGTCGAAGCCTGTGGCAACGCCGCGCGCTGTGTCGCCGACCTCATCATGCGCGAGACCGGCGCCGACAGCGTCACGCTCGAAACCGCCGCCGGGCTGATCGCGGCGCGCGCCGCCGGCCCGGATCGCGTCACTGTCGACATGGGCGCGCCGCGCTGGGGCTGGCGCGACATTCCGTTGGCGCGCGACTGCGACACCGATCATCTGCCGCTGGCGCTCGGGCCTTTGTCGGATGGCATAGCAACGAGCATGGGCAATCCGCACGCGACGTTTTTCGTGCGCGACGTCGGCGCCGTCGACATCGCCGCGCTCGGGCCGAAGCTCGAGCACGACAAGCTGTTTCCGCAGCGCGCCAATATCGGCGCGGCGCAAATCCTGGCGCGCGACCAGATTCGCCTGCGCGTGTGGGAGCGTGGCGCCGGCCTGACGCCGGCCTGCGGCACGGGCGCCTGCGCGGCGCTGGTGGCCGCCAGCCGCCGCGGCCTGACCGGGCGCCGCGCCGAGATCGTCGCCGACGGCGGCAGTCTTGCCATCGAATGGCGCGCCGACAATCATGTCGTCATGACCGGACCGGTTGCCGTGAGCTTCACGGGCACGATCGATCCGTCGCTGCTGCCGGCGTGAGGTCCCGCGGGATGTGGTCTAGTCATCGCGCAATGAGAATTCCCTCTCACCCTTCCCTCTTCCCCAAAGTGGGGGAGAGGGTTGCTTTGAGTTGGCACGCGCCGAGCGCGGCGAGGAGCACGCCTTACCCAAAGCTGGGTGAGGGGGTCATGCCTTACACCCGCGCGGGATGCAATTAAATGGCCGGGCTTGAGATCGTCACGTTCGGTTGCCGTCTCAACGCCTTCGAATCCGAGGTGATGCGCCGTCATGCCGCCGCCGCCGGCCTCGACGACGCGGTGATCGTCAACACCTGCGCCGTAACATCCGAGGCCGAGCGCCAGGCGCGCCAGGCGATCCGCAAGGCGCGGCGCGAGCACCCCACGGCGCGCATCATCGTCACCGGCTGCGCGGCGCAGATCGATCCGGCGCGCTATGCCGCCATGCCGGAGATCGACCGCGTCCTCGGCAACGCCGAAAAGCTCAAGACCGAAAGCTGGACCGGCACGGACCGGGTCGCCGTCGGCGACATCATGGCGGTGCGCGAGACCGCATCGCATCTGGTCGACGGCTTCGAGAGCCGCGTGCGGGCTTTCCTCGAGGTGCAGTCGGGTTGCGACCATCGCTGCACCTTCTGCGTCATCCCGCTCGGCCGCGGCCCGAGCCGCTCGGTGCCGGCAGGCGCGGTGGTCGAACAGGCGCGGGCGCTGGTGGCGAGCGGCTATCGCGAGCTGGTGCTGACCGGCGTCGATCTCACCGCCTATGGCGCCGACCTGCCCGGCAGCCCGTCGCTCGGATCGCTGGTGCGGCGTGTGCTGGCGCTGGTGCCCGAACTCGAACGCTTGCGCCTGTCGTCGCTCGATCCGGCGGAGATCGACGAGGCGTTGTGGCGGCTCGTCGCCGAAGAGCCGCGGCTCATGCCCCATCTGCATCTTTCGCTTCAGGCGGGCGACGACCTGGTCCTGAAGCGCATGAAGCGCCGGCATACGCGACTTGAGGCGCTCGCTGTCGCGCGGCGCGCCCGCGAATTGCGGCCCGGCGTCGCGCTCGGCGCCGACCTGATCGCCGGCTTTCCGACCGAAGACGAAGCGATGTTCGGCCGCACGCTCGCTTTCGTCGCCGAGGCCGGCCTCGACTATCTCCACGTCTTTCCGTTCAGCGCCCGCGCCGGCACGCCGGCGGCACGCATGCCGCAGCTGCCCAAGACGCTGGTGCGCGAGCGCGCAACGCGGTTGCGGGCGGCGGGCGCGGCGGCGCTCGAACGCGCGTTGCGCGCGCGCGTCGGCACCAAGGCGCGGGTGCTGATCGAGCAATCCGGCTTCGGCCGCAGCGAGCATTACGCGCCGGTGGCGGTGGCTGGCGACACACTGATTGGCGCGATTGCGCACGTGCGGCTCACCGGTTTCACGGCCGACCGGCTCGCCGGCGTCGCGGCATGAACAACGGGTTCTTTGCTCGGCTCAAATCGGGCTTGGCGCGGTCGTCGCGCAACCTGACCGAGGGCATCGCCGGCATTGTCACCAAGCGCAAGCTTGACGACGCGGCGCTCGACGCGCTCGAGGAAATCTTAATCGCCGCCGATCTCGGCACACGCCTGGCGGCGCAGGTGGTCGAGCGCCTGCGCCACGAGCGTTTCGGCAAGGAGGCCTCCGACGCCGACATCCGCGCCGTGCTTGCCGACGAGATCGCCCGGACGCTGACGCCGGCCGAGGCGCCGCTGGCGATTGACGATGAAGGCGCGCCGCGGCCGTTCGTCGTGCTGGTGGTCGGCGTCAACGGCGGCGGCAAGACCACGACCATCGGCAAGCTGGCGCAGCGTCTCCATGGCGAAGGCAAGAGCGTGATCCTGGCGGCCGGCGACACCTTCCGCGCCGCCGCGGCCGAGCAGCTCGCCATCTGGGGCGAGCGCACCGGATCGCGCGTCATCGTCGGGCCGGCGGGCGGCGACGCGGCCGGCCTGGCCTTCGACGCGCTCGCCGCCGCGAAGAAGGACAAGGCCGACGTGCTGCTGATCGATACCGCCGGCCGGCTGCACAACAAGGCCAATTTGATGGCCGAGCTCGAGAAGATCGTGCGCGTTTTGAAAAAGGCCGATGCGGCGGCGCCGCATGCCGTGCTGCTCGTCCTCGACGCCACGGTCGGCCAGAACGCGCAAGCGCAGGCGCAGGCCTTCGGCGACATGGTCGGCGTCACTGGCCTGGTGATGACCAAGCTCGACGGCACCGCCAAAGGCGGTGTGCTGGTGGCGATCGCCGAAGCCTTCAAGCTGCCGGTGCATTTCATCGGCATCGGCGAAGGCGCCGACGATCTGCGGCCGTTCGTGGCGAAGGACTTCGCGCGGAGTCTGGTCGGGCTCGATTAGGTTATTTGAATCGCCGCCGTATAAACTGCTGGGTAAATTGGAGCCGGAGTTGATTTTTCGGTTTAATTCCCATGGGACGCAAGACTCTGCAGAAAATCAGTGAGAAAATCAGGGTCAGAGTAAATTTCTCCTCGAACCTGCCGTAGCGGTTCGCGCCCCCGCAGCCGAAGGCACGCGAGAAGCGTCGCTTGCATCGCCGCGGGTGTCACTTTAGTATCACTCTATGCGCACGGAACTTGTGACCACACTGAAGCGGAAGGCGACGAAACTCGTCGCGGCGTTGAAGCGTGAGCAGGAGCCGGTCCTAATCACGCACCATGGATTGCCGGCCGCCTATCTGGTCGATGTCCAGTCCTACGAGCGGCAGCAACGGCGCCTGGCTCTGCTCGAAGGCATCGCGCGCGGCGAGAAGGCGGCCGACGAGGGACGCCTATTGACTCACGCGCAGGCGAAAAAGCGCATGGCGCGATGGCTGAAGTAATCTGGACGGAGCCCGCGCTCAACGATCTCGATGCCATTGCCGACTACATCGCACTCGATGATCCGCAAGCGGCGCGCCGGCTGGTCCAGGCTGTCTTTCGGCATGTTGCCATGCTTGTGGAACACCCGGAAAGCGGCTCCAAGCCTCAGGAATTTCGCGGGTGGCGTTACCGGCAGATTGTCGAGCCGGCGTGTCGGGTTTTCTATCGTTATGACGGCCGGCGCGTTGTTATCCTCCATATGATGCGGGGGCAGCGCAAATTGCGCGCGCGTCTCTTGTCACGACAACATTCGACCTAGCGTGACTCGATCTCTGCCCTTATTTAGGACCCGCTTCCGTGGGGGTGACGAGCGTTTTTTTAAGCGCTCGCCCAATCGAGCACCCGTACCGGATGCAACGCCTCGCGGCCGGCGCCATCGGCAATCTGACAGCGGCAGGAGGTTCCCACCGCGACGACCAGCGCGTTGGGCGCCGCGGCGCGGATCTTCGGCAGCACCGAGAGTTCGCCGATCTTGAGCGACATATCGTAATGCTCGGCCTCGTAGCCGAAGGCACCGGCCATGCCGCAGCAGGTCGATTCGAACGTCTCGACGGCGAGGCCAGGAATCAACTTGAGGGTTGCCGCGCTCACCGGCGCCGCGCCGAAGGCTTTCTGGTGGCAGTGGGTGTGCAGCACCGCCTTGCCCGCGAGCGGCTTGAGCGAAAGCGTGAACCGTCCGGCGGCGGCCTCGGCCGCGACGAATTCCTCGAACAGCATCGCCGCCTTGGCGAGCGCGTCGGTGTCGGCGCCCGGCTGTAGTGCCGGAAACTCGTCGCGCAGGGTCAGCAGACACGACGGCTCCAGTCCGATGATCGGCACGCCGCGCGCGACGAAAGGCGTGAGCGCCGCAACCGTGCGCCGCGCTTCTTCCTTCGCCGCGTCGGTCAGGCCGACGGACAGGAACGTGCGGCCGCAACACAGTGGCCGTTCGTCGCGCAGGCTCGCCGGCACCACCTTGTATCCCGCGCGTTCGAGCACGCGCACCGCGGCGCGCGCGTTCTCCGGCTCGAACCAGCGATTGAAGGTGTCGGCGAATAGCACGACCTCGCGGCCATCGGCGGCGATGGCCGCATCGACATAGGGCCGTGCGTGCCAGCGTGGCAGGCGGCGCCGGGCGCTGAACCCCGCCAGCGCTTCGCTCAGCCGCGCCAGGCCGGGAATCCGGTCGCGCAGATTGAGGAGCCAGCCGAGCCGCGCGGCATAGGGCGCATAGCGCGGCAGATAGGCGATCAAGCGCTCGCGCAGCGACAGGGCGTGCGTCTTGCGGTACTGGTGCAGGAACTCGATCTTCATGCGCGCCATGTCGACGCCGGTCGGACATTCGCGCTTACAGCCCTTGCACGAGATGCAGAGCTCCATCGTCGCGCGCATCGGCTCGGATGTGAGTGCGTTCGGTCCGAGCTGGCCCGACAGGGCGAGGCGCAGCGTGTTGGCGCGGCCGCGCGTCAGGTGTTGCTCGTCCAGAGTTGCCCGGTACGACGGACACATCACGCCGGCGTCGCGCGCGCGGCAGGCGCCGTTGTTGTTGCACATCTCGACCGCACCGGCGAAACCGCCCCACGCGGACCAATCGAGCGCCGCATCGATGGCCCGCGTCGCATAGCCCGGCTTGAAGCGGAACAGCGCGCGATCGTCCATCTTCGGTGATCGCACAATCTTGCCTGGGTTCATCAGCCCGACAGGGTCGAACGCGTCCTTGACCGCTTCGAGCGCGCGCACCAGTCGCGTCCCGAACATCGGTTCGTGGAATTCCGAGCGCACCAAGCCGTCGCCGTGCTCGCCCGAATGCGAGCCCTTGTATTCGCGCACCATGGCGAAGGCTTCCTCGGCGATGGCGCGCAGCTTCTTGACCTCGATCTCCTGCTTGAGATTGAGCACCGGCCGCACATGCAGGCAGCCGACCGAGGCATGCGCGTACCAGGTACCGCTGGTGCCGTGCTTCTTGAAGACGGCGTCGAGCCGCGCGGTATAATCCGGCAAATCTTCCAAGGGCACGGCGCAATCTTCGATGAAGGAGACCGGCTTTCCGTCGCCTTTCATCGACATCATGATGTTGAGGCCTTGCCGGCGCACCGCCCACACCGCGCTCTGGAACGCGTCGTCGACAATCTCGACGGTGCCGCCGGAATGGCCGAGCGCGCCCATGAGCTCGACTAGCTGCTTCAGGTCGCGGACGTTCCTGGCCGCGTCCTCGCCGGCGAACTCGACCAGCAACAGCGCCTCGGGCTCGCCCTTGACGAAGCGGTCGACGGTGGCGCGAAACAGTGGAATGTCGCGCGCCAGCTCGATCATCGTGCGGTCGATCAGCTCGACCGCCGCGGGCTTGAGCGCGACGATCGGCTTGGCCGCCTGCATCGCGCTGTAGAAGCTCGGGAAATGGCAGACGCCGAGGACGCGATGCGGCGGGATCGGCTGGAGGTCGAGCTCGATGGCGTTGAAGAAGGCGAGCGTGCCTTCCGAGCCGACCAGCAGATGCGCCATGTTGTGGCCGGCGTCCGAAATCATGTCGAGATTGTAGCCGCCGACCCGGCGCTGGAGTTTGGGGAAGCGCGCGGCGATCTCGTCCCGTTCGCGGCGGTGCAGCGCGCGCATGGAGCGCACCAGCTCGCGATAGCGTTCGGGCATGGCGCGCTCGTCGAAATTGCCGGCGACTTCGCCGAAGGTCGCGGTCGTGCCGTCGGGAAGCAGCGCTTCGATCGCGTGCACGTTGTGCACCATGTTGCCGTAGCGCAGCGAGCGCGTGCCGCAGGAATTGTTCGCCGTCATGCCGCCGATGGTGGCGCGGTCGCCGGTCGAGACATCGACCGGAAAGAACAGACCCTTGCCCTTGAGCTGACGGTTGAGACGGTCCATCACCACGCCGGGCTGGACGCGTGCGCGCCGGCGCGCGACGTCCACGTCGAGCACCTGGTTCATGTACTTGCTGCAATCGAGCACCAGCGCGCGACCGACGGTTTGTCCGCATTGCGACGTACCGCCTCCGCGCGGCAGCAGCGCTGCGCCTTCCTCGCGCGCGATGGCGAAGGCGGCGGCCACGTCCTCGGCGTCGCGTGGCACCACGACGCCGACGGGCTCGATCTGGTAGATCGAGGCGTCGGTCGCATAGCGCCCGCGCGAGAACGCGTCGAACAGGACGTCGCCCTTGAGCGCGCCCCGCAGCCGGGTTTCGATCGTCGTTGCCGCCATGGCGCGATTAGACGGGAAGACGGACGGAAAAACCAGCGGTGAGGCACGCCGATTGGCTGGGGCATAGCCAGGTTGCGCCGGCTTGCTGGTCGTCGGCCATCCGTTTAGGCTCTGTCCAAACGGCGAGGGGTCAACGCCGTCCAGGGGAGGACATAGATGAAAAGACTGTCAATCGTCGTTGCCGCCATTGCGCTGGCCGCACTCGCCGCGTCGCCGGTCCGCGCCGCGCCGCAGGAATTGAGGCTCGGCCATGTCGGTTCGCCGGGATCGCTGTTCGATCTGTCGGCCCAGCACTTTGCCGAACTGGCGAACGCCAAGCTCGGCAATCGCTACAAGGTCGTGGTCTACGGCGCCAGCCAGCTCGGCGGCGACAAGGAGCTGCTGGAGAAGCTCCGGCTCGGGACTGTCGATTTCGCCCTGCCGTCGACGGTGATGTCGTCCGAGGTTGATCTCTTCGGCCTGTTCGAGATGCCCTATTTGGTGCGCGACCGCGATCACATGAAGCGGATCGAGAAGGCGATCTTCTGGCCCGTCCTGGCGCCGGCGGCGGAGAAGCGCGGCTACAAGATTCTCGCGGTTTGGGAAAACGGTTTCCGCCAGATCACCAACAACGTCCGCCCCATCGTCAAACCGGCAGATCTGAAGGGTCTCAAGCTGCGCGTGCCGCAAGGCAGATGGCGCGTGAAGATGTTCGAGGCCTATGGCGCGAGCCCGAGCCCGATGAAGCTTTCCGAGGTGTTCGTGGCGCTGCAGACCGGGGTGATGGACGGGCAGGAAAACCCACTGTCGCAGATCTACGCCTCGAAGTTCCAGGAGGTGCAGAAATATCTGTCGATGACTGGCCACGTCTATACGCCGGCCTATCTCACCGCCGGCGCCAAGAAATTTGCGAGGCTGCCGGCCGACGTGCAGAAGATCCTGATCGACGCGGCGCAGCAGAACCAGGCGTTTGTCTACGCCACCGCCGCGCGCCAGGACCAGGAGCTGCTCGGCAAGCTCAAGGCAGCGGGGATGAAGGTGAACGAGGCCGACAAGGACGCCTTCATCGCGGCGTCGAAGCCGATCTATGCCGAGTTTGCCCAGGACGTGCCCGGCGCGCAGAAGTTGATCGACGAGGCGATCAAGCTCGGCAAGACGCCCTGAAAGGCCGCCGGTTGCTGCTCCGTATCCGCCGTCTGCTCGGGCACGCGCTCGAGGCGATCGCCATCGTTCTGCTGACGGTCTTGTCGGTGCTGGTGCTAGCCGGCGTGTTCTTCCGCACGATCCATCATCCGATCATCTGGTACGACGAGGTCGCGTCGATCCTGTTGGCTTGGCTGACCTATTTCGGCGCTGCTCTGGCGGCCCTGAAGCGGGCGCATATCGGCTGTCCGGGCATCGTCGCCAAGCTGCCGACGCGGCAACGCCGGATGGTGCTGGTGGTCGCCGAGTGCTTCGTCTTCGGCTTCTTCGTGCTGCTGGCCTATACCGGCTGGCAGGTCTTCGTGGTCATCGAAGGCGATACGCTGGTCACGCTGCCGTGGGTCCCGCAGCGGGTCGCACAATCGATCATCCCGATCGGCGCCGTGCTGTTCATCGTCGCCGAGGCGCTGAGCCTGCCCGATGCCTGGCGCGGCCGCGCCGGGCACGGCGTCGCCGAGGGCAACATCGTCGAGCAGACGACGGCGACGGAATAGCGCGCCATGGCGATGTTCTACGTTTTCCTCGGGTTGCTGGCGCTGACCGTCATCGACGTGCCGATCGCCGTCGGACTCGCCGTCTGCGCCGCAGTCGGCATCGTCGTCACCCAGGGGACGAGCGCGCTCGCCAACGTCGCCGTCGACATGTATCACGGCACGACCAGCTTTCCGCTGCTGGCGGTGCCGCTCTTCATCCTTTCGGGCGCGATCATGAACGCGTCGGGAATTTCACGGCGCCTCATCGCATTCGTCACCGCGCTGGTTGGCTTTGTGCGCGGCGGCCTGGCGATCGTCTCGATCGTCACCTCGATGTTCTTCGCCGAAATCTCGGGCTCGGCCGTGGCCGACGTGGCGGCGCTCGGCTCCATCCTGATTCCAGCGATGAAGGCCAAGGGCTATCCGACGCCGTTCGCGGCCGCGGTGATGTCTTCGTCGGCGACCTTGGCGGTCATCATCCCGCCGTCGATCCCGATGGTGCTCTATGCAGTGATGGCCGACACCTCGGTCGTGCAGCTTTTCGTCGCTGGCATCGTGCCCGGCATCATCGGCGGGTTCCTGCTGATGAGCGTCGCTTATGGTTTCGCGGTCAAATACAACTTTCCGGTCGAAGAGGCCTTCCGCCTGTCGTAGGTCGCGCGCACCTTCCGCGACGCGATCTGGGCGTTCGTCCTGCCGATCATCATCCTCGGCACGATCTTCGGCGGCATCGTCACGGCGACCGAGGGCGCCGGCATGGCGGTGCTGGCCGCCTTCGTCGTCGGCTGTTTGATCTATCGCGAGCTCGATCTTCGCCAGTTGCGCGAGGCGATGATCGAAGGCACCATTCAGACCGCGGTGGTGATGCTGCTGGTGGCGAGCTCGACCGTCGTCGGCTCGTTTCTCACCGAGATGCAGGCGCCGCAGCAGCTTGCCGCCGCGATCACCGGCTTCACCCACGACAAGATCGTCGTGCTGCTGCTGCTCAACGTCCTGTTTCTGTTTCTCGGCCTGTTCCTCCACTCGGCCGCCGCGATCATCCTGACCGTACCAATCGTGCTGCCGCTGGTGCACGCCGTCGGCATCGATCCCGTCCATTTCGGGCTCATCGTCACCATCAATCTCGGCATCGGCCAGCAGACGCCGCCGGTGGCCAGCGTCCTGATGACGGCATCTGCGATCGCCAAGGCCGACATCTGGGCGGTCTCCCGCGTCAACGTTTGGTTCATCATGGCCCTGGTCTTCGTGCTGCTGCTTTGCACCTACGTGCCCATCGTGCCCATGGCGCTGGTCGACCACTTCTACCGCTAGGTTGTCGTTCCTGCAGGGGCACACCGCAAATCCGGGCCTTGCGGCTGCCCGGCGTTTTCGGGCAAATTCCTCGCCTCATTTCCTCGGGGAGCACTCAATCATGGCGTTTCGGAGCGGCCGGCATTCCTTGCAGATTCCCGGCCCGACCAACCTGCCGGATCGCGTTCTGCGCGCGATGGATCAGCCGCTCGTCGACCACCGTGGCCCCGAATTCCCGGCCTTCACCAAGGCGGTCGTCGCCGGCCTGAAGCGCGTTTTCAAATGCTCCGGTCCGGTCGCGATCTTTCCGGCGTCGGGCACCGGCGCCTGGGAGGCGGCGATCCTCAACACCCTGTCGCCCGGCGACAAGGCGCTCGCCTTCGAGACCGGCCAGTTTGCGACGCTGTGGTGCAACCTGGCGCAGCGCCACGGCATCGAGGTCGACCTGATTCCCGGCGACTGGCGGCATCCCGCCGATCCGGCGCAATTCGAGGCCAAGCTTGTCGCCGACAAGAACCATGCGATCAAGGCGGTGCTGGTGCTTCAAAGCGAGACGTCAACAGGCGTCGCCAGCGATATCGCCGGCGTCCGCCGCGCGATCGACCGCGCGCGCCATCCGGCGCTGCTGCTGGTCGATACGATCTCGTCGCTGGCGATCCAGGATTTCCGGCACGACGAATGGGGCGTCGACGTCGCAGTCGGCGGCTCGCAGAAAGGCCTGATGCTGCCGCCCGGGTTGAGCTTCAACGCCATCTCGAAGAAGGCGCTCGCCGCCAGCCAGACGGCGAAGCTGCCCAAGGCCTATTTCGATTGGCAGCCAATGATCGCCGCCAACGACAGTGGCTATTTCCCTTACACGCCGGCGACGTTGATGTTCTTTGGCCTCAAGGAAGCCATCGCGATGCTCGACGAGGAAGGTCTCGACAACGTCTTCGCCCGGCACGACCGCCTTGCGGAGGCGACGCGGCGCGCGGTGCGCAGCTGGGGCCTCGACATCCAATGCGCCGATCCCAAGGCCTATACGCCGAGCCTGACGGCGGTTCGCGTGCCCGACGGCTGCAACGCCGATGACGTGCGCAAGACCATCCTCGAGCGTTTCGACATCGCGCTCGGCGCCGGCCTCGGCAAGGTGACGGGCAAGGTCTTCCGCATCGGCCATCTCGCCTACATTAACGAGACCCAGCTGCTCGGCACGCTCGCCGGCGTCGAGCTCGGTCTTGTCGCCGCCGGCGTGCCGATCAAGCGCGGCGGCGTCGACGCGGCGATGGACTATCTCGGCGGCAACCTGCCGGCCGCGGCGGCGTCCGCGCCGGCCATGGCGGCGGCGCGCCGCTGACATGGCGCAGGAGCGGCTTGCCGCTCTCTTGATTCAAGCGCGGATTTCCGGCCGGCGCCTCGGCGACATTCCCGCCGAACTCGCGCCGCCCGACGAGGCGGCGGCCTACGCGCTGCAAGACTTCGTCGTCGACAAGCTCGGCGTGCGCGTCGCGGCCTGGAAGGTCGGCGCCGCCAGCCCGGTCTCGCGCCCGACCTGCGCGCCGATCTTCGCCGGTCACGTGGTAAAAGGGCCGGCGCATATGCTGGCGCCACGCGACGGCCTCAACGGCGTCGAGGCCGAGCTCGCCTTCCGCGTCGGCCGCGACCTGCTTGCTCGGGCGACGCCTTACGACGAAGACGAGGTCTGGGCGGCGCTCGATGGCCTCCACGTCGCCATCGAGTATCTCGATTCGCGGTTCCAGGACCGGCTGGCGGCGCCCGCGCTCGCGGTGCTGGCCGACAACATCTCCAACGGCGGGTTCTGCTGGGGCGAGGCGGTCGCGAATTGGCGCCAAGCCGATCTCGCCAAGCCCGCAGCGCAGCTGGTCATCGACGGCGCGGTCGCAGCCAAGGCCGTCGGCGGCAACGCCGCCGGCTACCCGAAGCGCCTTGTCGCCTGGCTCGCCAACCACCTGGCGCAACGCGGTCGGCCGCTGCTGGCGGGAACCTTTATCACTACGGGCAGCCACACCGGCCTGTGTATCGCGCCGCTGCGCGCGCCGGTGATCGCCCGCTTCGCCGGATTGGGCGAGGCGCAACTGACGCTGGTAGGCGGGTAATCGACGGGTTATTTCGCCAATGCGGCCCGTTTACCGATCGTTAACCATGATTTACGAGTATTCTCCCGCTTGCCGCGCGACTGGGCGGCGCCGATACTTGGTCAGCGGGAAGAATCGTGCGGGATTTCTCTGTGACCGAGACCTCGATCCCGAAGCGCCAGGCGGTCGTCATCGTCGACGACCGCGCGACCAATCTCAAGATTCTCGAGCGCCTCGCCCAATCCCTCGACCAGGTCGAGGTCCGCCTGTTCGACCATCCGCAGCGGGCGCTCGACAACGCCGCGCAATCGCCGCCCGATCTGGTCCTGACCGACTTCAACATGCCCGATCTCGACGGCGCCGCGTTCATCCGCCGCTTCCGCGAGATCGCCGCCTGCGCCGACGTGCCGGTGATCGTCGTCACCGCCTACGAGGACCGCGACCTGCGCTATCAGGCGCTCGAGGCAGGCGCGACCGATTTCCTGCTGAGCCCGGTCGACCACCACGAGTTTCGCGTGCGCTCGCGCAATCTTTTGACCATGCGCCGGCAGCAGCTGCTGCTGCGGGCGCGGGCCTCGTCGCTCGAGGAGAAGATCGCCGACGACGCCCGCCGCCATCGCAACGCGCTGCGCGAAAGCCATGAGTTGCTGCTGCGCGTGATTGACGCGGTGCCGCTGGCCGTGGTCGCGACCGACCGCGACGGGCGCTATGTCTTCGTCAACGACTGGTTCGCGCGCAGCGTCGGCAAGGCGCCGGCCGCGATCATCGGCCAGACGCCGGTGGCGGTGAGCGCCGGCCCTTACGCCCGCGAATCGATGGAGCGCGACCGGCGCATCATCGCCGGGCTCGAGCCCGATGGCTCGTTCGAGCACACGATGACCACGCCGGACGGCGAGGAACGCGTCGTGCTCAGCAGCAAGGCCTTGCTGCGCGACGCGGCCGGCCGGCCGATGCTGGTGGTGAGCGCGGCGCTCGACATCACCGCGCGCAAGGAAGCCGAGCTCGCGCTGATCGCCGCCAAGGAGGAAGCCGAGCTGGCCAGCCGCAGCAAGTCCGAATTCCTGGCCAACATGAGCCACGAGCTCCGCACGCCGCTCAACGCCATCATCGGTTTCTCGCAGGTGATGGCCGACGAGGTGATGGGCCCGCTCGGCAGCCCGCGCTATACCGGCTATGCGCGCGACATCTGCGCCTCGGCGCAGCATCTCCTCGGCATCATCAGCGACATTCTCGACGTCTCCAAGCTCGAGGCCGGCAAGGTCGAGCTCGACGAGGAGGAGGTCGAGCTGCCGCAGATCGTCCGCGACGTGCTCCAGCTGGTCGTCGAGCGCGCCCGCGCGCTCGACATCACCATCGACACCGATCTGGCGCCCGACCTGCCCCGGCTGCGCGCCGACGGGCTCAAACTCAAGCAGGTGCTACTCAACCTCGTGACCAACGCGATCAAGTTCAGCCACGGCGGCGGCCGGATCGAGCTCGCAGCGCGCTTCGACGCCGCCGGCTTCGAGATCGCCGTCGTGGATCACGGCATCGGCATGGACGCGATGGAAATCCAGACCGCGATCACCCGTTTCGGCCAGGTGGCGAGCACCTGGAGCCGCCGCCATGCCGGCACCGGCCTCGGCCTGCCGCTGGCCATCGGCCTGGTCGAGCTGCACGGCGGCCGGCTGACGATCGAAAGCCGCAAGGATGTCGGCACGACGGTGCGGGTCCGGTTGCCGGGCAAGCGGGCGCTGACGGTGCCGGCGCCGGCCGGGGCATGAGCTGCTAGCTGTCGTCGTATTTCACCGTCCGACCACCTAGCCATAGATTTTTTGCCGTCCGCACGGCAGAATCTCGATTCGACCCCGTTGGGGATTCAGGGGAGGGTCGGTATAAGCCACATGAGCGAACGGCTGGGGCCAACAAGCGCGTCCGCCGGGCGTGCCGGACAGAGGGAACGCGGCGTCGCCGTCGCGCTCGCGCTGTTCGCCGTGACGGCGCCGTTGCTGCTGGCGGCGATTGCCGTCTTCCGCCTCGGCGACGCCGTCCACCCGGCGGTTGCCTTGCTGGCCTTGGCGCTGGTGTTGCTCGGCCCCGGCCTAGCCGCGGTCGTCGTCGCCGTCAAAGGCATGGCGACGGTCACGGTGGCGCTTGCCGCCATGCGCGAATCCGAGCCGCAGCAAGCCGTGGTGCGCGTCTTCTTCACCGGCGTGGTGCTGGTTTATCTCGCCGCGCTCGCCGGGTTCGGCGTCGATCCGCCGACGCTGCTGCCGCTGCTCGCGGTCGATATCCCCGGCATCCTCGTCGCCTGGCTGCTGTTCGTCCACCTCATGGCCGATCCGCCGGCGGCGCCGGCGCGGCGCCTCGCCGCCATGCTCAGCGATGTGGTCTTCATTTCGGTCTTCCTGCATGTCGGAACCGGCTATGCCGTGCCGTGGTTCGCGATCTACCTCTGGGTGATCTTCGGCTTCGGCTTCCGCTATGGTCTGCGCGAGCTAGCGATCAGCGCCGTCCTATCCGTGACCGCCTTCGGAGTAGTGGTGGCGACGACGCCTTATTGGCAGGCGCGACCGGCGGAATCGGCTGGCGTCTACGTCGCGCTGGCGCTGCTGCCGAGCTATGCCGCGACGTTGGTGCGCCGGCTGCACGCCGCGCGTGCCGCCGCGGAGGAGGCCGCCGCCGCTAAGAGCCGCTTCCTCGCCGTGATGAGCCACGAGCTGCGCACGCCGCTCAACGGCTTCATCGGCATGGGCGCGCTGTTCGCGCGCACCAATCTCGACGCCGAGCAGCGCGACATGCTGGCGACGATGCGGCTCTCAGCTCAGACGCTGCTCGGGCTAATCAACGATTTGCTCGACCTGTCTAAGCTCGAGGCCGGCAAGCTGCGGCCGGCGCTCGAGAGTTTCGCTCTACCCGAGTTGCTGGGCAGCGTGATCGCGTTGATGAGGCCGCAAGCCGAGGCCAAGCACCTGGCGCTGACGCTAAGCATCGATCCGCGCCTGCCGGTGGGCTATCGCGGCGCGCCGCTGCAACTCCGTCAGGTGCTGATCAATCTGGTCGCCAATGCGATCAAGTTCACTGCGCGCGGCCGCATCGCCGTGACGGCGTCGTTCATCGAGCGCGCGGAGGGGCGGGTGCGGCTCCAACTCGCGGTCAAGGACGAGGGCGTCGGCATCCCGCCCGAGGTGCTCGATCGCATCTTCGAGGTATTCACCCAGGCGGACGAGACCGTCGCCCGCCGTTTTGGCGGCACCGGCCTCGGTCTGGCGATCTCGAAGCAGCTCGTCGAGCTGATGGGCGGCACGATCGCGGTGACGAGCGAGCCCGGCAAGGGCTCGACCTTCGGCGTGACGCTGGCGCTCGAGCCCGACGCCACGGCGCCGGCCGCGGCGCCGGAGCTGACCGGCCGGCCGCTGGCGCTGGTTTCGCCCGACGGCGAGTTGGCGGCGCTGGTCCAGGAGCGCGTGCGCGCCTGGCACGGCGAGCTGCGCTGGCATCGCGACGAGCAGGCGGCGTCCGCCGATCGCGATGTCGGCGATGGCCCGCCCGTGCTGGTCATGCTCGACGGCCGCGTCAATCCGATGGCGGCGCTGGCCTTGGCGCATCGTCTCGCCGCCGAGACCGCCGAGCCTCCGGTCGTCGTCTTCATCGCGCCGGAACGCGGCAGCGAGGCGGTCGCCGGCATCGGCGCGGCGGAGCTTGCCGCCGTGATCGAGGCGCCGGTGCGGCCCGAGGCCCTGGCCAGCGCGCTGATGAGCGCCCTCGCCAGCGATCCGCGTCAGCGCCGCGCCGAAATCTCGCCGGGTGTCGCGGCAGCCGCGCCCGCGCCGGTGTCCGTCCCGCAAGCTGCAAAGCCGCCGATATCGCCGCCATCGCCGCCGCCCCGACCGGCTCAGCCGCTCAAGGTGCTGGTCGCCGACGACAATGCAGCCAACTGCAAGATCCTCAAGAAGGTCCTCGAAATGGCGGGTCACCAGGCGGTGGTCGTCGGCGACGGCGAGCAGGCTCTGGCGGCGCTCGAGCGCGAGCGCTTCGACCTGGCGCTGCTCGACATCAACATGCCCGACGTCACCGGCTACGAGGTCGCCAAGCTCTATCGCATGAGCCATGTCGGCGAATGGCGGCTGCCGATCGTCGCGCTTACCGCCGACGTCACCAGCGAGACCGAGCGCCTCTGCCGCGAGGCCGGCATGGATGCGGTGCTGACCAAGCCGATGGAGCCGGCACAGCTGCTCGACGCCCTGACCGATATTTATGCCAAGGCGGGCGCTGGCGAGCGCCGCCCGATCGTCGGGCCGCAGGTGGTGACGCCGATT
Organism: Allostellaceae bacterium; assembly: GCA_050729835.1. Taxonomy (GTDB): domain Bacteria; phylum Pseudomonadota; class Alphaproteobacteria; order ATCC43930; family CGMCC-115725; genus REEB95. Next base: position 32,247 of record JBOHLS010000005.1, on the reverse strand, counting down.
TCTGCCCACCCGCGCTTCGTGCCCGACGCCGGCGCCGTGGTTGACGAGCAGACTTTTGTCGCGCTCAAGAACCTAGGCGGCAGCGAATTCGTCGTCGAGGTGGTCGATACCTTCCGTAAGGACGCGCAACGCTTGATCGAGGATCTGCGCCAAGCGGTCGAGCGCGGCGATCTGCGCGACTTCCGCGACGTGACCCATTCGTTGCGCAGCGGCGCGGCCAATGTCGGCGGCGTGCGGCTGTGCGAGGCGCTGACGGCGATGCGCGAAGTCACCGCCAACGATTTGTCGCACACCGGCCCGGCCTATTTCGACAAGATCGTCAACGAGTTCTCGCGCCTCGACGCCAGTCTCGAGCAGATGATGCGGGCCGAACGCCGCGGCTGAGTCAAAGACACCACGGTCCCTACGGTTGTCTCGTGGCGGTGCGTGCTCCTAAGCTGACGGCGTGATCGTCGCCGCGCCGTTTCGAGGGGTTTGACGTCTTGGTGGCCATTCCGCGTTATCGCGTCCATACGGGTCAGGCGCTGCTCTCGGCCGGATTCCGTCCGTTCTTCTTGCTTTCGGCAGGCTGGGCGGCGCTGGCAGTGCCGCTTTGGCTGGCGTTTTATGCCGGCGCCGGCGCCGTCCCGACGCGGTTGCCGCCGCCGGTCTGGCATGCGCACGAGATGATCTTCGGCTATGCCGCGGCAACGGTCGCCGGCTTCATGTTGACCGCGATCCCGAACTGGACCGGCCGCATGCCGTTGCAAGGGACGCCGTTGGCGGCGCTCGCCGGACTATGGATCGCCGGCCGCGTCGGCGTGCTGCTGTCGGCCGATATCGGTGCCGCCGGCGCGGCGGTGCTCGATCTCGCCTTTCCCGTCGCCTTCCTTGCCGCGGTCGCGCGCGAGATCGTCGCCGGCTGCAACTGGCGCAACCTGCCCATGGTGGCGGCGTTGACGCTGCTGCTGGCGGGCAACGCCCTGGTCCATCTTCAGGCGCTCGGCTGGACGACGACCGCCGAGCTCGGCAACCGCCTCGGCATCGCCACCCTGCTCATGCTGATCAGCCTCATCGGCGGACGCATCGTGCCGAGCTTCACCCGCAACTGGCTGGCCAAGCAGCGTCCGGATCACGCCGTGCCGGCGCCGTTCGGCTGGATCGATCGCAGCGCGCTCGGCGCCACGGCCGTCGCCCTGGTCGCCTGGGTCGCGGCGCCGGATGGCGCGGAGACGCCGTGGCTCGCGCTCGTCGCCGCGCTGGCGTTGGGCATCCGTTTGGCGCGTTGGCGCGGCACCGGCACTTGGCGCGAGCCGCTGCTGTGGGTGCTACATCTCGGCTATGGCTGGCTGGCGCTCGGATTCCTGTTGCTGGCGGTGAACGGCGTCGAGGCGTTGCTGCCGGCGACCGCGGCGCTGCACGCGCTCACCGTCGGCGCCATCGGCACCATGACGCTCGGCGTGATGACGCGCACTTCGCTCGGCCATACCGGCCGGCCGCTGCTCGCGGGCAGCGGCACGACGACGATCTATGCCCTAGTCACGGTTGCGGCGGTGCTGCGTCTGCTGGCGCCGCTGGCCGGGGTGCAATATCTGCTGGTCCTGAGTCTCGCCGGTGCGGCGTGGAGCGGCGCCTTCGGGCTGTTCGTCGTGCTCTATGGTCGGCCGCTGCTGACGCCGCGCGTCACCGGTACCGCGGCCCGGCCGCTCTGATGGCACGGCAACCCGACGTGCAGCTGAAGCGCGCTTACGAGCCGCCGGCGCCGCGGGACGGCACCCGCATCCTGGTCGATCGCCTGTGGCCGCGCGGCGTGTCCAAAGCCAAGGCGCACATCGATCTCTGGCTCAAGGACGTCGCGCCGAGCACGGCGTTGCGCCAGTGGTTCGGCCACGATCCGGCACGCTGGAGCGAATTTCGCCGACGCTATCGCGCCGAGCTGAAACGGCAACCGGAGGCGCTGGCGCAACTGCGGACGCTGGCGCGCAAAGAGCGGATTACGCTCGTCTTCGGCGCGCGCGACGAACGCCGCAACCAGGCTGTCGTGCTGAAAGCGACTGTTGCAGGTCGGCGCGCTAAACGCGCACGCCGCGCCGCTCCTGCGCGGTGACCAGCCGTTCCATCCGCTTGAGGTCGGATGCTTCGAGCTTGAACGCCGCTTCGACCCACAAATCGGCGATGCGCGTCATCTCCTCGAAAGTCACCGGATTGACCAGCCGCCGCGCGCGGTAAAGTGCGCGCTGGGCGGCATAGCGGCGCTCGCGCCGGCCGATGAAATCGTAGAACGCCTGCACGCCTTGGCCGTCGGCCGCCAGCACGTCGACGACGCCGAGCGCATGGAGTTGCTCGGCGGTATAGATTTCGCCGCTCATGATCAGGCGCTCGGCGATGCCGGGGGCGATGCGGCGCGCCAGGAAGCTGTAGGCGCCCATGCCGGGGAACAGGTTGAACAGGATTTCCGGCAGGCCGAACCGGGCGCCGCGCTCGGCGACGATCAGGTTCGAGCTCAGCACCGCCTCGAAGCCGCCGCCCAGCGCGTCACCCTGGACCAGGGCCACCGAGATGACCGGCAGGTCGAAGCCGAGCCCGGTGGCGTTGGTGAAGCCGATCTCGCAGCAGGAATGGGCATAGCGGCGCAGCGCGGCGCGGTCGCGGTTGCGGATCAGGGTCGAGAACAGCTCAAGGTCGCCGCCCAAGTTCCAGATCTGCGGCGTGCGCGAGCCGAGTACCATGTAGCGCAGCGGCGGCTCGCCGACGACGCGGTCGCCGAACAGGCCGCGCACGAGACGTTGGATCGCTTGCGCTTCGCGCAGCAGCGCCGGCGTGAAGCATGGCCGGCCGGCATACTTGAAGTAGCAGAACAGGATCTTTTTCGTGCGATCGTATTCGAGCTCGAATTCGTTGAAGCGCTGTCCCGCGATCGCGGCTTCGACCGCATCGGGCAGCTGTTCGATGTCGGCGCTGCGCGCCGCCGCCAGGCGGTCCTGCACGAGATCGGCGAGCTGCGTTACCGTCGTCATGTCGTCCCCCGGTTTTCGGGAAAAGCAATGCCCCACGGCGCGGGCCGTGAGGACGTGGTTAAGCTAAGATTAATTTCTCAAGTAAATCAATATGTTTTTAACCATTCTTTAAGTATAAACTCAACCATGGCTAGTGGCTGCGGAGCGCCGAACCGCTAACGCTTCGGTCGCGACGAGTCGCGACAGTCACTCGCTGAGGCTTTCACGGCACACTATCCTCTGGCGATCCGGGTGCCGTCCGAGGCTGAACCCAGGAGCCGTGCCATGGATGGTCTGGTCTCGCGCCGTACGGTCGTCAAAGGCATCGCGGCCGGCGTGTCGCTGGCGGCGATCCTCGCCGATCCGAATCTTGCGCGTGCCGTCGCGCAAACGCTCGAGCCGACGTCGATCGTCACCGCGGGTGGGCGCAAGGTCAGCGGCGCACTCGCCGTTCCGGCGAAGACGCCGGCGCCCGCGGTGCTGGTGATCCATGAAGGGTGGGGCCTCAACGACCAGATCAAGGCGGTCGCTGCCGAACTCGCCGACAACGGCTTCCTCGCCCTCGCGGCCGATCTCTTCGACGGCAAGGCGACGGCGAATGCCGACGAGGCGGCGCAGTTGTCACAGGACGTGGCGGCCAATCCGGCGCCGGCGACCGACACGCTGACGAGCTGGATCGCATGGCTGAAACGCGATTCGCGTTGCGACAAGCATGTCGCGACGCTGGGTTCTTGCTTCGGCGGCGGCTGGTCGCTCAACGCCTCGTTGGCCGCACCGGTCGATGCCACGGTGATCTATTGCGGCAACGTCAGAAAAACTGCCGACGCGCTGCGCGCACTCAAGGGGCCGGTGCTGCTGCACTATGGCCTGAAGGATTGGTACATCACCACGGCGATGGTCGAGGGCTTCGAGGCCGAGGCACGCAAGGCGGGCAAGAGCGTCACGGTTTACGCCTACGACGCCAATCACGCCTTCGCCAATCCGACCGGCGCCGGCTTCCCGTACGTCAAGGATGCGACTGACCGTGCGTGGATCCGGACGATCGCGTTCCTGAAAACCAACGACACGTAACGGCGCTGCCGGCGTGTGACGCGAGGGGGACTAAGGTGTTCGAGGGTTTTACCCGGACGACGATCGAAACCGACGGCGCGCGCATCGTCACGGTCCATGGCGGCAAGGGGCCGCCGGTGCTGCTGATGCACGGCAACCCGTTCACGCATGTCTCGTGGCATCGGATCGCGCCTGTTCTTGCCCGGGACTTCACGGTGGTGTGCACCGACCTCCGCGGCTACGGCGATTCGTCCAAGCCGGAACCGGTCGCCGACCACGCCAATTACTCGTTCCGCGCCATGGCGCAGGACAATGTTGCGGTCATGGCCAAGCTCGGCTTCACGCGCTTTGCCGCGGCGGGGCACAATCGCGGCGCGCGCGTCCTGCACCGCATGTGCCTGGATCATCCCGACACGGTTTCGCACGCGGCGATCATCGACATCATCCCGACTCATCATCTGCTTAACCACGTGTCGCGCGCCTTCGGATTGTTCTCGTGGCATTGGTTCTTCATGGCCCAGCCCCATGACCTGCCCGAGCGAATGATGCTGGCCGATCCCGAGTTCTATCTGCGCAAGAAGCTGAACAAAGGCCGCGACGGCCTCGACTGCTTCGCACCCGAGGCGCTGGCCGAGTATCTGCGCTGCTTCAAGAAGCCAGCGACGATGCGCAGCATGTGCGAGGACTATCGCGCCACGTTCGGCGTCGATCTGGCGATGGACACCGCCGATTTCACAGCCGGGCGCAAGATCAGCTGTCCGGTGCTGCTGCTTTGGGGCGCCACCGGCGGCGTCGGCCGGAACCACCAGCCACTCGCGATCTGGCGCGACTACGCCAGCGACATACGCGGTCACGCGGCGCTGCCCTGTGGCCACTATGTGCCGGAGCAATGCCCGGCAGAGACGGCGGCGGCGTTGCGCGCGTTCTTCGCGGCCTAGCCGCGCGCCAGCAAGCCTTAGCCTCGCGATCCGTACATAATTCAGCAAGTTTGCGAGAAATTTCCGCAATGGCGCGCCCGGAGAGATTCGAACTCCCAACCCCCAGATCCGTAGTCTGGTGCTCTATCCAGTTGAGCTACGGGCGCCGCGACGGCATGCGTTGCGCTTGAATCGGGGCGCAAGCTAGCGGCATCAAGGGGCGATGGCAAGTCGCCCTACCGCGCCATTCCAGGCGCTGAACGCCGGTCGCTAAACGCTTGTCGGAGTTTGCCGCGTTGCGTAAACTGCTGTGGCGTAACGGGGGCAATTCCGACATGTCAATTCGTGCGAGCCATTGCGCTATCCTTGCGACGGCGTTGCTGCTTGGCGGCTGCGCCTATGCCGATGACCTTTTCGGCACGAACTGGTCCGGCGAACATCCTCCCGCGAGCAGCCAGCCCGCGGCTACGGCCGCCCCGGTCACCTATTCGATCCCGCCGTCGCAGGCCGAAATGAACGCGTCGCCGACGACCGGCGCCGGTTCCGCCATGTCTGCTTCGGGGGCACCGACCGGCACGATCGTCGGCCAGAAGGTGCGCAGTCTGCGCAGCGACGTCGACCGCCTGAAAGGCAACGTCGCCCAGCGCCAGCAAGAACTCGTCAGCGCCCGCACCTCGGTTCAGCGCGACTCGAAGGCCTATTTCGACACCGAGGCGCGGATCAATTCGCGCCTGCAGACTGGCACCACGCCGGGCAACCCCAATCTCATCGCCCAGTGGAACCAGGCGCAGACCTCCCTCGACCGCATCAACGGCGACATCGGCCAGCTCAATCGCGTCTCGACCCAGGCGGCGGCGGATGCATCGTTCGCGTCGTACCTGACGAACGCGACGCGGGACGCCTTCTCGCTCCAGGGCGCGGTCGAGGAGGATCACCGTCAGCTCACCGAGATCCAGACCGATGTCGACGCGACGACCGTCAAGCTCGACGCGCTGTTGAACGCCGTGAGCGACGAGATCACCCGCCAGAGCAACTACGTCGCCAACGAGCGCGACAATCTCGTGACCTTGTCGCAGGCGATCAAGAACGGCCGTCTCTTCGGGCCGAGCCTGGCGAGTCGCGCCTTCGCCCCGGTGAGCGCCGCGCCCTTGCCCGCCCGGCACACGGCGAGCGCCGCCCACCCGGCGGCCGCTGCCGGCAACCGGCCGCTGGTGGTGATCCGGTTCGACCGCCCCAACGTGACCTATGAGGAGGCGCTCTACACTGCGGTCAGCCGCGCGCTTGAGCGCAAGCCGTCGGCCACCTTCGAGCTCGTCGCGGTCGCGCCGAGCTCGGGCACGGCGGCGCAGGTCGCGGTCAATTCCAACGCCTCGAAGCACAACGCCGAGGACGTGATGCGGTCGCTGACCAACATGGGTCTGCCGGCCGATCGCGTGACGCTGTCGGCGACGATGAGCAACGACGTCAAAAGCAACGAAGTCCGCATCTACGCCCGCTGACCGGGCGCGACTAGGCGGCATCCGCCCGACGCGCTATCGTGCGGCATGACCGCGCCGCAGCAGTTCACCAAGACGTTTCCGGTTTCCTGGGAAGAGCTGCACCGCAATTCGCGGGCGCTGGCGTGGCGGCTGCTCGACCTCAGTCCGTGGCGCAGCGTGATCGCCGTCACGCGCGGCGGCCTGGTTCCTGCCGCCATCGTCGCGCGCGAGCTTGATGTGCGGCTGGTCGACACCATCTGCATCACCAGCTATGACGACCGCGAGCAAGGCCCGGTCAAAGTGCTGAAAAGCGCCGCCGGCGACGGCGCAGACCATCTCATCATCGACGATCTGGTCGACACCGGCCGCACCGCCGAAGTGGTGCGCCGCATGCTGCCCAAGGCGCATTTCGCCACGGTCTACGCCAAGCCCAAGGGCCGGCCGTTGGTTGATACCTTCATCACCGAGGTCAGCCAGGATACTTGGATCCTGTTTCCCTGGGACATCGAGCCGCAATTCGTGCCGCCGATCGCGAATGCGCGCGGCGCCAAACGGTGAGCGCAGCGGATTATCCGGTCGTGACTGTGTTGCCCGGCCGGCACAAGCGCGCCGAACAGGGCCATCCCTGGGTCTATTCCAACGAGATCGCGATGGACAAGGCGGCCAAGGCGCTGCCGCCGGGCGGCCTGGTGCGCCTCGCCGCCGCCTCGGGCAAGGCGCTCGGCGTGGCGACGTTCAATCCGCATGCCCTGGTCGCCGCGCGCATCGTCGATCGCGATCCGGCCTGCATCGTCGACCGCGCCTTCATCGCCGCGCAGCTTGAAGCCGCCGTCGCATTGCGCCACCGGCTTTATGCCGCGCCGTTCTACCGTGCGATTCACGCCGAAGCCGACGGCCTGCCCGGGCTGGTGATCGACCGTTTCGGCGACGTCGTCGTGGCGCAACTCAACACCGCGGGCACGGTGCGGCTCGAAGGCGAGATCGTCGCCGCGCTCGGTGCCGTGCTCGCGCCCAAGGCGGTGGTGCTGCGCAACGACGGCGCCGGGCGCAAGCTCGAAGGGCTCGCCGAAGAGGTTCGCGTCGCCGCCGGCGCGCTCGACGGGCCGGTCGCGCTGGTCGAGAACGGCGCACGCTTTTTCGCCGATCCGCTCGGCGGCCAAAAAACCGGCTGGTTCTACGACCAACGCGAAAATCGGCGAACGGTCGCCGCCCTGGCGAAGGATTGCCGGGTGCTCGACGCCTATTGTTTCGCCGGCGGTTTCGCGGTCACGGCCGCGCATGCAGGCGCGCGCGAGGTGCTCGCCATCGATCGCTCCGAAGCTGCGCTCGCGCTCGCTTCGCGCGCGGCGGCGGAAAACGGCGTCGCGGCGCGCTGCCGTTTTGCCCGCGCCGAGGCCTTCGCCGAGCTCGAGCGGCTGGCGGCCGCCGGCGAGCGCTTCGACATCGTCGTGACCGATCCGCCGGCTTTCGTCAAATCGAAGAAGGATCTCGGCTCGGGCCTGCGCGGCTATCGCAAGCTCGCGCGCCTGGCGGCGGCGGTCGTCGCGCCGCGCGGCCTGATGTTCATCGCGTCGTGCTCGCACAATATCGGCGTTCCGGAATTCGCCGAGGCAGTCCGCCGCGGCATCGCCGATGCCGACCGTGGCGGGCGCATCCTGCAAAGCGCCGGCGCCGCGCCGGACCATCCGGTGCACCCCTTCTTGCTGGAAAGCGCCTACCTCAAATCCGAGCTGCTGGCGCTTGATTAGGCCCCAGTGCCATCGGCAGGCAGCGTGAGGGCGAACACCGTGCCGCCGGTGTCGCTGCGCTCGAGCGCCACGTCGCCGCCATGGGCGCGCATGATCTCGCGCGCGATGGCGAGCCCGAGCCCGGTGCCGCCCGGCCGCGCCGAGCCGGAGAACGGCGTGAACAGATGGTCCCGTGCCTTGGGCGGCAGTCCAGGGCCGTTGTCGCTCACCGCGATGCGCAGGGCACGGCCGTTCGGTGCGGCCCTGATCGTGCAAATCCGGGCGCCGCTTTCGGCGGCGTTGCGCGTCAGGTTCTCCAGCACCCGGAAAAGCTGATCGCGGTCGGCATAGGCCACGACGCCGGCGCGCACCTCGTTGACCACGCTGCAGCCGCCGTTCGGCCGTCCGGCGGCGCCGACCAGCTCATCGGCCAGGACCGCGAGCGGAAACCGGCTGCGGTGCAGCGGCGGCGCGCTGTCGCGGGTATAGTTGAGCGTGCCGGTGCAGAGCGCGACCGCGCGATCGATCGCTGCCAGCAGCGCGGGCACCACGCGCTTCACCTCCGGAGAGTTGCTGCCCGCCAGACTGTCGGAGGTGAGGCGCGCCGTCGACAGAATGCCGCGCAGATCGTGGTTGATCTTGGAGACGGCGGTGCCGAGCGCCGCGAGGCGCTCCTTCTGGTGCAGCGACTGCCGCACCGTCTCCTGCATCGCGGCCAGTTCGCGCTCGGCGACGCCGACCTCGTCGCCGCGCTGCGACGGGCGGATGACGTGTGATTCATCCTCGGGATCGTCGCGAAACGCCACCATGCTGGCGGTCATGCGGCGCAGCGGCGCCACCAGCAGCCACCGCAGGGTCAGATAGACCAGTGCCGCGGTGATGAGCGAGATGACGAACGACACGGCGAAGACGCGTGCGCCGAATTCCCACAGCTGGCGGCGCAAGGGGGCTTCGTCGAGCACGAGCTCGACGGGGACGTCGCGATCCTTGGGTGACACGCCGAGGACGCGGACCACCCGGTTGCCGGAATGGAACAGCGTCGCCAGCGTATCGCCCATCATCCGGGGCATGGATTCCGTGCGCAGGTCGTAGGTCGCGGCCACGGATGGCGGCATGTTCTGGGCCAGCATCAGGGTGCGGTCGGCCATGTGGACGACGATGGCGTGCGCGCCGACGTGGGCCAGCAGCATGTCCGCAAGGCCCTTGCTCACCATGTTGTCGGGGGTCGCTTCGAGCGCGAAGATGGCGAGATGCGCCGCGTCAATGCGGTCCTCGAGATAGGTCGTCCGCTCGCGGGTGACCGACGGCATGAAGACCAGCAGGACGCTCGCCATGACGAAAACCACCGTCAGCACGAGCAGGCGGGCGGACAGGCCGCCCCCGATTCGATTACTGCTTGCCTCGGTCATGCCCCTCCGCGGCCGGCTTGCCATCCTAAGCCCTTGACCCGCCTCGCATAGTCAATTTGACGCGAGGCTGCGGCGTTGACTTAGGCCACTCCCTTTCGTATACAGCGCCGTCGATTTTGCGAGAAGTCTCGCCGGAGTATTCGCCGTGAAGCGCACATATCAGCCGAGCAAACTTGTCCGCAAGCGCCGTCACGGTTTCCGCGCGCGCATGGCGACGGTCAGCGGGCGCCGCGTTCTGACCAGCCGCCGCGCCAAGGGTCGCAAGCGTCTATCGGCCTAACGCGGGATTGCGGCCGAGGAGGCGCAGCCGATGACCAAGATCGCGCGCCTGAAACGGCGCGCCGAGTTCCTTGCGGTTGCCGCGCGCCGATGCAAGCACGTCACGCCTGGGCTGATCCTGCAAGCGGCGCCGCGCGCCGGAGCGGCTGGGGCGCGGGTCGGTTTCACCGCCAGCAAGAAGGTCGGCATCGCGGTTGCGCGTAATCGCGCGCGCCGGCGCCTGCGCGCCGCGGCTGACAGCGTCATCGGCCGCCACGGCGCGCCGGGCCACGATTTCGTGCTGATCGCGCGCACGGCGACGCTGACGCGGTCTTTCGCCGATTTGCTCGGCGATCTCGAAACGGCGCTGAAGCAGCTCGGCGCCTACCGCGCGGATGGCGGCAAGGCCGGTGGAGGCATGTCGTGAGCCTGGCGCTGCAGGTTCTCATCCGCGCGTATCAGCTGCTGATTGCCCCGGTGCTCGGCGCGAATTGTCGCTACTGGCCGAGTTGCTCGCACTATGCGGCCGAGGCCGTGCATGTCCATGGCGCGGCACGCGGCACATGGCTTGCCATGAAGCGCATCGCGCGCTGCCATCCCTGGGGCGGTTCGGGCGTCGACCCGGTGCCGCCGGCGCGGAGCTGACATGGAGCAGCGCAATCTGGTCATCGCCATTGCGATCTCGATCGTGATTCTGATCGGGTTCCAGTATTTCGGCGAGAGGTTCTGGCCGACGCTGACGCCGACGCAGCAAACGAAGACTGCGCCCGCCACTGCCAACGCGCCGGCGGTTGCCGCTGCTCCGGGCGCACCTTCGGCTTCGAGTAAGGCGAAGATTATGTCGCGTGTGCAGGCATTGGCGCAGGCGCCCCGCGTCGCTATCGATACGCCGCGCCTCAAGGGCTCGATCAATCTTCTCGGCGGCCGCATCGACGACCTGACGCTGCTCACCTATCACGAGACCGTCGATCCCAAGAGCCCGGAGGTCGTGCTTCTGGCACCCGATGCCAGCGAGCATCCCTATTTCGTGCAATCGGGCTGGGCCGCTTCCAGTCCGGATGTCAAAGTGCCCGGTCCGGATGCGCGCTGGACGGCATCAGGCGGCGCGCTGACGCCGAATCACCCGATCGAACTTACCTGGGATAACGGCGCCGGGCTTAAATTCACGCAGCATATCGCGGTGGACGAGAACTACATGTTCACCGTCACGGAGAGCGTGGTCAATTCTGGCAAGACGCCTGTGACGCTCTATCCCTACGCACGGGTTCAACGCACGGGATCGGTGCCGGCCTCAAGTACATACTCACACGCGGGTCCGATCGCTGTCCTTAATGGGGTCTTATACGATGGCGGCGTGTGTCTTTTCGGACACATTTTGTGCGACAAATACAATTACAATGACGTCAAAAAGGCGCCGGTTACTGGCGCGTCTGCAGGAGGTTGGCTCGGGTTCACCGATTTATACTGGCTAACCGTCCTCATACCGCCGCAGCACAGCGCGATTAAGACACAATTCACGTACACCAATGCCGACTCCATCGATTCCTATCAAGCAGACTATCTGGGCAGTGGGCAGGCGATAAAACCCGACGGGTCTGTCGCTTATACAAGCCACATTTTCGCCGGCGCTAAGGTCGTGGCGTTGCTTGATCGTTATGAGCGGATCTTGGAAGTTCCGGAATTCGACCATGCCATCGATTTCGGACTGTTCTATTTCATCACCAAGCCGATCTTCCTCGCGCTCGACTTCTTCAATGAGTGGCTTGGAAATTTCGGGCTCGCCATCCTGTTATTGACCTTGCTCATCAAGCTGGTCTTCTTCCCGCTGGCCAACAAATCGTATCGCGCGATGAGCAAGATGAAGAAGCTTCAGCCCGAGATGCAGAAGCTGCGCGAGAAGTACGGCGATGACAAACAGAAAGTGAATCAGGAGACGATGGCGCTTTACAAGCGCGTCGGCGCCAACCCAATGGCGGGGTGCCTGCCGATCATCATCCAGATCCCGGTCTTCTGGTCGCTCTACAAGGTGCTCTACGTCACTATCGAGATGCGGCATGCACCGTTCTATGGCTGGATCCACGATCTCTCGTCGCCCGATCCGACGACCTTCGTCAATCTGTTCGGCCTGTTGCCATTCACCCCGCCACACATCGCCGCGCTGCATGCCTTCCTGCACATCGGCGCCTGGCCGCTGATCATGGGCCTGACCATGTTCCTGCAGCAGAAGCTCAATCCGCAGCCGCCCGACCCGGTCCAGGCCAAGATGTTTATGATTCTGCCGGTGGTTTTCACCTTCATGCTGGCGCAGTTCCCCGCCGGGTTGGTGATCTATTGGAGCTGGAACAACTGTCTTTCGATCGCGCAGCAATGGGCGATCATGCGCCGCTCCGGCGCCGCCTGACGCCATGGCGGCTCCGGCGGTGCCCACCGGTGCGGCCGAGCTGGAGCGCGGCCGCCGGCTGTTCGCCAGCGAAAGCCGGTTCGCCGCTGCCGCCGACCGGCCGCCGTCGCTGCCGCCCGAACGCCTGCCCGAAGTCGCGCTGGTCGGCCGCTCCAACGTCGGCAAGTCGAGCTTGCTGAACGCGATCACCGGCCGGAAGGGGTTGGCGCGCGTCTCGCGTACGCCCGGGCGCACCCGCGCGCTCAATTTCTTCGCCGTCGGCGGTCGTCTGATGCTCGTGGACCTGCCGGGCTACGGCTATGCCGCGGTCTCGCAGGCCGAGACGCGACGCTGGAGCCAGACCGTCGGTTTCTATCTCGCCCGTCGCGGCGCGCTGAAGCGCGCGCTGCTGCTGGTCGACGCCCGCCACGGACTCAAGGACGGCGACCGCCTGGCTCTCGATCTGCTCGCGCATCACGCGGTGTCGATCATGGCGGTGTTGACCAAGGCCGACAAGCTCGAAGCAGCGGAGCGCGATGCGCACGCCGCCGCCATCGGCGCCGATCTCGCGCGCTATCCCGGCGTCTTTCCGGCGGTGATCGCGACCAGCGCCGAAACCGGCTTCGGTATCCCGGCGTTGCGCGCGCTGCTCGCCGCGCTGGCGACCTAGCACCGATGCGGCTATAAACCCCCGCCATGAGCGACAAGACCCGGATGGCGCTGCCCGACGCCGCGTTGAAAGCCGCGACGCTGTCGGAAGCGCTGCCCTACATGAAGCGCTATGCCGGCAAGACCGTCGTCGTCAAATACGGCGGTCACGCGATGGGCGATACCGAGATCGCCGGCCGCTTTGCGCGCGACGTCGTGCTGCTGAAACAGGTCGGCATCAATCCGATCATCGTCCACGGCGGCGGGCCGCAGATCGGCCAGATGCTCGAACGGCTCAAGATCAAGAGCTCGTTCGTCGACGGCCTGCGCGTCACCGACCAGGCGACGGTCGAGATCGTCGAGATGGTGCTGTCGGGCTCGATCAACAAGGAGATCGTCGCGGCGGTGAATCGCGCCGGCGGCCGCGCCATCGGTCTTTCGGGCAAGGACGCCGACCTCATCCGCGCGCGCAAGCTGACGCGTAAGCACGCCGATCCCGACAGCCAGATCGAGAAAGTGCTCGATCTGGGCTTCGTCGGCGAGCCCTATGCCGTCGATGCGCCGGTGCTCGAGCATTTCGCCAAGTCCGACATCATCCCGGTGATCGCGCCGATCGGCGTCGGCACGGTGGGCGAGACCTACAACATCAACGCCGACACCGCGGCCGGCGCGGTGGCGGCGGCGGTCAAGGCGGTGCGTCTGCTGCTGCTGACCGACGTGACCGGCGTACTCGACGCCGACAAGCGCCTGGTTCAGGAGCTGGCGGTCGCCGATGCCAAGGCGATGATCGCCGCCGGCACGATCTCGGGCGGCATGATTCCCAAGGTCGAGACCTGCGTCGAGGCGGTTGAAGGCGGCGTCGAGGCGGCGGTCATCATCGACGGCCGCGTGCCGCATGCCATTCTGCTCGAGTTGTTCGCCGAGGGCGCCGGCACCTTGATCCGCCGGCGCAAATCCGCGCCGCGCCACGCTTAGGCGACTTCAGGGGCAACCTCGGGGGCGGCTTCACGCGACGCCGCGCCGGCGGTTTCGGCGCCGAGCGCGACTTCGAGCCGGCGGCGCGCCGCGTCCTGCTCGCCGGCCAGCGCCAGCCGCGCCACCGGTCCGTCGAGCAGCCGGTCCCAGAACGCACGCCGCCGTGCTGGATCGGCAATCTGTCGCCGCACACGCAGGCGGAATTCGCCGGCGAGCGCCGCCAGCGCGCCAAGCCGACGCGGCACGATCGCGTCGAGCGTCTCGCGCAGGCGCCGCGCCAGTGCCGGCGAGGCGCCACCGGTCGAGATCGCCAGCGTCACCGGTGCGCGCTCGATCACCGCTGGCGTGATGAAGCTGCACAGCTCAGGCCGATCCGCCACGTTGACCGGAATGCCGCGCGCTTGTGCCGCACGTGATACGACCGTGCCCACCGCGGGCGTAACATCCGCCGCCATCGCCAACGCGCAGCCGTCGAGATCGGCCGGCGCGAAATGCGGCGTCGCGACGACCTGCGCGCCGGCGCGCTGCAAGGCCGCCGCCTTGCGTTCCGCCTCGGGTCCGACGCCGACGACTAGGCAACGCTTGCCGGCGAGATTGAGGCAGATCGGGAAGTGGGTCATCAATAGACGTCCTTCACAAACCGCTCCTCGCGGCCGAGCTGCGCCAGATAGGCCTTGGCGGCGCCGATTCCCATGCTGCCCTGACGGGCGACGATGGCGGCCAGCGCGGTCTCGACATCGCGACCCATGGCCATCGCGCCGCAGACATAGACGTGGGCACCGTCGTTGAGCCAGCGCCACAGCCGCGCCGATTGCTCGCGCATGAGCTGCTGCACGTAGATGCGTTCGGGCTGGTCGCGCGAGAAGGCGAGGTCGAGCCGTGCCAGCAGCCCGTCCTTGTGCCAGGCGGTCAGCTCGTCCTCATAGAGGAAATCGGTGGCGCGGTGCCGGTCGCCGAAGAACAGCCAGTTGCGACCCTTGGCGCCGTTCTCGCGGCGCTCCTGGAGGAAGGCGCGGAACGGCGCGATGCCGGTGCCGGGCCCGATCATGATCATCGGCGCATCGTCGGATTCCGGCGGCCGGAAGCGGTGCGCCGGCGGTTGGACGAAGACCGGCATCGCGGTCACGGTCATCGCGCGCTCCGCGAGAAAGCACGAGGCGATGCCCTTGCGCGCGCGGCCGCGCTTTTCCCAGCGCACCGCCGCGACCGTCAGGTGAACCTCGCCGCCGTGCACCAGCGGCGAGCAGGCGATCGAGTAGAGCCGCGGCTGCAACGGCGCCAGCGCCGAGATCAGCTCCTGCAACGGCGGCCGCGCCGAGGGGAAGACGGTCAACAGTTCGAGCAGGTCGGCGCCCTCCGGCTCGGCGCCGGGATAGCCTTCGGCCAGCGCCTGGAGCCGCTGCGACTGTTCGGGATCGCGCGCGCGCGACGCCAGCACCTCGACGGCTTCGTCCGACGGCCGGCCGATGTCGCAGGCGCGGCTCAGCGCCTCGCACAGCGGCAGGTGCGCGCCGCTCGGCGCGTCGACTTCGGCGTTGGGGTCGGCACCCAAGGCCGCGACGATCGCGGCAACGGACTCGGGGCAGTTGGTCGGCATGACGCCGAGACTGTCGCCGGTTTGATAGCGCAGGCCCGAACCGTAGAGATTCAGCACCACCTGGCGCGTATCCTTGGCGGAGTCGGCGCGGTTGAGCGGCCGCGCGCCACGGAATTGGGCCGCGACGGTGGCCAGGCCGGATGCGGTTGGCGCAACCGTCGCGGCGGCCGGCGCGGCCGGAACCGTTGCCGGTGCTGGCGCGCCGCCGGTCTCGAGCAGTTCTTTCAGCTTGCGGGCGGTTTCCTTGCCGCCGGGAACGCAGCGTATCAGCGCCTTTTCCGTGCCGTCGGCGATGGCGGCGGCATAGCTGCGGCAGAGATAGCCGCATTGGCCGCAATCCTGCTGTGCCATCGCCGCCATCAGCAGCTGCGGCAACGGCTGCCCGGTCGCAAGTTCCATCCGCCGCTCCAGCGGCAACGAGGCGTCGTGCCAGGGGAATTCCTCGACCGGCGGGGCGGCCGGCGCCGTCCTCGCGGTCGCCGGCGCATAGTAGGCCGCGATCCAGCCGTTGATGAAGGCGCGCTCGGCGCTGCTGAACGGCGCGTTGTCGGGAACCAGTGGCGCGATATGGCTCATCGTCCGGGCTCCGTCGCCAGCATCGCCTGCAAGTCCTCGACCGAGTGCCGATTGGCGAATTCATGGAAGGATTCGGCCGCGCGGCGCTTCGCCAGGTAATTGCGAAGCAGCGCCTCGAGCCGGTCGGCGACGTCGGCGAAGGGCACGTCGCGGGCGATCTCGCGCGCCAAGCATTGATCGCTGCCGTCGCCGCCGCCAACGACGACGGTATAGCCTTCGATCGGCTCGTCGCCTTGCGCGACTTTGACGCCGAGCAGGCCGATGTCGCCGACGTAATGCTGCGCGCAGGAATGGGGACAGCCGGTGAGATGGATGTTGATCGGCTGATCGAGCTTGATCCGAGTTTCGAGGTATTGCGCCAGGTAAAGCGCCTGCGCCTTGGTGTCGGTGGCGGCGAACTTGCAGCCGGTGTTGCCGGTGCAGGCGACCAGCGCGCCGCGGATCGGCGACGCCTCGGCGCCGAGCCCGAGCTCCTCGATCGCTTTGCGCGCGCCCGGCAGCTTGGCGTCGCTGATATCCGACAGGATCAGGTTCTGCCAGACCGTCAGCCGGATCGTGCCGCTGCCGAATTGCGTCGCGATCGCCGCCAGGCCGTGCGCCTGCGCCGCGCTGAGGCGCCCGACCGGAAGCCCGACGCCGATATAGTCCATCCCTTTCTGCTTCTGCCTGTGGATGCCGATATGGCCGTGCTTCAGCAGCGGACCGCGCGGCGAGCACTGATCGGGCGGCACACGCGGCGGCGCGAAGGACAACTCCCTCCCCACCTCGGCCATGAAGCGGTCCATGCCCCACTCGTCGAGCAGGTATTTGAGCCGCGCCCGCTTGCGGTCGGTGCGGTCGCCATAGGCGATGAAGACGCGTACCACGGCGACCGCGGCGGCGACGCATTCCTCGGGCTTGAGCAGGATGCCGGCGTCGCGCGCGAAATCGCCGTGCCCAGTGATGCCGCCGAGCGCCATCCGGAAATAGACACCGGCCGGCACGGACGCGCCATCCGCGACGCGCACGGCGGCAAAGCCGATGTCGTTGGTGTCTGCGAGCACGCCGACCTGGCCGCCGCCGTCGAAGGCAATATTGAATTTGCGCGGCAGGCCATAGAGCTCGCGGTGGTTGAGGATCGTGAAATGCAGAGCGCGCGCCAGCGGCCTGGTATCGATCAATTCGCTCGGGTCGATGCCGGCGGTCGGGCTGCCGGTGACGTTGCGGATGTTGTCGGCGCCGGCGCCGCGCGAGGTAAGGCCGAGGTCCTGGATGCCGGTCAGCAGCTCGATCGCCGCACTCGGCGGCACCTCGCGGATCTGCAGGTTGGCGCGGGCGGTAACGTCGAGCGTGCCGCCGCCCAACGTCTCGGCGAGCCGGGCAAGGCCCTCGAGCTGATGCGCTTTGAGGATGCCGTTCGGAATGCGCAGACGGCACATGAACGAATCCTGGGCCGGCGCGACGTAGAACAGGCCGAAGAATTTATGGCGGAAGACGTCGATACCCTTCGGCGCGCGCGACGCGGCGGCGTTGGCAACGATCTCGTCCCACATGTCGAGCGGCGGCGTCTTGCGCTTGGCCTCTTCCTCGGCGGTCAGCGACTTGCCGGCGGCGACGAAGCGATCCTGGGCGATGCGATGGATGTCGGGCGCGCTGCCGCCCGGACCGCCGTTGCGCGCCGCCACGGCGCTCAGGAAGCCTTCGAGATACTGCTTTTGCTCGTCGCTCAGGATTGCGTCGGTGGTCATCACCGCGGGTATTGCAACCGCGATGCCAGCCGCGCGGCCCGCCTTGAATCATCGGGTTGCCGCGGAAAACCGGCTTCGTGCCGAGGCGATCCGGCGGTGGTGCCCAAGAAATGTGATTAACGGCGACTCATCTGCGGAGTTTTTATGCACGCCTTCTCGTCGGTGAAAATTTGGGCAAATCGTTTCGCAACGCGCCAACGCAGCGGGCAGTGATGGTCGTGATGCAGCGGCGCGACCGGCGAATTCCCGCGTGTGCTTTCGCTGGCACGCTCCTTGCGCTGTTGGGATCGGAGGCCGGCATTTGCGAACCGGCAGGCGATCACCAACCGAACGAGGCATGCATGTATCTCGAGACCGTCGACAAGCTGGCCGCGACCGCGGCCGCCAAAGGCGCCTTTCTCAAGCGCGCGCCGCTGGGTTTTCTGCTGAGCGCGATGATGGCTGGCGCCTATATCGGCCTTAGCATCATTCTGATCTTCAGCGTCGGGTCGGACGTCGATCCGGCCTATCGGCCGCTGATCATGGGCGTGTCGTTCGGCATCGCCTTGACGCTGGTGATCTTCGCCGGGTCCGATCTGTTCACCGGCCATACCATGATCATGCCGCTGGGCGTGCTGCGCGGCAAAGCGGGGCTCGGCGATCTGCTGGGCTGCTGGACGGGGTCGTGGATCGGCAATCTGCTCGGCAGCGCGCTACTGGCGGTCATCTTCATCGCCGGCGGCGGCGGGTCGGTGCTGCATTCCAAGAGTCAGTTCCTCTTCGCCGTCGCCGCGGCCAAGATGAATGCGCCGGCCTTGTCGCTGTTCGCCCGTGCCATCCTGTGCAACTGGCTCGTCTGCCTGGCGATCTGGATGGCGGCGCGGATGGAGAGCGATACTGCCCGCTGCATCGCGCTGTTCTGGTGCCTGTTCGGCTTCATCGGCAGCGGCTACGAACACTCGGTGGCGAACATGACGCTGTTGCTGATCGCGCTGCTCAGCCCCCATCCCAACGCCGTGACCTGGGCCGGATTCGGCTGGAACATGCTGTGGGTGACGCTCGGCAACATCGTCGCCGGCGCCGGATTCGTGGCGTTGGGCTACTGGGCGGCGTCGCGGCCGCAAGGCGCCGCGCCGGCCGCTCTCGCCACAGCGACTGCCGCGGCCGCCGATTAACGCTTGATCCGCCGCGGGCCGGCGTCGCGGCGCCGGCTTGCGCGCGTCCAGCGAGGCATCGACAAAGCCACGCCGTTGCGTCATATAACCGCCGCACCCATGAGCCTGACCGAATCCCTGCCGCGCGTCCGTTCGTTCGACCACATCGATACCTGGGTCTTCGATCTCGATAACACGCTCTATCCGTCGTCTTGCCGCCTTTACGTCGAGGTCGAGCAGCGCATGGCGCGCTACCTCATGGAGGAGCTAAAGCTCGATCTCGAAGGTGCGCACGCGCTGCGCCGCCGCTATTTCCAGGAGCATGGCACGACGCTGCGCGGCCTGATGAACGAGTACGGCATCGAACCCCAGCAATTCCTCGATTACGTCCACGAGATCGACGTCTCCGCGGTTCAGCCGGCACCGGCGCTCGACCGCGCGTTGGCTGCGCTGCCCGGGCGCAAGCTCGTGTTCACCAACGGTACCCGGCGCCATGCCGAGCGGGTGCTTGATCGGCTCGGCCTGGCCGAACGGTTCGCCGCCATTCACGACATCCTCGCCATCGACTATCAGCCGAAGCCGAACGAAGCGGGCTACCACGCCTTGATCGAAACCTATGCCGTCGAGCCGGCGCGCGCCGCCATGGTCGAGGACATGGCGCGCAACCTGCCGCCGGCGGCGGCGCTCGGCATGACGACGATCTGGCTGCGCGGCGGCCCGCATGCCGAGCTCGGCGCAACACACGCTGCCGCCATCCATCACACCATCGACGATTTGACTGATTTCCTTGCCGCGCTCACGCCGGCAGGGGAATGAACTCGGCGCTGTCACCGGGGATTTTCGGGAAGCGGCCTTCCTTCCAGTCGCGCTTCGCCTGCTCGATGCGCTCGGCCGAACTCGACACCAGGTTCCACCAGATGTGACGCTCGCCGTCGAGCGGCTCGCCGCCGAGCAGCAGTAGCCGCGCCGGCTCGCGCGCCGTGATCGCCGCGCGCGCCTTGCTGTCGAACACCAGCATCTGTGGCGGCGCGTGTCGCTCGCCGGCGCAGTCGACCGCACCTTCGAGCAGGTAGGCGGCGCGCTGGGCGTAATCCGGCGCCATCGTCACGGTCGCGCCGACGCGTAGCGTGACGTCGGCATAGAACAGCGGCGACTGCGTCGCGACCGGCGATGTCTTGCCGAACAGGTTTCCGGCGATCAATCGGGCGGAGACGCCGTCGCCTTCGATCGCCGACAGGCTCGCCGCCGAAACGTGCTCGAAGCCGGGCTCGATCTCCTCACGCGCCCGCGGCAGCGCCACCCAGCTCTGGATGCCGTAGATCGGCGATGCCTGCTGACGAGTCTCCGCCGGCGTGCGCTCGGAATGGACGATACCGCGTCCGGCGGTCATCCAGTTGACCGCGCCCGGCCGGATGACCTGCGCCGTGCCCAGGCTGTCGCGATGCATGATCTCGCCGCTGAACAGATAGGTGATCGTGGCGAGGCCGATATGCGGATGCGGCCGGACGTCGAGCCCGGTGCCGGCGTGCAGCACGGTCGGCCCGAAATGGTCGAAGAAGATGAACGGTCCGACCATGTGGCGCTTGGCATAGGGCAGAACGCGGCGCACCTCGAAGCCATCGCCGAGGTCGCGTGTGCGCGGCTCGATCACCAAGTCGATCGGCGCGGTCGGGTCGTCGATGGCCGTGGATCGCGACGCGGGTTTTTGGCTCATTGGCGCCTCCTTTGTCGGCCAGTCTAATGCCGCCGGGCGACGGTTGACAGCGCAGGGCGCGCACCGCATTTTGCGCGCGCCATGGATATCGCACGGCTGCAAGCCACCATCGACGCCGCCTGGGAGGCGCGCGACCGCCTCGGCGCCAAGACCAAGGCAGCGGCGCGCAAGGCGGTTGCGGCCGCGCTCGATGCGCTCGATTCGGGCGCGCTGCGCGTCGCGACCAAACGCGACGGAGGCTGGCAGGTCGAGGAGTGGCTCAAGAAGGCGGTGCTGTTGTCGTTCCGCCTCACCGACATGACGCCGATCGCCGGCGGCCCCGGCGGCGCCAAATGGTGGGACAAGGTGCCGTCGAAATTCACCGGCTGGAGCGCCGCCAAGTTCAAGAAGGCGGGCTTCCGCGCCGTGCCTGGCGCGGTGGTGCGGCATTCGGCCTATATCGCGCCGGGCGCCGTGCTGATGCCGTGCTTCATCAATGTCGGCGCCCATGTCGGCGAGGGCACGATGATCGACACCTGGTCGACGGTCGGCTCTTGCGCCCAGATCGGCCGCAACTGCCACATCTCGGGCGGCGTCGGTATCGGCGGCGTGCTCGAGCCGGTGCAGGCGCAGCCGGTGATCGTCGAGGACAACTGCTTCATCGGCGCGCGCAGCGAAGTCGCCGAAGGCGTCCTCGTCGAGGAAGGGGCCGTGCTGGCGATGGGCTGCTTCATCGGCGCCTCGACCAAGGTGGTCGACCGCGCTACCGGCGAAACCTTTCTCGGCCTCGTGCCGGCCTATTCCGTCGTCGTGCCGGGCAGCCTGCCGGCGCGCACGCCGGGTGGGCCGAACCTCGCCTGCTGTGTCATCGTCAAGCGGGTCGACGCGCGCACGCGCTCGCGCACCTCGATCAACGAACTGCTGCGCGACTGATGCCCGCGACCGCCGCCACCATCGACCCCGTCGCGCTCACCACCGAATTGGTGCGCTTTCCGAGCGTGACACCCAAGGACGAGGGCGCGATCGCGCATCTGGCGCGGGCGCTCGAGCGCATCGGCTTTGCTTGCGAGACGCTCGAATTCGCCGAGCCGGGCACCGAGACGGTGCTCAACCTCTACGCTCGGCTCGGCAAGGCGGGCCGCAATCTGTGCTTCGCCGGGCACACCGACGTCGTGCCGCCGGGCAACGTCGCCAACTGGTCGGTCGATCCGTTCGCCGGAACGGTCAAGGACGGGGTTCTCATTGGCCGTGGCGCCGCCGACATGAAGAGCGCCATCGCCTGCTTTGCCGCCGCCGCCGCGCGCTTCGTCGCCGCGCGCGGGCGCGATTTTGGCGGCTCGCTCAGCCTGCTGATTACCGGCGACGAGGAGGCGGTGGCGATCAACGGCACGCGCAAAGTGCTCGAGACCCTCGCCAAGCGCGGCGAGAAGCTCGATGCCTGCATGGTCGGCGAGCCGACCAGCCGCCAGGCACTCGGCGACATGATCAAGATCGGCCGGCGCGGCAGCCTCAACGGCACCCTGACCGCGTTCGGCGTCCAGGGTCATACCGCCTATCCCCATTTCGCCGACAACGCGGCGCACCGTCTGGTTCGTATGCTCGATGCGCTGACGCGCACGCCGATCGACGATGGCAGCGCTCGGTTCGAGGCGTCCAATCTCCAGGTGGCGACGATTGACATCGGCAATCCCGCCGCCAACGTCATCCCGGATCGCGCCAAGGCGGTGTTCAACGTCCGCTTCAACGACCGGTGGAGCGGCCAGACGATAGAAGCCTGGCTGCGCCAGCAGCTCGACCGCGCTGGCGGAAAATATGAGCTCAAAATCCAGGTCAGCGGCGAATCCTTCCTGGTGCCGCCGGGCGAGGTCAGCGACAAGCTGGTCCAGGCGATCGAAGGCGTCACCGGCCGCAAACCGACGCTGTCCACCGGCGGCGGCACCTCCGACGCGCGCTTCATCCAGCGCTATTGCCCGGTGGCAGAGTTCGGCCCGGTCGGCGAGACCGCGCACAAGGTCGACGAGCGCACGACCGTTAACGATATCGAGGCGCTGACGCGAATTTACGCGTCGTTTCTCGAACTCTACTTTGGCAAGCGGTGAGGCTTTTAGGCAAAATCGATTTAACTCGCCTTTAACCGCTTACCGTTAATTTTTCGACTATGGCCAACTATGCTTGGATGGGCGTTCTGCGCCTGGCGCTGGCGATTGCGTTCTGCAGCGTTGCGAGCGGCCCGGCGTTGGCTGGCGAGCCACCGGCGACGCACAGCGCTATCGCCGACCTCATCGTCGGCCTGCGCCAGTCGGTTTCCGCATCGGGCGCGCGCGTTCTCGATGAAGCCGAGCAATGGCTGAGCAAGCTCGAGCTCGGCGGCGGATCGGCCGGCGATTTGCGTCCGGGCATCGGCGTGCTGGCGCTCGAGGCGACGGGCCACGTCGCGGCGCGGATTGCCAAGATCATTCCACTCGGCCTCGATGACGCGGCGTCGGCAAATGCCGCCAAGCGGCCGACGCGTCTCGGCCTGCAAGAGCTGTTGGTGGCGACGGTCGTCAACGGCGACGGCAACGGATCGATCGGACGCGTGCAATCGAATCTCGGCGCCGAGATCGACGATTCGACGCCTCTTTCGGCGGCGTATCTTGGCGGCAACCCCGATCACGGCCCAGCTGTCGGCGCCGCTTTGGCCGAACTGTCTCTCGGCGGCCACGACATCGAACTTGGCCTGCCGTTGCCGGCGCTGCCGGAGATGCACGTCACCGCCGCGCGCTACTGGTGGGGCGATCGGACCTTCATGCCGGCGGTCGACGGCTATCGCGTCGGGCTCAGCTACGACCTCGGCCCGCACCTGCAATTCGAGGGCGGCCGCAGCGAGGACCAAGTTCGCGGCGCGGCTGGCTTTCTCGGTCTGCACTATTCGCTGCCGCTCGATACCGAGCGGCCGGCGGGCGTGATGCTGCGCTAGTCGGCGTCGGCGTAGATCACTTCGATCAGATAGAGGCCCTGTGCCGGCGCGGTCGGTCCGCCGGCGCGGCGGTCGCGCGCGTCGAGCGCGCGCTTGACGTCGGCTGCTCCCCATTTGCCGGCGCCGACCAGCTTGAGCGTGCCGACGATATTGCGCACCTGGTGGTGGAGGAACGAGCGCGCCCGCGCCTCGATCCAGATCTCCTCGCCGGCGCGCGCCACGTCGAGCGCATCGAGCGTCTTCACTGGCGATTTCGCCTGGCACTGGGTGTCGCGGAAGGTGGTAAAATCGTGCTTGCCGATCAGCACGCACGACGCCGCCTGCATCGCCGCCAGGTCGAGCGCCGGGCCGACGTGCCAAACCCGGCCGCGTTCGAGCGCCGGTGGCGACCGCCGATTGAGGATGCGATAGCGATAGACCCGCCCGTGCGCCGAGCGCCGCGCGTCGAATGCGTCGGCGACGCGCTCGACCGCCCGGATTGCAATGGCGTGCGGCTTGGCGTGCTGGTTGAGCGCGCTGCGGATCACGTCGGGCGGTCTATCATGAGCCAAATCCAAGTGTGCCGTCTGCGCCAGCGCATGCACGCCGGCATCGGTGCGTCCGGCGCCATGCACCGTGACGCGCCGGCCGCAGAACCGCTTGACCGCGGTCTCGAGAATCTCCTGCACCGACAGGCCTTTCGCCTGGCGCTGCCAGCCGACCAGGCCGGTGCCGTCGTATTCGACGATCAGCTTGTAGCGGGGCATGGCAGCACCGTGCCGCGCGGAATCGCGTAACCGCGCAGGAATTCGTCGGCGGCGAGCGCCGCTCGGCCGGCACGTTGCATCCGCATCGGCCGCAAGGCGCCGGTGCCACAGGCGATGGTCAGCACGTCGTCGAGCACCGTGCCCGGCGCCGCGCCGCGTGGCGCTTCGGCGGTTTCGGCGGCGAGCACGCGGATGCGCTCGCTGTCATGCGTGAAATAAGTCCCCGGAAAGACCTCGAAGGCGCGCACCGCCCGCTCGAGCTCGGCCGCCGGCTTGCGCCAGTCGAGCGCGCCTTCCTCGCGCCGCAGCTTGCGGGCATAGGTTATGCCGTCGGCGGGCTGCGCTTTGGCGTTGAGCTTACCCTCGGCCGCGGCGGCGAGCGCGGCGACGATCAGGCGCGCCCCGAGTGCCGCCAGCTCATCATAGAGCGCGGCGGCGCCGATGCGTCCCGGAATCGGCAGCCGTTCGGCCAGCAGCACCGGCCCAGTATCGAGGCCTTCGTCCATGCGCATGATCGAGATGCCGGTTTCGCGATCGCCGGCGAGCAGGGCGCGCTCGATCGGCGCCGCGCCGCGCCAGCGCGGCAGCAACGAGGCGTGCACGTTGAGGCAGCCGAGCCGCGGCGCATCGAGCATCGCCTTGGGCAGGATCAGGCCGTAGGCTGCGACCACGGCGGCATCGGGATTGAGCGCCGCGAATGTCCTGACCGCCGCGTCGTCGAGCCGGGCAGGTGTCTCGACCGGAATGCCGCGCGCCTCGGCCAATTCGTGCACCGGCGAGCGCGTGACGCGGTGGCCGCGGCCGGCGGGCCGCGGCGGCTGGGTATAGGCGGTGGCAATCTCGTGCCCGGCGTCGAGCAGCGCGCCCAGGATGCGCGCGGCAAAGCCGGGCGTGCCCATGAACGCGAGGCGCAGCTTGGACGGCGGGCGGGGCGCCATCGCGCCTTCAGGCGGGAACCGGCGACTTGAGACGCTTAGTCTTGGCCAGCTTGCGCAGGATGATGCCGCGCTTCAACGCCGAGATGTGATCGACAAACAGCACGCCGTCGAGATGGTCGATCTCGTGCTGAATACAGGTGGCGAGCAGGCCCTTGACCTCGAGCTCGCGGATCTCGTTCTGCGCGTCGAGGTAGCGCAGGCGGATCGCCACCGGACGCTCGACGTCGGCGTATTGCTCGGGCAGCGATAGGCAGCCCTCGCTGCACACCACCGTCTCGTCCGACTCCCAGACGACCTCCGGGTTGGCGAGCTTGAGCGGTTGCGGCTTCTCGCCTTCGCGCGTGCAGTCAACCACGACGACGCGCTCCAGCGCGCCGACTTGTGGGGCCGACAGCCCGATGCCGTTCGACTCGTACATGGTGTCGAGCATGTCGGCCATCAGCTTACGCACGCGCGGGTCGACCTTGGCAACCGGCTTGGATTTGCGTTTGAGCCGCGGATCAGGCGCGGTGATGATCGGCAAAAGGGCCATGGCGGCTCTTTAGGTAGGCAATCGGCCCGAGTCCGTCAACGGATAGCTGGCACGGGCCGGCTGGGCTAACATGCGCACATGGAAATCGTTCTCGGGCTTGTCGTGGCCGCGCTGCTGGCGCTTGCGGCGTGGCTGTTCCAGGCCCGCAGCAAGGCCGAGCGCGACCTGGCCGTCGCGCGCGAGCAACTCGCGCAGGCCGAACGACGTTCCACGGACTATGAGCACCTCAAGCAGGAAATGTTGGACGCGACGAAGGCGGCCGTTCTCGAGCCGGCGCAGTCGTTGTCGTCCAAGCTGCTCGACGACTACAAGCGCGAGAACGCCGAGGCCAAGAAGGAATCGGAAGCCCGGCTCAAGGAATTGGCGCAGCCGCTGGTCGAACATGCGACCAAGCTCAACGAAGCGGTGGCCGCGCTGCACAGCCAGATCCAGGACAAAGGCCGCACCCTCGACACGGTGATGCGTGCGCTGTCGAGTCCCGGCGGCGCCGGCCAGATCGCCGAAATCGGCCTTGCCAACACGCTCAAGTCGTTTGGCCTGGAAGAGGGCCGCGACTACGTCCTGCAATTCCATGCGCCGGGCGAGGCGAGCGGTCAGCGTTTGCGGCCCGATGCGGTGGTGTTTCTGCCCGGCGATACCGTGCTGGTGATCGACTGCAAAGCCTCGAAGGCGGTGCTGGAGATCGCCGAAGCCGAAGGCGAGGCGGCGGAGGCCGCGGCCTATGCCCGGCTCGCCGCGACGATGAACCAGCATCTGCGTGCGTTGGCGTCGAAGGATTATCAGAGCGCCGTGCTCGCCACCTTTCGCGACGCGGGCCGCGCCGGTGAGATCGACCGCATACTCAGTGTCATGTATCTGCCGAGCGAGATTACCCTCGACAAACTGTGCCGCGCCGATTGCGATTTCAGGCGCAAAGCGCAAGACCTCAATATCATTCCCGCCGGCCCCGGCACACTGCATGCCATCGTGTCATTCGCCGCCAGCGACATCCGCCGCCAGCGCCAGGCCGAGAACCAGGCGCGCATCGTCGAAACGGCCGGCGTGCTGCTCGATCGGGTGCGTATCGCACTCGAGGCGGCGGTCAAGGTCGGCAAGGGCATCGAGGCCGCCGCCGGCTCCTTCGCCGACTTCGCCAATTCGGTGAACCGGCGACTGCTGCCGCAGGCCGGCAAACTCGGCAAGCTCGGCGTGCCAACGGCCAAGGCGCTGCCGGCGAGCCTGCCGGCTTACGAGGTACGGCGGCTCGAAGATGCGATCGACGGCGAGGCTGAGGAGATCGAGACGCCGCCGCCGCGGCCGCGCCTCATCGGCGAATGATCATTCCGGCTGCAGCGGCTTGCGCGCCGCGAGCGCGGCACTGAGCGTGCCTTCGTCGAGATAATCGAGCTCGCCACCGACCGGCACGCCATGCGCCAGGCGCGAGACGCGCACGCCGGTCGCTGCCAGCCGATCCATGACGTAATGTGCCGTGGTCTGGCCCTCGACCGTGGCATTCAGCGCCAGGATGACCTCGTGCGCCTGGCTGTCGGCGACGCGCTTCACCAGCGGTTCGATGCGCAAATCCTCCGGGCCGACACCGTCGAGCGCCGACAGTGTGCCGCCGAGCACGTGGTAGAGTCCGCTATACGAGGCCGAGCGCTCGATCGCCCACAGATCGGCCATATCCTCGACGACGCAGATCAGTCCCTGGTCGCGCCGCGGGTCGCGGCACAGCGCGCAGGGATCGTCGGTGTCGAGATTGCCGCAGCGCGCGCAGGGTCGCACCTTCGCCGCCGTCTCGGTCAGCGCCGCGGCCAGCGGCTCCATCAGGCTCTCGCGGCGCTTCAGCAGGAACAGCGCCGCGCGCCGCGCCGAACGCGGGCCCAAGCCGGGTAACTTCGACAGCAGCTGGATCAGACGGTCGAGTTCGAGCACTTAGAACGGCAGCTTCATGCCCGGGGGCAGCTTGAGCCCGCCGGTGAGCTTCTCGGTTTCCTCGGCGACTTGGCGCTCGACCCGCCCCTTGGCGTCGTTGAACGCGGCGACGATCAGGTCTTCGAGCACTTCGGTCTCGTTGGGATCGACGATCGTATTGTCGAGCTTGATCTTCTTGACATCGCCCTTGCCGGACAGCGTCACCGCGACCATGCCGCCGCCGGAAACGCCGGTGACCTCGACCGCGGCGAGGCGCTCCTGCATTTCCTGCATGCGCGCCTGCATCTGCTGCGCCTGTTTGAGCATCTGGCCGAGATTATTCACAGGAAATTGTCTCCTTCGATCGGGTCTTCGGTGATCGCCGCGTCCTCTTCGGATTCGGTCGGCGCGGCCGCGCCAGCTTCGCCGGCCTTCTCGCGCACCGCCTCGATCTTGGCGCCGGGAAAGGCCTCGAGCACGGCGCGCACCAGCGGATGGTTCGCCGCCTCGCTCTTGAGGCCAGCGGCGCGCGCCGCGTCCTGCTCGCGGAGCGTCGCTTCGCCTGGTTCTCCCGAAACGCTGACGATCCAACGCCGTCCCGTCCATTCGGTCAACAGCTGGCCCAGGCGATTGGGCAGGTCGCGCGGCGCCGCTTCGGTCGGCCTCAGCTCGATGCGGCCCACCTCGAAGTGCACCAGATGGACGTTGCCGTAGAGGTGGCTGCGCAGTAGCGGCTCGCGCTGGCGCTCGAACAAGCGGACCACGTCGAGAAAGCTCTGCGGGCCGGCGGGCAGCGG
Source organism: Allostellaceae bacterium (assembly GCA_050729835.1). Lineage (GTDB taxonomy): Bacteria > Pseudomonadota > Alphaproteobacteria > ATCC43930 > CGMCC-115725 > REEB95. The sequence goes on along the minus strand of JBOHLS010000005.1, from coordinate 3,839 downwards.
TTCCGGCGCCGGCATCTCGCGCGGCTGCAGGCGCGGTGCGGCGACGACACTCGATTCAATGGGTGCCCGCGGCGCCGGCGCGATGCGCGGACCCGGCACGGGTCCGATGGCCGGTGTTTGTGCGCCGTTGCCGGCGCCTTCCAGCGCTTTGACCAGATCGGCCGGCGCCGGCAGGTCCGCGACATAGGCGAGACGCACCAGCACCATCTCGGCGGCCTGGATCGGCGACGGCGCGCCTTGCACCTCGCCCAGGCCCTTGAGCAGCATCTGCCAGACGCGCGCCAGCTCGGCCATGCCCAGCTTCTGGGCCAATGGCAAGGCGCGGCCGCGCTCGCCTTCGAAGCCTTCGCCTGCATCTGGCGCCAGCTTGAGCCGCGTCAGGTGATAGGTCAGGTCGAGCAGCTCCTGCAGCGCCATCGCCGGATCGACGCCGCCCTGATAGAGGTCGTCCAGGCGCTGCACCGCACCGGCGGCGTCGCCCTTGAGCACGGTTTCGAGCAGGTCGAACACCAGGCCGCGATCGGCGACGCCGAGCATCTCGCGCACTGCCGCTTCGGTCACCGTGCCGGAGCCCAGCGCGATCGCCTGGTCGAGAATCGACAAGCCGTCGCGCACCGAGCCGTCGGCGGCGCTCGCGATCAGCGCGATGGCACCGCTCTCGGCCGCGACCTTTTCGGCGGCGGATATCTTGGCGTAATGCTGCGCCAGGATTTCGGCCGGCACGCGGCGCAGCGAGAAGCGCTGGCAGCGCGACAGCACCGTCACCGGCACCTTGTGGACCTCGGTGGTGGCGAAGATGAACTTGACGTCGGGCGGCGGCTCTTCGAGCGTCTTCAACAGCGCATTGAAGGCGTTCTTCGACAGCATGTGCACTTCGTCGATGATGTAGACCTTGAAGCGCGCCGAGACCGGCTTGTAGCGCACGCCGTCGGTGAGCTCGCGGATATCGTCGACGCCGGTGCGCGAGGCCGCGTCCATCTCCAGCACGTCGACGTGGCGATCCTCGGATATAGCGCGGCAATGCTCGCACTGGCCGCAGGGCTCGACCGTCGGGCCGCCCTTGCCGTCGGGCCCGACGCAGTTGAGGGCGCGGGCGATGATGCGCGCCGTCGTCGTCTTGCCGACGCCGCGCACGCCGGTGAGGATGAAGGCATGGGCGATGCGGCCGGCGGCGATCGCGTTGGCGAGCGTCCGGACCATCGCCTCCTGGCCAATGAGCTCCGCGAAGGTCGTCGGACGATATTTGCGCGCGAGCACGCGATAGACGCCGCCCGGCTCGCTCATGTGTCTGCCTCTCCGTGGGAGCCGCGGTGGGAGACTGAACGCCGACCCAGGCCGGAACTCGTTACGGCTGCTTCCTTCCGGATCTGACCGGGTTGGCGAGGGGCCTGTCCGCCGCCAGCCTCCCGGGCTCACTATCAGGCGAACCCGCCGGCCGTGCAAGACCGGCGACGGCGCGAATTACGAGCCCGCCCGCGCCCGCCGCGCCGCCTTGAGGCGGAAGGGATGCGCTGGATAGGTGCCGAGAACCTTCAGCTCGCGGGTGACGAAGTCGAGCTCCTCGAGCGCCAGTTGCACGGGGCGCGACTCGGGATGGCCTTCGATGTCGGCATAGAACTGGGTCGCGGTGAATTCGCCGCCGACCATGTAGCTTTCGAGCTTGGTCATGTTGACGCCGTTGGTGGCGAAGCCGCCAAGCGCCTTGTAAAGCGCCGCCGGCACGTTCTTCACCCGGAAGACGAACGAGGTGACCACCGGCCGGCCGTTGTCGGGCGGCGTCTTGGGCCGGCGCGCCATGATCAGAAACCGCGTGGTGTTGTGCCCGGCGTCCTCGATGTTGCGCTTCAGCGTCTTGAGTCGATAGATGCGGCCGGCGAGCTCCGAGGCGATCACCGCGACATGGATGTCGCCGCTTTCCGCCAGCTCGGCCGCGGCCCCGGCGGTGTCGGCGCTGACCACCGCCTTGAGGCCGAGCCGGCGGATCAGCCGGCGGCATTGCGACAGCGCGTGGACATGGCTGCGCACGATCCGGATCGTCTTGAGCGACGCGCCGGGTGCGGCGAGAAGCTGGTGCTTCACCCGCTCGAAATGCTCGCCGACGATATAGAGCCCGGATTCGGGCAAGAGGTGATGGATGTCGGCGACACGCCCGGCGACCGAATTCTCGATCGGCAGCATGGCGAGCTCGACGCGGCCGCGCCGCACCGCGGCGATCACGTCCTCAAAGCCGGGACAGGCGAGCGTCGCCAGGCGCGGGAACACGCGGCGGCAGGCGAGATCGGAATAGGCGCCGGGCGCACCCTGGAAGGCGATGCGGCGCGAGGTTCGTCGGTTGCCGGTCATGGGCGGAAGTCCGGGCGCGTCCGCATCAGCGCGCGGGCGCGTTCGAGATCGGCCGGAGTATCGACGCCGAACGGGACCGCGTCAACGCGCGCGGCGTCGATTCGCATGCCGGCGTCGAGCGCGCGCAGCTGTTCGAGATTGGTGCGCTTCTCGCCGGCGCTGGGAGGCAAAGCGACGAAGCGCACCAGCGCCGCGCGGCGATAGGCATAGAGCCCGATGTGATGATAGGACGTGCCTCCGCCGGGCGGCGGCGTCGCGTCGCGCGAGAAGGCGAGGGCGCGCGCCACCGTCTTGTCGCCGAAATTCGCCCACAGCTTGACCACGCTGCTTTGGCCGATCTCGCCCCGCTCGAGCGCGGCTGCGAGCGTCGCGATGTCGCACGCCGGCTCGGCCAGCGGCGCAAGCGCGGCGCGGATCGCCCGCGGATCGAGCAAGGGAAGATCGCCCTGCACGTTCACCACCACGTCGTGGGCGGCGCGCGGATCGATTGCCTGCAACGCCTCGAAGATGCGGTCCGAGCCCGAAGGATGGTCGGGATGCGTCGGCACGGCGCGGCCGCCGGCGCGCACGACCGCGTCGACGATCGAATCCTCCGCGGCGGCGACCACCACCGGCCCGATGGCGGCCTCGGTGGCGCGGCGCCAGACCTGGACGATCATCGGCGCGTCGCCGATCTCGGCCAAAGGTTTGCCGGGCAGCCGCGTCGAGGCCAAACGGGCGGGGATGAGGACGATGGGGTTCAGGGCGGTGGCTTTCGGATTCCGGATGCGTGGCTCGGCAAGGTTGGAATTGCGGCGTTATGCCGCATGGAAGCCGGCCCCTGCAACCAGCCTTTTTCCGGCAGATTTCGTTTGAGTTGGCGCGGGAAATTGAGTTTCCTGCCGGCCGAACCGTACCAGGGGGATCGAGCTTCGCATGTCCTTCGAGATGAACAAAATCGCGGGGGCGATACTGGCGGCGATGATCGTCGCCATGGTGTCGGGCATCATCGCGTCCAGTCTGGTCAAGCCGGCGCCGCTCAAGAAGAACGCCTACGAGGTCGCGGCGGCGCCCGAGGCCCAGCCGAGCCAGCAGAAGCAGGCCGGCCCTCAGCCGATCGAGCCGCTGCTTGCCAGTGCCAATGTCGATGCCGGCAAGGCCCACACCGCGGTCTGCCAGACCTGTCACACCTTTAACAAAGGTGATCCCAACAAGATCGGCCCCAATCTCTATGGCATCGTCGGCTCGCCGATCGCCGAGGATCGCAACGGATTCGCCTTCTCCGATGCGCTCAAGACCAAGGGGAAGGGCCAGAAGTGGACGGTCGACAACCTCAACGAGTGGTTGACCAGTCCGCAGCACTTCGCGTCCGGCACCAAGATGACCTTCGCGGGCGACCCCAAGATCAAGGAACGCGCCGACATCATCGCCTATCTCAATTCGCTGAGCGACCACCCCCAGCCGCTGCCGACCGCTGCCCCGGCGCAGCCGGCGGCCGCGCCGCCCGCGGGTGGCGC
>JBOHLS010000004.1:0-159577 GCA_050729835.1 Allostellaceae bacterium | reverse complement strand
CGATGTACGAGAACATTCCGCCCTGATCGACAAACTTCCTGCGCATCCGTTTCCCCCAATCAACCTCTCTCGGAAGAGAATCATGATCAGGCATCGACGCACAAAGGGTTTTTCAGCAAACTGCTAGGATGCCGAGGGCGGCGGCCGCATGCCGGCGGCGCGCTCGGCCAGCCAGGCGATCACGGCGATGGCGAGGCCGGCGGCGATGAACGAGACGCCGAGCAGCCGCAGCCCGAGGCCGATCCAGAACCGCGCCAGGATGCGCAGGACGAAGCCGGCGGCGATCGCCGCCGCCGCCAGCAGCCAAAGGGCGGTGATGACCGGGTGACGTTTGCCGCTGGCGCCGTTCGCCTTTGCCATCCCACCCCTCCCCCGGAGACCCCTCCGGCTGGATAGCGGCAATTCTAGCCCTAAACGTCGAGGTTGGCGACTTCGAGCGCGTGGTGCTGGATGAACTCGCGCCGGGGTTCGACGATGTCGCCCATCAGCGTCGAGAAGATCTCGAGCGCCGAATCCTCGTGCGTAACCTTGACCTGGAGCAGCGAGCGAACCGAGGGATCGAGCGTCGTCTCCCACAACTGCTCAGGATTCATCTCGCCGAGGCCCTTGTAGCGCTGGATGTCGCCCTGCTTCGGGCCGAGTGCGAGCACCGCCTCGAGCAGGGCGATCGGGCCGTTGACCACGGTCTCCTTGTCCTTGGCGACGAGCTTGCCGGGCTTGCCGTAGATTTTTTGCAGCTCCGCCGTGCGCTCGTCGAGGCGGCGGGCCTCAGCGCTCTTGAGCAGAGCGGTATCGAAGACGCGACGCTCGGTGACGCCATGGCGCTTGCGCGTCAGCACCAGGCTCTCGCCCGGTGCGAGCTCACCCTTCCAGCCGCGCGCGTCGGGCGCCGCCAGCAGATCGAGGCGCGACGCCAGATATTTGGCCGCTTCGACGCCGTCCTTGGGCTTGTCGAGCAGCGCCGGCTCGAGCACGCCGGCAATCGCCGCCTGCTCGACCACTTCGAGGCTGCCGACCTTGCGCCACAACGGCAACAGCAGCGTCCGCACCAGCCGCGCGCGCTCGACCAGGTCCTTCAGGTCGTTGCCGGCGCGCTCGACATCGTCGTGCTGGCGGAACTTAGCGTCCTTGATGCCGGCAGTGATGCGGTATTCCTCGAGCGCCGGATTGTCCTTGAGATAGACCGATTTACCCTGGCCGCGCTTCACCTGATAGAGCGGCGGCTGCGCGATGTAGAGGAAGCCCTTCTCGATCAGGGCCCGCATCTGCCGGAAGAAGAACGTCAGCAACAGCGTACGGATGTGGCTGCCGTCGACGTCAGCATCGGTCATGATGACGATGCGATGGTAGCGCGCCTTGGCAGCGTCGAATTCCTCGGGGCCGATGCCGGTGCCGAGCGCCGCGATCAGCGTGCCGATCTCGGCTGAGCTCAGCATCTTGTCGAAGCGCGCGCGCTCTACGTTCAGAATCTTGCCCTTCAGCGGCAGGATGGCCTGGAAGCGGCGGTCGCGGCCCTGCTTGGCCGAGCCGCCGGCGCTGTCGCCCTCGACGATGAACAGCTCGCTTTGCGCCGGATCGCGCTCCTGGCAGTCGGCAAGCTTGCCCGGCAGGTTGGCGATGTCGAGCGCGCCCTTGCGCCGCGTCAATTCGCGCGCCTTGCGCGCCGCCTCGCGCGCCGCCGCCGCCTCGACCACCTTGCCGACGATGCGCTTGGCCTCGGGCGGATGCTTCTCGAACCACTCCTGGAGCTTGTCGGCGACCACGGCGTCGACCACCGGCCTGACCTCGGACGACACCAGCTTGTCCTTGGTCTGCGACGAGAACTTGGGATCGGGCACCTTGATCGACAGGATGCAGGTCAGGCCCTCACGCATGTCCTCGCCGGTGAGCGGTATCTTGTCCTTGCCCTTGGTCAGGCCGCTTTCGTCGGCATAGTTGTTGATCGTGCGCGTCAGTGCGGCGCGGAAGCCGGCCAGATGCGTGCCGCCGTCGCGCTGCGGGATGTTGTTGGTGAAGCACAGCATCGTCTCGTGATAGCTGTCGGTCCACTCCATCGCGACTTCGACGGTGATGCCGTCCTTGGCTGCGGCCATGGTGATGGTCGGGTGGAACGGCTGCTTCGAGCGGTCGAGATACTTGGCGAAGGCCTCGAGCCCGCCTTCGTAATGCAGGTTGACGGTCTTGGGCTCGACGCCGCGCGCATCGATCAATTCGAGCGTCACGCCCGAATTGAGGAACGCCAGCTCGCGCAGCCGGTGCTCGAGCGTGGCAAAATCGAAATCGGTCTTGGTGAAAGTCTGCGGACTCGGCCAGAACGTGACCTCGGTGCCGGTCTTGGGCGCGGTCTTGCCCTGGCGCTCGACCGCCGGCGCCTTGCCGACGACCTTGAGCGGCGCCTCGGGGTCGCCATCCTTGAAGCGCATGAAATACTCTCTGCCGCCGCGCCAGATGCGCAGATCGAGGCGCGCCGAGAGCGCGTTCACCACCGAGACGCCGACGCCGTGCAGGCCGCCCGAGACCTTGTAGGAATTCTGGTCGAATTTCCCGCCGGCGTGGAGCTGGGTCATGATGACCTGCGCCGCCGAGACTTTTTCCTCCTTGTGGATGTCGACCGGGATGCCGCGGCCGTTGTCGGTCACGGTGCACGAGCCGTCGGGATTGAGGGTCACGGTCACGGTATCGCAGAAGCCGGCGAGCGCCTCGTCGATCGAGTTGTCGACAACCTCGTAGACCATATGATGGAGGCCTGAGCCGTCGTCGGTGTCGCCGATATACATGCCCGGGCGCTTGCGCACGGCATCGAGTCCGCGCAGCACCTTGATCGACTTGGCGCTGTATTCCTCTTCTTCCGGGGCTTGGGAAACCGGTTCGCTCATGATCCATCCACCAAATTGCGACGACATCGTCATGTGGGCGATACCGCGGCATCCGCGACCGCGAAGAATTGGGCGTGCCCCCTGAGTTCGGCGAACAGCGCCGCGTCGGTGCCGGCGAGCCAGCATTGCGCGCCGAGTGTGCGCAATGCCTGGAACAGCGCGCTGCGCCGGGCGGCGTCGAGATGCGCGGTAACTTCGTCGAGCAGCAGAACGGGCGAGGCGCCGCGTTGCACCGCCAGCAGCCGGGCATAGGCCAGCACGATCGCGATCAGCAGCGCCTTCTGCTCGCCCGTTGAACACAGGCCGGCGGCCTCGCCGGTACCGAGGTGCCGCGCCAGCAGATCGGAGCGATGCGGACCGGTCTGGGTCACGCCGCTGTCGCGATCGAACCCGCGCGCATCGTTGAGCGCCGCGCGGAAGGCTTCCTCGGCGGCCAGCGCGGGCGTGGTCTCGAGCCAGCCTTCGACCGCGCCGGCAAGCGTCAGGCCAGCGCGCGGGAATGGCCCGGGCGCCTCGGCGCAGGCGGCGGCGAGCCGGGCCACCGTTTCGAGCCGGGCGGCAGCGAGCGCCACGCCGGTTTCGGCCATGATCTCCTCGAGCGCCTTGAGCCAGAACGGGTCGGCGGCGCCCTCGCGCAGCAGCCTCGCGCGCTCGCGCATCGCGCGCTCGTAGGCGAGCAGCCGCGACCAGTGGCCCGGATCGAAGCCGGTCGCCAGGCGATCGAGAAAGCGGCGGCGGCCAGAGGCGGCATCGGCGAACAGCCGATCCATCTGCGGCGTCAGCCAGACGACAGCGAGACGCTCGGACAAATCCTGCTGACTCCTGGCCGGCATGCCGTCGATCCGCAGGTGGCGGCGCTCGCCGCTTTCGCTTTCGGCATCGCGGCCGGTGCCGATGTCGAACTCGCCGGCGGGACCGGTCGCGGTGACCGCCAGCGCCCAGGCACCGGCGCCACGGCGGTCGATCTCGCTCAGCTTGGCGCGGCGCAAGCCCTTGCCCGGCGCCAGGAACGAGAGCGCCTCGAGCAGATTGGTCTTGCCGGCGCCGTTTGGCCCCGTGAGCACGACCGGGCCGGGTCCGGCCACTAAGCGTGCGCGCGCATAGCCGCGGAAATCGGTCAGCACCAGCCGGACAACGGCGGCGTCCGGCGCCGCCCGCGGCAAAGGCCTAGTGAAAGAAACCACCCGTTCGGGCGTCATGCCCGCGCCTAGACGCGCATCGGCATGAGGACGTAGAGCGCGCTGGCGTCGGTGGCGTCGCGCACCACGGTCGGCGAGGCGGCGTCGGCCATGACGAATTTGGCGCCTTCGCCCTCGATCTGCTCGGCGATGTCCAGGAGATATCGTGAATTAAATCCGATCTCGATCGGCGAGGCGCTGTAGCGCACCTCGATTTCCTCGGAGGCGGTGCCGTTTTCGGCGCTGGTCGCCGAAAGCGTCAGGCTGTTGCGCTCGATCGCCAGCTTCACTGCCCGGCTTTTCTCGCTCGAGATCGTCGCGACGCGATCGACCGCGGCGGCGAAGGACTTACATTCGACCTCGAGCACCTTGTCGTTGGCGGTTGGGATGACGCGGTCATAATCGGGGAAGGTACCGTCGATCAGCTTGGAGGTCAGCACCGTGTTATCGCCGAAGCCGAAGCGAATCTTGGTGTCGGACAGCGCCACGGCGACGTCCTGGTCGAATTCGTCCAAGAGCTTCCTGAGTTCGTTCACCGCCTTGCGCGGCACGATCACGCCTGGCATACCGGCAGCGCCGTCGGGCAACGGCAATTCCATCCGCGCCAGACGATGGCCGTCGGTGGCGACCGCGCGCAGCATGCTGACGTCGTTGCTCTTGGCGGCATGGAGGTAGATGCCGTTGAGGTAATAACGCGTCTCTTCGGTCGAGATCGCGAACCGGGTACGGTCGATCAGCCGCTTCAGGTCGGCGGCCGAAATTGTGAAATTGTGCGCCAGGTCGCTGCCCGACATGACCGGATAATCCTCGGCCGGCAGGCAGGCGAGGGTGAAGGTCGAGCGGCCGGACCTGAGCGTCATCTGGCCCTTGTCGGCGCCGATCTCGAGCGCCACCTGCGCGCCCTCCGGCAGCTTGCGCGTAATGTCGTAGAGCGTGTGCGCCGGTACGGTGGTACCGCCGCTTTTGCTGCCCGACGCCGGCACGGACGAGATCATCTCGATGTCCATGTCGGTTGCCGACAGCGCCAGCTTACCGTCGGCCCCGCGCAGCAGCACGTTCGACAGGATGGGGATGGTGTTGCGCCGCTCGACCACGCTCTGCACGTGGCCCAATGCCTTGAGCAGAGCAGCGCGTTCGATCGTCAGTTTCATGGGTGGTTGGCGTTCGTCCGTTGTGGCGGCTTTCCCTCGCACCGAACCGTTTTTCCGGTCCGACACCCCGCCGCGCCGGGCCCCGGCGCGCATCGCAACGCGCGCCAAAAACGGCCGCCGCACGGGAAAAAACTATAGCACAGGGGGTGCCGAGCGTATACCGCTCCAGGCGATCGAATCGCACCGCCGAGTCGAAATTTTCGCGTTTTAGATCAGCCTGTTATAAGGAACGTTCGACGCCGGGCGCGGCTCAGTTTTCGAGCATGCGGCGGAGCAGCTCGATGTCCTCGGCCAGCGTCGTGTCGGCGGCCTTCAGTTCCTCGATTTTGCGCACCGCATGCATCACCGTGGTGTGGTCGCGGCCGCCGAACTTGCGCCCGATCTCGGGCAGCGAGCGCGGCGTGAGCTGCTTGCAGAGATACATCGCCACCTGGCGCGGCCGGGCGACGGCACGGGCGCGGCGGGCAGAATGCATGTCGGCGAGCCGAATATTGTAGTGCTCGGCGACGCGCTTCTGGATCTCGTCGATGGTGACGCGGCGGTCGTTCGCGCGCAGCAGATCGTGCAGCACCTCCTGGGCGCTTTCGAGCGTTACCATGCCGCCGGTGAGCTGGGTATGGGCGCTGATCCGGTGCAGCGCGCCTTCGAGCTCGCGCACGTTGGAGGTAATCTTGTGGGCAAGGAATTCCAATACCTTGGGTGGTACCGGCAGTTGCGTCGTCTCGGCCTTGGCCTGAAGGATGCCGAGGCGGAGCTCGTATGTCGTCGGGTGGATGTCGGCCACCAGGCCCCAAACAAGCCGCGACTTGACCCGCTCCTCGATGCCTTCGAGGTCCGACGGCGACTTGTCGGCGGAGATCACGATCTGCCGGTTCTGGTCTACTAAGGCATTGAAAGTATGGAAGAATTCTTCCTGCGTCGCGTCGCGGCCGCCGATGAACTGGACATCGTCGATCATCAGCACGTCGACCGAGCGGAATTGCTCCTTGAACGCCATGGTGTCCTTGAAGCGGATCGCCCGAACGAACTGGAACATGAACTTCTCGGCCGAGAGATAGATCACCTTGCGGTGCGGCGCCTGCGTGCGGATGTGCCACGCGATCGCGTGCATCAGATGGGTCTTGCCCAACCCGACGCCGCCATAGAGGAAAAGCGGGTTGAACGGCAGCTGCGGGTTGCCGCCAGAGCGTACGCCGGCCTGCGCCTCGGCGACGCGACGGGCGGCGGCATGGGCGAGCTCGTTGGGCTTGCCGACGACGAAATTCTCGAAGGTGAAGCGCGGATCAAGCGGCGCGCTGATATCCTTCTCCTCGGCCGCGGCGACCGCGCCGGACTCGAAGCCATTGCTCGTTGCCGTTGCCGGCTCGGCTTCGATCGGCTGCGCCGCGGTACGGCCGGTGACCAGGATCTCGACCGCCGCGATCGCGTCATTCTCGTCGTTCCACAGCGCCCGGATGCGATCTGAGTAATGCTGGCTGACCCAATCGCGCAGGAAACGCGTCGGCACCCCGATCCGCACGCGGCCGCTGTCGACACCATAGAGCGTCATCGACTTGAGCCAGGCGCGGTACGCGGCGTCGCCGCACTCCTCGCGCAGGCGGCCGCGCACACGCGCCCACTGCGACTGGAGATCGCCCTTGCGGTCGGCCGGCTCCGTCATGCCCGCCCCCGGAGAACAGGGCCATCGGATGTCGGCACCTTCACGTCCTCTCGCGTCGAGGCGACCGATGCCAGCGCCGACGCCTCCGCTTGATCCGTCACCACGCCCCCCAAGGAACCTCGAAACGCACACGAGCGCCCTTTGTCGGAAGAGGCCTGCTTTCTCTTCCGGCGCTACCCTTTAGACGAAACCTTGAATTTGAAATACGAAGCCGACGACCGGATCGCCGGGATGCCGCCTGGGTTTTTCCATTCTCTCGGAAGCGTTACGCCCGACTTCATGGTGCGATGATCCCCAAAACACCTTCCGCTTCGACGGCGCCAACAAACTCTACCGAAGGCCGACACAGAAAGGCAATACGGCCGACACGCGAACGCAAAAATTTATTTCCACGTGCGGCAGAACGGTCACGGCGATCAACTCTTGAGCGCTTTGATGCGCGCCGAGAGGCGCGAAATCTTGCGTGCCGCCGCGCTCGACGTGATCACGCCGCGCGCCGCGCCGCGTTGCAGTTCCGGCTGCGCCAAAGCGAACGCGGCGCGCGCCGCTTTCTTGTCGCCGGCGGCGAGCGCCGTCTCGACGTCCTTCACGGCGCTGCGCGGGCGGCTGGCGCGGATGCGATTGACCGCCGTGCGGCGCGTGGTTTGTCGAATTCTTTTTTCCGCGGATTTATGGGTCGCCATCGCTGACCTGTGCCTTCGCTCGCCGTGTGAGCCGGATTGTAGAGAAGCCGCGCTTATAGCCGTCGCGCGGGCAACGCGTCAAGGTGCGCGCGGCAACGGCCTTCAGCGATTGCTAAAATTTGGCTTGCGTTTTTCCACGAACGCCGACATGCCCTCTTTCTGATCCTCCGTCGCGAACAGCGCGTGAAAAAGACGGCGCTCGAAGCGCACGCCTTCGGCGAGCGTCGTTTCATAGGCGCGGTTGATCATCTCCTTCGCCATCAGCACCGCTGGCCGCGACAAGGCGGCGATTTGCGTCGCCATCCTGACCGCCTCGTCGACGAGTTGCGCCGCCGGCACGACGTACGAGACGAGGCCGGAACGCTCGGCTTCGGCGGCGTCCATCAGGCGGCCGGTGAGGATCATGTCCATGGCCTTGGCCTTGCCGACGAAGCGCGTCAGGCGCTGGGTGCCGCCGGCGCCGGGCGTGATGCCGAGGGTGATCTCGGGCTGGCCGAACTTGGCCGAATCTGCGCAAACGATGGTGTCGCACATCATCGCCAGCTCGCAACCGCCGCCCAGGGCATAGCCCGCGACCGCGGCGATGACCGGCTTGCGGCAACGCGTCACCCGCTCCCAGCTTTTGACGAAATCGCCGAGATAGACGTCGACGAACGAGCGGCTCTGCATTTCCTTGATGTCGGCCCCGGCGGCGAAAGCCTTGTCGCTGCCGGTGAGCACGATGGCGCCGATCGCGTCGTCGGCCTCGAAGACATCGAGAGCATGGCCGAGATCGCGGATCAGGGCATCGCACAGAGCATTCAAGGCCTTGGGCCGGTTCAGGATGACGAGACCGACGGCGCCGCGCGTCTCGACCAGGATGTTCTCGTAGCGCATGGAAGGCCTCCGTTGCTCATTGCGGCGCGATCGTGAACCCCACGGTCAGATCGCCGGGCGGCCCGCGAAAATCGAGATGCAGCCGCTCGCCGGCGCGCGTCCAGGTTGCAGCCGTGCCGGCGGCATGCCGCCAGCCGAGCTGCGGCAGCGTCTGGACGTAGAAGCGCGTCACCGCATAGCGCGAAAGCTTGCCGTGCGCAGCGCTTTCGACGATGCGGCCTTCGGGCTTGTCGAAAACGACCGCTGAGCCGTCGACCGAGACGAGCCCGGGCATCAGCGGCAGGTCTTCGGTGCCGGGCACGAATCCGTCGGCATGCGCCGCCAGCGGCGCAGCGATCAGCACGAGCGCGAGAAGCAGCCGCCGCATCCGGCGCAGGGTAGACTCAACGCTGGCGCTTGGCACAGTAAAATGTCGAGCGACCGGATTGTACGATCCGCTTGATGCCGGTTCGGCAATCACAGCCCGGACAGGGTTCGCCTTCGCGATCGTAGACGGCGAAATGCCGCTGGAAATTGCCGAGCCCGCCCGAAGCGTCGACGTAATCACGCAGGCTCGAGCCGCCGGCTGCGATCGCGTGCTCGAGCACGCGCTTGATCGTCTGCGCCAGGCGCGCGGCGCGCTCACCCTGCACCGTGCGCGCTAGGCGCTTGGGCGACAGCCCCGCCCAGTAGAGACTCTCGCAGGCATAGATATTACCGATGCCGACGACGACGCGCTGATCAAGCAGGGCCGATTTGATCGGCGTCTGCTTGCCCGCGAGCAGCCGCGCCAGCGCGTCGCCATCGAATTCCGGCGCCAGCGGCTCGGGCCCGAGATGCAGGAACAGCTTGTGGCGCGGCAGCACAGCCGCGTGCGTGTAGTCGATGAGGCCGAAGCGCCGCGGATCGTTGAACCGCAGCTCGATCGCGTCCTCGAAGATCATCAGCGCATGGTCGTGCGGCCGCGGCGCCGCCGGGTGCGCCGCGTCGCCCAGCGTCAGCCGCCCCGACATGCCGAGATGCGCGATCAGCACGCCGCCGTCGGCGAGATGCAGCAAAATGTATTTGGCGCGCCGGTCGATGCGGACCACGCGCCGGCCTTCGACCTTGGCCGCAAGGCCGGCTGGAATCGCCTGCCGCAAGTCGGCGCGGTTGAGCGTCAGGCGCAGCAGCCGCTTGCCCTCGACGCGCGCCTTGAGGCCGCGCACCACGGTCTCGACTTCCGGCAGTTCGGGCATAGGCTGGTCTCGCAGGAAAGCGGCGGCTATGGTGCCAAGATGGCGGCAAAAGAGACAGCGGATTTCGGCTATCGCCGGGTGGCGGCGCGCGAGCATACGCGCCTGGTCCACGACGTCTTCGCGCGCGTGGCGCGGCGCTACGACCTGATGAACGACCTGATGTCGGGCGGCGTCCATCGGCTGTGGAAAACGCAGCTGATCGAGCGCCTTGCGCCGCGACCCGGCCAGGTTCTGCTCGACGTCGCCGGCGGCACCGGCGATATCGCCCGGCGCTTCATGGCCCGCGGCGGCCGCGCCATCGTCTGCGACATCAATCTCAGCATGCTAGCAACTGGCCGAGCGCGCGGTTTCGATGCCGGCGACGACGGCCGGCTGCGCTGGCTGTGCGGCAATGCCGAGGCGCTGCCGGTCGCCAGTGCCAGCATCGACGCCTATACCATCGCCTTCGGCTTGCGCAACGTCACCCGGATTCCCACCGCCCTGGCCGAGGCGCGCCGGGTGCTCAGGCCGGGCGGGCGGTTTCTCTGCCTCGAGTTCAGCAATGTCGAAGGGAAACTGCTGAAACGTGCCTATGACCTCTATTCGTTCGCGGTGCTGCCGCGGCTGGGCGCCTTGGTGGCGCGCGATCATAATGCCTACAGCTACCTGGTCGAAAGCATCCGTCGCTTTCCCAGCCGGCAAAAGCTGGTCGAGCTCATGCGCCAGGCTGGTCTCGAGCGGGTGACGGCGCGGCCACTCAGCGGCGGGATTGCCGCCATTCATTCGGGTTGGCGGCTTTGAGCTTGGAAATCACACTGCCGATAGAGTAAATTCCACCATTATCCCGCACACTTGCTGGAAAGCCGATGCTGCACGGACGCCGCATCCTTTTAGTTATCGCCGGCGGCATTGCCGCCTATAAGAGCCTCGAGCTCATCCGCCGCCTGCGCGAACGCGGAGCGACGGTGCGTTGCGTGATGACCGCGGCGGCCCAGCACTTCGTCGCGCCGCTGGCGGCCCAGACGCTGTCCGGCGACCGGGTCTATAGCGACCTATTCTCGCTCACCAACGAGAGCGAGATGGGTCATCTGCGCCTCTCGCAAGAGGCCGATCTGATCGTGGTGGCGCCGGCGACCGCCGATTTGATCGCCAAGCTCGCCGCCGGCCTGGCCGACGACCTCGCTTCGACGGTGCTGATCGCCAGCGACAAGCCGATCCTGCTGGCGCCGGCGATGAACACGCGGATGTGGGCGAATCCAGCGACCCAGAGCAACGTCGCGCTGCTCGAGAAGCGCGGTGTCACGTGCATCGGACCCGAGAGCGGCCCGCTGGCCGAAGCCGAAAGCGGATTGGGCCGCATGGCCGAGCCGACGGCGATTGCCGACGCGATCGAGGCGCATTTCGTCGCCCATGCCGTGTTGCGCGGCCGCAAGGCCCTGGTCACCAGCGGCCCGACCGAAGAAGCGATCGATCCGGTGCGCTACATCGCCAACCGCTCCTCGGGCAAGCAGGGCCATGCCATCGCCGCGGCCATGGCCCGGCTGGGCGCCGACACGGTGCTGGTCTCGGGTCCGACGCGCGAGGCCGATCCGCCCGGCGTGCGCGTCGTGCACGTACGCTCGGCGCGCGAGATGCTGGCCGCCTGCGAGGCGCAACTGCCCGTCGACGTGGCCATCTGCGCTGCCGCGGTCGCCGATTGGCGCGTCGAGGCGGCGCCGCAGAAGCTCAAGAAGAAGGGCGCGCCGCCGGCGCTGACGCTGGTCGAGAATCCCGACATCCTGGCGACCCTGGCGCACGCCGCCAACCGTCGGCCGCGACTGGTCGTCGGCTTTGCCGCCGAGACCGAAAACCTGCTCGCTGCGGCGCACGCCAAGCGCGTCGCCAAGGGCTGCGACTGGATCCTGGCCAACGACGTCTCGGCGGCGAGCGGCGTATTCGGCGGCGACGCCAATCAGATCCATCTGGTCGACGAGCGCGGCACCGAATCCTGGGGCCGGCTCAGCAAGCGCGACGTCGGCGACCGCCTGGCTACGCGCGTCGCCCAGTTCTTCGACCGTAAGGCCGCCGAATAGGCCGGAAGCGTGATGGTCAGGCTGACCAAGAAACTACTCTTCGCGATCGAGGCGGTGCTCGACATCGCCTACAACGCCGGCTCACTGCCGGTGCAATCGGGCGAGATCACGCGACGCCAGGGCATCCCCCGCCGCTATCTCGAGCAGGTCCTCCAGCAGCTGGTGCGCGCCGGCGTGCTCGCCGGCGTGCGCGGGCCGCGCGGCGGCTATCGCCTGGCGCGCGAGCGCCGACGCATCAGCCTGGGCGAGATCGTGCACGTCGTGCGGGCGCTCGACGGCGGCGAGAACCCGCTGGCCGAGGACGGCGGCGCTGAACTCGGCCTCCGCGTCGTGCGGCCGCTGTGGCAGGAGCTCAACGCCGAGGTGATGACGCGGCTCGACGGCATCACCATCGAGGATCTCTGCCTGCGCGCACATAAGATGGGTGTGCCCGGCGAATACGGCGCCCGTCTCGACTTCTCCATCTGAAGGACCCCGTTATGGCACGACCCGAGCCCAAGCCGACCCCGCCCGCGACGGCAGCGGCGCCGGCATTCCGCGGCCGCGTCTACGACAGCATCGTCGAGACCATCGGCGCGACGCCGCTGGTGCGCCTGTCGCGTTTCGCCGCGACGCACGGCGTCAAGGCCGAGATCCTGGCCAAGTGCGAATTCTTCAACCCGCTGTCGTCGGTCAAGGACCGCATCGGCGCGGCGATGATCGAGGCGGCGGAGCGGGTGGGGCTGATCGCGCCGGGCAAGACAGTCCTGGTCGAGCCGACTTCAGGCAATACCGGCATCGCCCTTGCCTTCGCCGCCGCCGCCAAGGGCTATCGCCTGATCCTCATCATGCCGGACAGCATGTCGGTCGAGCGCCGCCACATGCTCAAGCTGCTCGGCGCCGAGATCGAGCTGCTGCCGGCGGCCCAGGGCATGCGCGGCGCCATCGCCCGCGCCGAGGCGCTGGTGAAGAAGCTGGGCGACGCCTTCATGCCACAACAATTCGACAACCCGGCTAACCCCGAAATCCACCGCCGCACCACCGCCGAGGAGATATGGCGCGACACCAATGGCCACGTCGACGTCGTCGTGATCGGCGTCGGCACCGGCGGCACGTTGACCGGCGTCGGCTCGGTCCTGAAGCCGCGCAAGCCCGGGCTGCGCATGGTGGCGGTCGAGCCCGAGGACAGCGCGGTGCTCTCCGGCGGGCCGCCGGGCCCGCACAAGATCCAGGGGCTTGGCGCCGGATTCGTGCCGGCGATTCTCGACACCAAGCTGATCGACGAAGTCATCCGGATCGGCAACGAGACCGCGTTCAAGACGGCGCGTGAGGTGGCGCGCCTCGAAGGCGTCGCCTGCGGCATCTCGTCGGGCGCGGCGCTGGCGGCGGCGGCCGAGATCGGCCAGCGCGCTGAGCTGCGCGGCAAGATCGTGGTCGCGGTCCTGCCCGATACCGCCGAGCGCTATCTGTCGACGGCGTTGTTCGAGAACCTGTGATGGCCGAGATGCTGGCCCATCCGCTGAGCGAGGAACAGTTCCGCCGCTATGCCCGGCACCTGATCCTCGACGAAGTCGGCGAGGAGGGCCAGGCCAAGCTGCTTGCCGCGCACGTGCTGGTGGTCGGCGCCGGCGGGCTCGGCTCGCCGCTGCTGCTGTACCTCGCCGCCGCCGGTATCGGCACGCTCGGCATCGTCGACGACGACCAGGTTGACCTGACCAACCTCCAGCGCCAGATCGTCCACGCGACCTCCAGCGTCGGCAGCCCGAAAACGGCGAGCGCGCAACGGACGCTGGCGGCAATCAACCCCGATGTCCGGGTCGAGACCCACCCGGTCCGGCTCGACGAGTGCAATGCGCGTGACATTCTCGCGCGCTATGACCTAGTCGCCGACGGCGGCGACAACTTCGCCACCCGCTATCTGCTCAACGATCTCTGCTATCGGCTGCGCAAGCCGCTGGTCGGCGCAGCGCTGTCGCCTTTCGACGGCCAACTTTCGACCTTCAAGGCCTATCTCGGGCCGCCGCACCCCTGCTATCGCTGCCTCTTCCGCGAGGCGCCGCCGCCCGAGAGCGTGCCGCGCTGCGAGACCGCCGGCATCCTCGGCGCGATCGCCGGCGTCATGGGCACGCTCCAGGCGGTCGAGGTCCTCAAGGAGATTCTCGGCATCGGCACCAGCCTGAGCGGCACGCTGCTGATGTACGATTCGCTCGCCACCGATTTCCACAAGATCGAGATACCGCGCGATTCCGATTGCCCAACCTGCGGCGGCTGAGGGCGGGTTTTGGCGAAGCTCACCCTGCGCGTCGATCTCGGCCCCGGTAAGGCCGTCGGACCCGGCAAGATCCGCCTGCTCGAGGCGATCCGCGACAGCGGCTCGATCTCGCGCGGCGGTCGCGTTCTGGGCATGTCCTATCGCCGCGCCTGGCTACTGATCGACAACCTCAATCGCACCTTCCGGCGCCAAGTGGTGACGGCGCGACCGGGCGGCGAAAAGGGCGGCGGCGCGCGGCTGACGCCGTTCGGCCTCGAGCTGATCGCGCGCTACAGGGCGATCGAGCGCCGATCGCACCAGGCCGCGGCGCGCGAGCTGGTAGCGCTCGGGCGGGCGCTTCGGCGTTAAAACAGCACCTTGAACCCTTGTTGCTCGAAGTAATGGCGCGCCGCCAGCGAGCACAGAAAATCCAGCAGGTAGCTCGCGCGCAGCTGGCCATGGGCGACGAGCGCTGCGGGATAGGTCACCGGCGGATAGCTGCTGGGTGGAAAGACGCCGGCCACTTCGACCCCGGGCTCGGCGACCGCATCCGTGCGATAGACCACCCCCAAGGGCGCCTCGCCGCGTGCCACCAGGCGCAACGCCGCGCGCACGTCTTGTGCGCGCGCCACCTTGGCCTTGACTGAATTCCAGACGCCGAGCGTGGTCAGCGCCGCCTTGCCGTAGATGCCCGCCGGCACCGCCGCGGGATCGGCCATGGCCAAGGGCCCGTTCTTGAGATGCGACAGGAGATCGACGCCGGGCGCGAGAGCGATCTTGGTGCCGCTGCCCGCCGGCGCCACCAGCACCAGTTCGTTGCCGAGCAGATTGCGGCGGCTTTTCGTCTCGATGAGATCCTTGGCCTGAAGTTCATCCATCCATTTGAGGTCGGCCGAGATGAAGATATCGGCGGGCGCGCCGGCTTCGATCTGGCGCGCGAGCGCCGAGCTCGCGGCATAAGAAATCCGCACCATGTCGCCACTTTTTACCTGGTAGGCGGCAACTGCCGCGTCGAGCGCGTTCTTGAGGCTGGCGGCGGCGAAGACGGTCAGCGTCGCGGCTGGCGCGGGTGAAATCGGCAATATTGTGAGCAGAATTGCAGCCAGCAACCAGCGACGCATGCGCCTCTCCCTCGTTATATCTAGTAAGATATAACGAGAAGTGGCACCCGGGAAAGGGGCTCGTCGCCGGCGGGCTTAAAGCAACGTGTCGACGACCCGATCGGGCGGGCGGTGGCCATCGGCGAAGGTCTTGATGTTGAGGATGACGCGCTGGCCGGTGTCGATGCGTCCTTCGAGCGTCGCCGAGCCCATGTGCGGCAGCAGTACGACGCGGTCGAGCGCCAGCAGCTGGGCATTGACCAAGGGCTCGCGCTCGAACACGTCGAGGCCGGTGCCGGCGATGGCGCGCTCGACCAGCAGACGCGTCAGCGCCTCTTCGTCGATGACCTCGCCGCGCGAGGTGTTGACCAGGATCGCGGTCGGCCGCAACAGCTTGAGCCGGCGTGCCGACAGCAGGTGATAGGTCGCTGGCGTGCGCGGACAGTTGATCGAGACGATGTCCATGCGCGCCAGCATCGCGTCGAGGCTTTCCCAATAGGTGGCTTCGAGCTCCTGCTCGATGTCGGGATCGACGCGGTGCCGGTTGTGGTAATGGACCGAGAGCCCGAAGCCGCGCGCGCGGCGCGCCACGGCCTGGCCGATGCGACCCATGCCGACGATGCCGAGGCGCTTGCCCCAGAGCCGGCTGCCGAGCATGAAGGTCGGACTCCAGCCCAGCCAATGGCCATCGCGCAGCAGCCGCTCGCCCTCGCTGACGCGGCGGGCGACCGCCAGGATCAACGCCATGGTCATGTCGGCGGTGTCCTCGGTCAGCACGCCGGGCGTGTTGGTGACGACGATGCCCTTGGCCTTGGCGGCAGCCAGGTCGATGTGGTCGACGCCGTTGCTGAACGAGGCGATCAGCTTCAGCCGCTCGCCACCGGCGGCGATGATTTCGGCATCGATACGGTCGGTGACCGTCGGCACCAGCACGTCGGCCTCGGCCATCGCCGTTTTCAGCTGCTCCGGCGTGAAGGGCGCGTCGCTGTCGTTCAGCCGCGCGTCGAACAGCTCCATCATCCGCGTCTCGACCGCGTCCGGCAGCTTGCGCGTGACCACGACCAGCGGCTTGTTCGCGGACATCGAATTCGTCTCCTCCGGCGCAAGGCCTAGCAAGCGCGCCGACGAGTGTCCAGCCATGCGCGGAGTGCCCTTGACCCGACGCGGCGCGGACGGCGACAAGGGGGCGCCATGGAGCATTCGGGCGAACGACCGGCGGCGGTTTTCGTGGCGGCGATGGTGTCGGTCGTGTTCTTCGCGCTCAGCGGGCCGCTCACCCGGGCGATCGCCGGCGACATCGATCCCCTGCTCCTGGGCATGCGTCCCGCGGCCGCCGCGCTCGCGGCGATTCCGCTGATCGTGATGCTGCGGCTGCGCGGCCCGCGTAGCCGGCACGAATGGACCCTGCTGGCGCTGTCCGCGGCCGGCAGCTTCATCGCCTTTCCGCTGCTGTTCACGCTCGGCCAAGCGCAGACCTCGGCGACGCACGGCGCCCTTATCCAGGCGGCGATGCCGATCTTCACCGGTCTGGCGGCGGCGGTCATCGAGCGCCGTCGGCCGGGCGGCTTCTGGTGGACGGGCGCGGCGCTGGCCTTTTTCGGCGAGGGCCTGCTGTTCGCCTTCCGCGCCGATGCCAGCCACGAGGCCAGCCTGGCCGGCGATCTCCTGGTGCTAGCGGCCGCCGCCCTTTCGGCCAGCTCCTACGTTGCCGGCGCGCGGTTGGCGGCCGCGATCGGCGCGCTGCCGGCGACGCTGTGGTGCGTCGGCGCCGGCGGCCTGGTGCTGATGCCGTTCGCCGCTCTGCGGATTCCGACGGTCGACTGGAGCCGCTTCGGCCTGGGCGACCTAATCGCGGTCGCGACCCTCGCCTATGGCCCCAATCTGACCGCCTTCATCGCCTGGTTCTGGGCGTTGCGCACCGGCGGCATTCAGCGCGTCGCCGTGTTCCAGTTCGCCGTGCCGCCGCTGTCGGTGTTGATCGCCATCGTCTTTCTGGGCGAGCGGCTGACACCGTCGCTGGTCGCGGCGCTGGTTCTGGTGCTCGGCGGCATCGCGATCGCCCGCCGCCGAAGCTTGACCCGGCCGCGACCCGCAGGTTAGACCGCATCATGGTTCGTGTCGTCTCCGTCCTGCTGCTGGCTTGCGCGCTCGCGCTGCCGGCCGCCGCCGCCGACAAGCCCGCCTATCCCAAATTCATGAGCTTGCGGTCGAACGAGGTGAACCTCCGCGCCGGCCCGGGCGAGCAATATCCGATCCACTGGGTCTATCGGCGCAAGGGCTTGCCGGTCGAGGTCCTCGACGGCTACGACGTGTGGCGGCACGTGCGCGATTGGCAAGGCACCGAAGGCTGGATCCATATCCGGCTGCTGAGCCCGGTGCGCACCGTGATCATCAAGGCCGACACGCGCACGATCTATCAGGAGCCGGCACGCGATTCACCAGCCATGGCCAAGCTCGAGCCGGGCGTGATCGCCAATCTGCTAGAATGCCGCAACGCCTGGTGCCGGATCGAAACCCGTGGCCGGCGCGTCGTCCGCGGTTGGCTCTTGCGCAGCGAGGTCTGGGGCGTCACCGCCGACGAAATCGTCGAATAGCGGCGCCGCACGCCCGGATTCTCGCGCCAACCCATGCGTAACCCGGGAGATCGGCATATACTATTACGTCCATTACGGCGTCACCTTCGGCAACGCGCTGGCCATCGCCATGTCGTGGACCGCCCATAAAAGCGTGATCTGGGCGGCGCGGCGTCTCAGCCCAGATCGCCCGCCAGCGTCTGGCGTACCGTCTCGCTCAGCACCGCGATGTGGTGATAGTTCGGGTGCTCGATGCCGACCTCGACACGCGTGCCCGGCGCGCGAAACTTGTCCTTCTGCGCCCGGCTGAACGGAAAGCGCATGAACTGCACCGACGAGGCCTTGCCCTCGGGCGAGGTGTTCTCGCGGGTCGGATCGGGTTCGGCCACGATCTTTTCGCCGGCGAAAGCGAGATACATCCGGCGTTCGACGCCGCCAAGCTGACCCAGCGTGCGCGCCCGCTGGACCGGATCGTCGATCTCGAACATCACCGTCGCGATCAGCTCGTCGCCTTTGGGAATCAGCGGGTTGTAAGCGGCGAGCTCGTCGGCGATCTGGGCCTCGCCGCCGCGCTCGACCGCAAGCATCTCGTGCACCTGGTGCCACATGGTGTCGAAATTTTCGAAATAGAACGTCGACAGCGGGCCGGCTTCGACCCGGCGGTTCTGCTTGATCGCGGTGATGCGCCGGCGGTGGGCGCGTCGGTCGCGCTCGTACTGCTCGAGCGGCAGGATGTCGGTGCGGGTGAGTTCGCGGAACTGGGTCATGCGGCGGTCCCCTCGGGCAAAACGCCATAGGCCAGGGCCATCAGCTCGATTGGGTGATAGGTCGCCGCCGGCGCCTTGCCCTCGGCGCCGAGCATCGCCATGCCCTGGCGGATATGCGTCGCCGCCAGCGGGCATTCCGAGGCGAGATAGGCCTTGTCCGTCTTGGCGGTGGCGCGCGCCACCGGCTTGCCGACCTTGATCGCGGTATCGAAATTTTCCTTCATCACGCCCCACGCGCCGCCGTGGCCGGAGCAACGCTCGATCACGGCGAGCTCGGTCGCCGGCAGCAGGCGCAGCAGCTCGGCGGCCTTCTGGCCCATGTTCTGCGCCCGCGCGTGGCAGGCGATATGGACGGTGACACCGCCCGCAAGCGGCGACAGCCCGCCGGCCAAGCCCTCTTTCTTAGAGATCGCCACCAGATATTCGCTGGCGTCGAAGGTCGCGCGTGCCAGAATCCTCACATCTTCGTCGTCCGGCAGCAGCAGCGGCCATTCGAATTTGAGCATCAGCGCACAGGACGGCACCGGCGCCACGACGTCATAGCCTTCCTCGATCTTCGGCCGGAGCATCTGGGCGATGGACTTGGCCATCGCCGCGACGCGCGCGACGTCGCCGCGCTCGAATTGCGGCATGCCGCAACAACCGGTATAAGCGACCTCGGTCGTCACCCCGTTCTTGGCCAGGATCGCGTGCAGCGCCTCGCCGAGGCGCGGCTGGTTGTAATTGACGAAGCAGGTCGCATAGATCAGCGCCTTGCGGCCATAGGCAGGTGCATCCTTGTCGACCGCCGGCGCGGCATCGCGCGCGCGCATGACGAAGGTGCGGCCGTGGAACGGCGGCAGCTCGGCGCGACGATCAACGCCGGCGAGCTTTTCCATCGCCGGCCGCGTCAAGCGGTTGCCGGTCTTGATGGCCCAGTTGGCGAGCCGCGCGACCGTGCCGCCGAGCCGGCCGTTGCGGTCGGTCTCGGCCAGCTGGCGCTGGACGAAGTCGCCGCCATGCTGCCGGAGCTGCGCGGCGCGGTGGCGCAGCATAGTGTGGGGGAAGTCGAGGTCGAACTCATGCGGCGGCACGTAGGGGCACTTGGTCATGAAGCAGAGGTCGCAGAGCGTGCATGCCTCGGCGACCTTGGCATAGTCCTTGCGGTCGACGCCTTCGATCTCGTTGGGGCTGGCGTCGATCAGGTCGAAGAGCCGCGGAAAGCTGTCGCACAGATTGAAGCAGCGCCGGCAGCCGTGGCAAATCTCGAAGATGCGATGCATCTCCGCCTCAACCTTGGCTGGGTCGTAATAGTCGGCGTCCTGCCACGGAATCGCGTGGCGTGTCGGCGCATCGAGGCTGCCTTCCCGCATGCCAGCTTCCTAAAGAGAGAAAACGGCGGGGAGCGCCCAGGCGCTCCCCGCAATCAACGTTCGGGCAGGATCAGCCCACGCTGTCGAGCGCCTTCTGGAAGCGCCCGGCGTGCGATTTCTCGGCCTTGGCGAGCGTCTCGAACCAGGCGGCGATTTCGGCGAAGCCTTCCTGGCGCGCGGTCTTCGCCATGCCCGGATACATGTCGGTGTATTCGTGGGTCTCGCCGGCGATCGCCGCCGCGAGATTCTTCTTGGTGTCGCCGATCGGCTTGCCGGTCGCCGGATCGCCGACCTCCTCGAGAAATTCGAGGTGGCCGTGGGCGTGGCCGGTCTCGCCTTCCGCGGTCGAGCGGAACACCGCCGACACGTCATTGAAGCCTTCGACGTCAGCCTTTTGGGCGAAATAGAGATAGCGGCGATTGGCCTGACTTTCGCCGGCGAATGCGTCCTTCAGGTTCTGCTCGGTCTTCGAGCCTTTCAGTGCCATGGCGATGCCTCCTCGGGGTTGGAAATCGGTCGGCGGACAGCAAGGCATCCGCCACGCGCTTTATATGAACCCGCGAGGCTCGCGAGTCAATAGTCTAGAACAGATATAATTTACTGTCTAATGGCCGGTAAATTATTAGGAAGTATGACCTAAGCGCGGCCCTTTGGCGCGGTTTTTTCGACCCGAACGATGACGTCGACGCGGCGGATCGAGCCACCTTCGGGCGGCGGCGGAACATTGCTCACGGCGATGCTGTCGCCCGGAATGTCGCGCAGCTTGCCGCTGTCCTCGTAGAAGAAATGATGGTGGTCGCTGATGTTGGTGTCGAAATAGGAGCGGCCGGGATTGATCACCACCTCGCGCAACAGCCCGGCGCCGACGAATTGATGCAGGGTGTTGTAGACCGTGGCGAGCGAAACCGGCACCTGCGCCGCCAGCGCCTCGCCGTGCAACTCCTCGGCCGCGACGTGGCGGTCGCCCTTTTCGAACAGCAGCCGCGCCAAGGCCAAGCGCTGGCGCGTCGGTCGCAGCCGCGCGGCGCGGAGCAATTCGAGCGCGTTGGCAAAGGGACGGGACATCGGCTGGATATATGGGGTCGGGCAGGCCAAAAAGATAGAGGGGCTCTAAATTAGCCCAGAATGGGTCCAAAGCAAAGGGCTGAATCCGGGCCGCTCAGGCCGATTGACGGGCCGGATGACCCACTCGGTCGGGCGGCAGGACCACCGATACGGTGGTGCCGGCGCCGAGGGCGCTGGCGATCTCGAGGTGGCCGCCATGCAGCTCGACGAGGCGGCGCGACAGCGGCAGCCCGAGGCCGACGCCGCCATGCGCGCGCGACAACGTGCGCTCGACCTGGCCGAACGGCGCCAGCGCCTGCGGGATGTTCTGGGCCGCGATGCCGATGCCGGTGTCGGTCACGCACAGCACAAGGCTGCCGTCGGCGGCGGCCTTGGCCGTCACATCGATCCGCCCGCCTGCCGGCGTGAACTTGATCGCGTTGCCGAGCAAGTTGAGCAGAACCTGGCGCAGCGCGCGGCGCTCGCAGAAGACGGAGGACCAACCCACCGCCGCCGCCTGGAGCGACAGGCCGGCCTCGCGGGCGCGGCCGCGGACGATGCGCACAACGCCGTCGACCAGCTCGCCGAGATCGAGCCATTCGGCATCGAGATCGTACTTGCCGGCCTCGATCCTCGACATGTCGAGAAGGTCGCTGATGATCTCGAGCAGATGCTTGCCGGCGTTGTGAATATCGCGCGCATACTCGTTGTAGCGCCGGTCACCGAGCGGCCCCATCACCTCTGCCAGCATGACCTCGGAAAAGCCGATGATGGCGTTGAGCGGCGTCCGCAACTCGTGGCTCATGTTGGCCAGGAACTGCGACTTGCTGTGGTTCGCGCTCTCGGCCGCCTCCTTGGCGCGGCGCAACTCGTCCTCGGCGCGCTTGCGGTCGGTGATGTCGAGATAGAGCCCGACGATGCCGCCTTCCGCGGTTTTCGCCTCCCAGACCTGGGCGTGACGGCAGTCGCCGAAAGCGATCTCGAACGGCACCGACGGATTGCGGTGGCGTTGCGCGCGGTCCGTCGCCCAGTCCGCCGCCGGGCGGCCGCCGCCGGAGGCGATGTGCGGCACGCTGAGCGCGAGCAGCTCGGCAAACGATATGCCGGGTCGCACATGGTCGGCGCAGCCGTGCAGGATCTCGCGCAGGCGGGCGTTGCACATCGCCAAGCGGTCGTCGCTGTCCCAGATCGCGAAGCCGGCTCCCATCTGCGAGACCGCGTCGCGCAGCCGCGACAGCCGCACGTTGATGAGGCCGTACTCCTCGCGCATCACCTGGTGATTGTGGGTGAGCACGCGGCGTTGGCCGTCGAATTCGCCATAGGCGGCGTCGACCAGCCCGAGCAGCGCGTCGAGATCGACAGGCGAGGTCTCGGGCCGGCCGTGTCGCGCTTGTCGCAGCTGGCGTTGCAGCAGCCGGTGCATCTCAGGCCTCGGCGAAGGTCGTGATCGTCATGGTCTGGTTGTGCAGATCGCAGAACGGCGAATTCTCGAGCGGAGCGATCTCACCATAGGAATAGAAGCCGGTCAGGCGGCAGGCGTCGCCGAGCACGCCCTTGACCGCCTCGACCTCGTCGGCGATCTGCTGGCCCATCAGCAGCTTGCGGCCGATGCAGGTGACCAGGATGGCGAGACGCGCATCGGGCATGGCGGCGCGCGCCGCTGCGCGGCCCGCGCCGGCGATCAGGTTCTCGAAATGGCCAAGCATAATCTGGGCGACGTAACCTTCGGGAACCGAGCCGGCGAAGATCATGCCGCCGGTCGCATCGTCAATGCCGATGACGGTGCGGACCAACGCCGCCTCGGGCTTGCCGACCGGATGGATGCGCAAGGGGCAGAGCAGGGCGCTGGCCGGCAATTTGTCGGCCTCGGGGCCGAGATAATTCTTGTAGAGCGCGAGCGCCGGCTGGTCATCGAGCTCGAAAAGCGTGTTGCCCTGGGCGCGGGTAATGCGGCGCTCGGGCCCGACCGCGTCCCAGCCGCCGACGCTGCCGTAGCCCAGGCGTAAATCGTGGCCGTAGAAGCCCACCGCGGCCAAACGGTCGGGAGCGGGATTGGCGTTGAGACCGACGCGGGTCGAGGCGAAACGCGCGCCATCGCCGGCGAGACCGCCGGTGATCGGCACCTCGACGCCGAGCGCCCGCTGCATGCCGGCGACCAGCTCGGAGCCATTGACGTGGGTGCCGTCGGACAGGACGAAGACGGCGCGCAAATCGGCGCGCGGTAGCTTGGAGGCCAGCCGCATGCCAGCGGCCAGTGAACCGCCTGCGGCCTCGACGGCGGCTTCGGCGAAGGCGAGACGGGTATGCTTGAATTCGACGGCGGTGGCGACGATGGTATCGTCGAGCACGTCGACGTCGGCGATCTCGCCGCCGGTGGTGCAGCCCATGATCGCGGCACTGGGATATTGCGCGCGCAGCTCGGCGAAGCGTTGACCGTCGTCGACGGTGCCGGGCGCGGCGAAGAACAGCACCAGGGTGGGGCTCAGCTTGCCGTCCGAGGCCAGCACGCGCCAGCCGTCACCCGCTTGCCACACGCGTTGTTCGATCCGCATCGTGTGCGCCTCCTCCGCGTGAACGCCGGACGGATTTCCAGCCTCCTCACGAGACCACGCGCGGGCTTAACAAACGCGTAACGCACGAGAACGGCGATTGCCGCTGCACGGAAAGTTGAAGCGATTTTGAGGCGATTGCCGCCGATGGCGGCAAAGTAGCGAGTCAGTTGCCGGTCTGCAGGCGCTCGACCAGCTCGCGCACGGTTGGGATGAAGCCGTTGGCGTAGAACAGATCGGCGGCGAAGCGATAGGCGTTGTGCCCCGAGAACATGAGCTGGAACTCGACGTCCTCGCTATGGGCGATGTTCTGCAACGTTTTCTGGATGCAGAAGCTGCGCGGATCGGCTTTCTTGCCGGTGGTGCCTTCCTCGTTCTGCGCCCAGTTGGAGAACAAGCAGGCCGAGAGGCACCCCATGCAGTTGATCTGGTCGTTGCGGATTTCGACCGCTTTGCGCGGCGTGACGAAGACCAGCGTCGAATCCGGCGTTCGCAGCGCGTCGGTGAAGCCCTGCGCGATCCAGGTCAGCGCGCGTTCGCGGTCGTGCGGCGTGACGTAGACGATGCGCTTGCGCGCGCCGATTTCGAGCGTCGCCAGATGATCGCCAACCGCCTCGATCGAATACGGAATCTGACGATCCGAACGCTCCTCGAGCTCGGCGAGGAAGTTGTTGCGCACCGCCGAGGAATAGAACCCGGTCGGGCTGAAGCGTTGCAGCCGGATGTCGCCGTCCTTGAGCGTCAGCAGCTTGTGCTTCCAAGCGTCGGAGATCGGGCTTTCCTTGGTGAGAAGCGGGCGGGTGCCGAATTGGAAGGCGATCGGGCCAAGGTCGGGATTGTCGATCCAGTCCTCCCATTCGCGCAGGCACCAGACTCCGCCCGCCATGACGATGGGGACCTCGCCGAGGCCGAATTCGCGCATCATCTGGCGCAGCTCGTAGACGCGCGGGAAGGGCGGCTCCGGCTGCTCGGGATCCTCGCTGTTGGTGATGCCGTTGTGGCCACCGGCGAGCCAGGGGTCCTCGTAGACCACCCCGCCCAGCCACTCGCGGAACTTGTGGTAAGCCCGCTTCCACAAGGCGCGAAACGCCCGCGCCGACGAGACGATCGGATAGTAGTGGACGCCATAGCGCCCGCAGATCTCGGCGATGCGATACGGCATGCCAGCGCCGCAGGTGACGCCGTTGACCAGGCCGCGCGCGCCGTCGAGCACGCCGTGCAGGATGCGCTCGGCGGCCGCCATCTCCCACAGGATGTTCATGTGCAGCCGGCCCTGGCCCGAGGACCGCTCGTAGGCCATCCGCGCCTGGTGGATGCCGCCGGCGATGGCATAGCGCACCAGCTCCTCGTGCCGTTCGCGCCGTGTCTTGCCGCGGTAGATCTGGGGGATGGTGCGGCCGTTGGTGTCCTTGGAATCGGCGTTGACGCCGGAGAACGTGCCGACCCCGCCACACGCCGCCCAGGCGCCCGAGCTTTCGCCGTTCGAGATCGAGATGCCCTTGCCGCCTTCGACCAGCGGCAAGACCTCGCGACCCGAAATCCGCAGCGCATTGAGCGCTTTCACGCCATTACCCTCTCTGCCGCGCCCCTCCGCCTGCTTATCTGGGAGACGAAGGCGCGGCGGTCAATCCCGACGGATCACTCCGCCGGGGTGGCCTTGGCGGCGTCGCGCTGGCGGCGCTCCTCGGCCAACTTGGCGCCGATGTCCTCGCCGGTCGCCTGGTCGACCTGCTTCATCGACAGCTTGACCTTGCCGCGGTCGTCGAAGCCCAGCACCTTCACCTTCACCTGGTCGCCGACCTTGACGACGTCGGTGACCTTGCCGACGCGATGCGGCGCCAGCTCGCTGATATGCACCAACCCGTCGCGGGCGCCGAGGAAATTGACGAAGGCGCCGAAATCCATCGTCTTGACCACCTTGCCGCCGTAGATCACGCCGACCTCGGGCTCGGCGACGATGCCCTTGATCCAATTGATCGCCGCCTTGGATGCGTCCGCGTCGACGGCTGCGACCTTTATGGTGCCGTCGTCCTCGATGTCGATCTTGGCGCCGGTGACCTCGCAGATCTCGCGGATCACCTTGCCGCCGGAGCCGATCACCTCGCGGATCTTGTCCTTGGGGATGCTGATGGTGGTGATGCGCGGCGCGTTCTGGCTGACGCCTTCGCGTGCGCGGTCGAGCGCCCGGCTCATCTCGCCCAGGATGTGCAGGCGGCCGTTGCGCGCCTGGGCGAGCGCCACCCGCATGACCTCCTCGGTGATCGAGGTGATCTTGATGTCCATCTGCAGCGCGGTGACGCCTTGCTCGGTGCCCGCGACCTTGAAATCCATGTCGCCCAGATGATCCTCGTCGCCGAGGATATCGGACAGCACGGCGTAGCCGCTCGCTTCCTTGATGAGGCCCATGGCGATGCCGGCCACCGGCCGCTTCAAGGGCACGCCGGCGTCCATCAGCGACAGGGAAGCGCCGCACACCGTCGCCATCGACGACGAGCCGTTCGACTCGGTGATCTCGGAGACGACGCGGATGGTGTAGGGGAAGCTTTCCGCCACCGGCAGGAGCGGATGCACGGCGCGCCAGGCGAGCTTGCCGTGGCCGATCTCGCGCCGGCCGGGCGAGCCCATGCGCTTGGCCTCGCCGGTCGCATAAGGCGGAAAGTTGTAGTGCAGCATGAAATTCTGCCGGAACTCGCCATCGAGCGCGTCGATGATCTGCTCGTCCTCGCCGGTGCCGAGCGTAGTCACCGCCAGCGCCTGGGTTTCGCCGCGGGTGAACAGCGCCGAGCCATGGGCTCGCGGCAACACGCCGACCTCGACCGAGATCGGCCGGATCGAGCGCGTGTCGCGACCGTCGATGCGCGGCTCGCCCTTGAGGATGGCGCCGCGCACGATATCGGCCTCGAGCGACTTGAAGACCTTGCCGCCGAGCGTGCGTTCGGCGTCGTCGGGGAACAGCTCGGTCAGCTTGGCGCGCGCCGCCTCGAGCAGGTTGGAGCGCGTCTGCTTCTGGCGCTCGGCATAGGCGGCGGCGATATCGGCCGACACCGCCGGCGCCAACTTGGCCTCGATCGCCTGCCTCTGGGCATCGGTGTCGGGCAGGTTCCAGGGCTCCTTGGCAGCGGATTCGGCGAGATCGATGATCGCGTCGATCACCGGCTGGAAGCCCTTGTGGCCGAACATCACGGCGCCGAGCATGACTTCCTCGGACAGTTCCTTGGCCTCGGATTCGACCATGAGCACGCCGTCCTTGGTGCCGGCGACGACGAGGTCGAGCTCGGACAGCTTGACGTCGTCGATCTTCGGATTGAGGACGTATTGGCCGTCGACGTAGCCGACGCGCGCGCCGCTGATCGGGCCCATGAACGGGATGCCGGACAGGGTCAGCGCGGCCGAGGCGCCGATCAGCGCCACGATATCGGGATCGTTCTCGAGATCGTGCGACAGGACGGTGCAGACCACCTGCACCTCGTTGAGGAAGCCGGGCGCAAACAGCGGCCGGATTGGGCGGTCGATCAGCCGCGAGGTCAGCACCTCCTTCTCGGACGGCCGGCCCTCGCGCTTGAAGAAGCCGCCCGGAATCTTACCGGCGGCAAAGGTTTTTTCCTGATAATTGACGGTCAGCGGGAAGAAACCCTGTCCCGGCTTGACCTGTCGGGCGCCGACGGCGGTGCACAGCACCGAGGTCTCGCCATAGGTCGCCAGCACGGCGCCATCGGCCTGCCGTGCCACCCGTCCGGTTTCGAGCACGAGGCGGCGACCGCCCCAGTTAAGCTCCTTGCGATAAACTTCGAACATCGTCGGTCTCTCTCTCTTCGTTCTCTCTGGTGAAAGGGTTGGCGACGGACGGCGCGCGATGGAGGCCCATCGCCGCGGCATCGCCCGTGCGTTTGATCATCATGGCCGGCGCCCGCCAGCCGGAGGGCCGCGGTCTCAGCGGCGCAGTCCCAAGCGGTCGATCAGCGCTTCGTAGCGCGCGGCATCGACGCGCTTCAGATAGTCGAGCAGGCTGCGGCGCTGGCCGACCATGACCAGCAGGCCGCGGCGCGAATGAAAATCCTTGGTATGGGTCGCCAGATGCTCGGTGAGCTTCTGGATGCGTTCGCTGAGGATGGCGACTTGAACCTCGGGCGAGCCGGTGTCGCCCTCTTTGCGCGCATGCTCGGAGATGATCTCCCGCTTGCGCGCCACGGTAATCGACATCGGGAATGGCTCCTTCGAATTCAGGTGTTCAGCACGCGCAGGGGGCGAATTCCCCCGGCCGCGACTTCGGCGAGCGCCACCAGCTTGCCGCCCAGCGTTGCACAGACCGTCGCGCCGTTGCCGATTTGCGAGAGGCACGCCCAATCCTGCGGGCGCAACGGCGTCACGGCTTGGCCGCAACGCAGGGCTTTTGCCTGGTCCTCCGTCAGGGCGAGCGCCGGGATGTCGTCCAGCGCCGTCTCAAGCGGAAGCAAATGCCCGGAAGCGGCCGGACTATGCCCGAGGGCACTCAGATTATCCAGGGAAATCGCCCGGTTAAGGCCGAATCGGCCAACCGCCAGACGGCGCAAATCGGCAACAAAGCCGCGGGTTTCCAGCGCCGCGCCGAGGTCGCGGGCGAGGCTGCGGATATAGGTGCCGGGCCCTACTTCAGCCTCGAAGATCGCCCGGTCGCGATCCGGCACCGCAACTAAGTCGAGGCGGCGGACCAGGACAGGGCGCGGCGCGAGGCCGGTGGCCGCGCCGGCGCGGGCCAAAGCATAGGCGCGCTGGCCGGCCACCTTGAGGGCCGAGAAATCGGGCGGAAGCTGCTCGATCGTGCCGGTGAAGCGCGGCAGCGCGGCGCGGATCTCGGCGGCGCTCGGCCGGCAGTCGCTGGTCGCGACCACCGCGCCTTCGGCGTCGTCGGTCGTGCGCGCCTCGCCCCAGGCCACGGTAAAGCGATAGAGCTTGGTGCCGGACACGACAAACGGCACGGTCTTGGTCGCCTCGCCGAGCGCGATCGGCAACACGCCGGTCGCCAGCGGATCGAGTGTGCCGGCGTGGCCGGCCTTGGCGGCCTTGAAGGCGCGTTTGACCGTGGCGACGGCGCGCGCCGAAGTCAGGCCCAGAGGCTTGTCGAGGACGATCCAGCCATGGACCGGCGCGCCGGCGGATTTAGCGGGCATTGTCGGGCTTCTTGCGCGCCCGCTTGGCCGTCGGCGCGAGATCGCGCGCGACCTCGGGCCGGCGCAGCAGCGCGTCGATCTGGCTGGCGCGCTCGAACGCGGTGTCGAGCGCGAAATGCAGCGCCGGCGCATAGCGCAGCTTGACCGCCTGCGCCAGTTCGCGGCGCAGATAGCCCTCGGCGCGCTTGAGACCGGCCATGACGTCTGCGGCGTGCGCCCCGCCCAACGGCACGACATAGGCGGTGGCGTTCTTGAGGTCGGGTGAGACCCGCACCTCGGTCACGGTCAACGCAACCTCGGCCAAGGCCGGATCGTGCAGGCCGTGCTCGAAGATCCGCGCCAGCGCGTGACGCATCTCTTCGCCGACCCGCAGCGGCCGGCCACTTTGCTCTGATCTCGGCATCGCGATCCTCGCGACTACGGGCGCGCGGTTAGAGGGCGCGGGCGACCTCTTCGACCTCGAAGCACTCGATCACGTCGCCCTTCTCGACGTTGTCGTAGTTCTCGAAGGCCATACCGCATTCGGTGCCCTCGCGCACCTCGCGGACTTCGTCCTTGAAGCGTTTCAGGGTCTTCAGGCTGCCCTCGTGGATGACGACGTTGTCGCGCAACAGCCGGACCTTGGCGCCGCGCTGCACCAGCCCTTCGGTGACCATGCAGCCGGCCACCTTGCCGACCTTGCTGATGTTGAAGACCTCGCGGATCTCGGCGTTGCCGAGGAAGCGTTCGCGCCGCGTCGGCGCCAAGAGGCCCGAGAGCGCGCCCTTCATGTCCTCGATCACCTCGTAGATGATCGAGTAGTAGCGGATCTCGACGCCGTCGCGCCGCGCCAAGTCGCGCGCCTGCGGATTGGCGCGGACGTTGAAGCCGACGATCACGGCGTTCGACGCCTTGGCCAGGATCACATCGCTTTCATTGATGCCGCCGACCGCGGCGTGCAGCACGCGCACCGCAACCTCCGCCGTGCCGAGGCCTTTGAGCGAGGCATTGATCGCCTCGAGCGAGCCTTGGACGTCGGACTTGACCACGACTGCGAGCTCCTTGGCGGTGCCGGCGGCGATCTGCGAGAACATCTGCTCGAGCGTGCCGCGCCCGGCTGCGGCGGCGGCCTTCTGGCGGCGGAGCCGCTGGCGGTATTCAGTGATGTCGCGCGCCTTGGCTTCGCTGTCGACGACGACGAAATCGTCGCCAGCAAGCGGCGTGCCGTTGAGGCCCAGGACCTCGACCGGCGTCGCCGGGCCGGCCGCGGCGACGGTCTGGCCGCGATCGTCGATCAACGCGCGCACCCGGCCCCATTCGCTGCCGGCGACGAAGATGTCGCCGTTCTTGAGCGTGCCGCGCTTGATCAGGACGGTCGCCACCGAACCACGGCCGCGCTCGAGCTTGGCCTCGATCACCGTGCCCTCGGCGGGGCGCTTGGGATTGGCCTTGAGGTCGAGCACCTCGGCCTGGAGCAAGATGACTTCCTCGAGCTTCTCGAGATTGATCTTCTTGGTCGCCGAGACCTCGACGTCGAGCACATCGCCGCCCAGATGCTCGAGCACGACTTCGTGCTGGAGCAGATCCTGGCGCACGCGCTCGGGCTTGGCGTCGGGCTTGTCGACCTTGTTGATGGCGACGATCATCGGCACCTTGGCCTCGCGGGCATGGCGGATGGCCTCGACCGTCTGTTCCTTGATGCCGTCGTCGGCGGCGACCACCAGCACGACGATGTCGGTGATCTGCGCGCCGCGCGCGCGCATCGCGGTGAAGGCCTGATGGCCCGGCGTGTCGATGAAGGTGATGCGCTGGCCGCCCTTGAGCGCCACCTGATAGGCGCCGATGTGCTGGGTGATGCCGCCGGCCTCGCCCGAGGCGACGTCGGTCGCGCGCAGTGCGTCGAGAAGCGAGGTCTTGCCGTGGTCGACGTGGCCCATCACGGTCACCACCGGCGGCCGCGGCTTGAGGGTTTCCGGCGCATCGGCCTCGCCGACCAAGCCGACCTCGACATCGGCTTCCGAGACGCGGCGCACCTTGTGGCCGAATTCGGTGGCGATCAGCTCGGCAGTGTCGGCGTCGATGTTCTGGGTGATGGTGGCCATCACGCCCATGTCGAAGAGCTTCTTGACCACCTTAGCGCCCTGCTCGGCCATGCGGTTGGCGAGCTCCTGCACCGTAATGGTCTCGGGAATCACCACTTCGCGCGCCTGCTTGACCTGCGCGTCGCCGTGCTGGAGCTGTTGCAGACGCAGCCTCTCGCGCTCGCGCTGGCGGCGGAACTGCGATTCGCTGCGCATGCGCTCCTCGCCCTCGTCATTGAGGGCGCGGGTGACGGTGAGCTTGGCACGCTGCTTGGGCTGATCGCGACGTGGCGCGATCGCCGGCCGCTTTGGCCCGGCTCCGGGGCGTCGCGCGCGCGACTCTTCTTCTTCCTCGACGATCTTGACCTTGCCGGCGGCCGACAGCGCCGCTACTTTGGCGGCGGCAGCCTCGCCCGCGCGCTTGGCGACCTCGCGGCGCGAAAGCTCCGCCGCCTGCTCGGCCTTGCGCTCCTCGGCGCGCTTCTCGTCCGCGCTGCGCGCCTCAACCTTCGGCGCTTCGGCCGGCCGCGGCGGCGCGGCAATGCGGGCCTTGGCAAGCTCCTGCTCACGCAGCGCGGCGGCGCGCGCCTCGGCGGCCGCCTGCTCCTCGGCCTTGAGCGCGCCCTTGAGCGCGCGGGAGCGGCGCGCCGCCTCTTCCGGCGTCAACCCATGCGGCAGCACGACACCGCGCCGCGGCGGCGGCGCAGGCGTGGCCGGCTTGGGCGCCTCCTTGGCAATCGTCGGCGCGGATTCGGGCCGTTCGGGCGGCATGCCCACCCCGGGCGTCGCGCGTTTGCGGCGGACCTCGACCTGCACGGTCTTGGAGCGGCCATGCGGAAAGCTCTGCCGCACCGATCCGGTTTCGATCGGCTTGCGCAGCTCGAGCTTGCCGCTCGGGCGGCCGCCCAGCGTCAACGGGCGTTTTTCGTCGCTGTTCTCAGCCATCGCGCTCCAAAACCTTGATCGTCGTCTCGTTCTTCGCACCACCGCGGAAGCCAGCCAGCCGGGCCTGCTCCGCCATGAAACTCTTGGCCAACCGCCCCTTGAGCAGCGCCGCATGGACCACATGCTCGCGCGCGAAGGCCTGCCCGAGCTCGGCGGCGGTCAACCGATCCGTCACCGCCACTCCGGGCGCCAACCGCGTAAGCTTGCCGCGGCCATCGGGCGCGCCGTCGGCCGCTTCGACCAACACGGCGACGTTGCCGTCGCGCACGGCCTTTTCGACCTGGGTGAAGCCCGCGACCGCCTTGCCGGCGCGGCGCGCCAAGCCGAGGCGCTCGATCGAACGCCGCACCAGGAGGGCCTCGACGCGATCGTCGAGGCCGTCTTCCACGACCACGTCCTGCTTCGCCGCACGCGTGAAAAGCCGCTTGGCGACGGCGGTTTTGACTATATCGCGGGACGGGATCAACCACAAACCCCGGCCCGGCAAGCGACCATCGACATCGGGCACGACGCGACGGTCGGGCGCGACGACAAAGCGCAGCAAACTGCCGCGGTCGCGGCTTTCGCCCGTCACCAGACAACGGCGCAACGCGTCGCCGTCGTCCCCGCCAGAACGGGGACGCGCGCCGTCACCCGGCGCCGTCCTTGGATCACGGGCGGGCAGCGCGGTCATCGGTCGCTAACCTTCCTTGGTGGCCGGCGCCGCCGGATCGGCGACCGGCGGTTCGGGGAACCAGTGGGCGCGCGCCTTCATGATGACGGCGTTGGCATCCTCGGCATCGAGCTTGAGCCCCGCGCCCTGCGCGATCTCGACCAGCTCGTCGCCGGCGAGATCGGCCAAGTCATCGAGCGTCTTGACGCCCTTCTCGCCGACCGCCACCAGCAGCGCCGGGCTCATGCCCTCGACCTGCGCCACCTCGTCGGCGACGCCGAGCTCCTTGCGGCGCGTCTCGTGCTTTTCGTCGCGCTGCTTGATGAAGGCGAGTGCGCGCTGCTGCAATTCCTTGGCGACCTCTTCCTCGAAACCTTCGATGCCCGCCAGCTCGTCGGTCGGCACGTAGGCGATGTCCTCGACCGAGGTGAAGCCTTCGGTCACCAGCAGATGGGCGATGACGTCGTCGACGTCGAGCGCCTCGATGAACAGCGCCGAGCGCGTGCGGAACTCCTCCTGGCGCCGCTCGCTCTCCTCGGCCTCGGTCAGGATGTCGATGTCCCAGCCAGTCAGCTGCGAGGCGAGCCGCACGTTCTGGCCGCGCCGGCCGATCGCCAGCGACAGCTGATCGTCAGGCACCACGACCTCGATGCGGCGCTGTTCCTCGTCCATCACCACCTTGGAGACCTCGGCCGGCGCCAGCGCGTTGACCACGAAGGTCGCCGGGTCTTGCGACCACGGGATGATGTCGATCTTCTCGCCCTGGAGCTCGGCGACGACGGCCTGGACGCGCGAGCCGCGCATGCCGACGCAGGCGCCGACCGGGTCGATGCCGCTGTCGTTCGAGATCACCGCGATCTTGGCGCGCGAGCCCGGATCGCGCGCGACCGCGCGGATCTCGATGATGTCGTCGTAGATCTCGGGCACTTCCTGGGCGAACAGCTTGGCCATGAATTGCGGATGCGTGCGTGAGAGAAAAATCTGCGGCCCGCGCACTTCCTGGCGCACGTCGTAAATGTAGGCGCGCACGCGCTCGCCCTGGCGGAAGCTTTCGCGCGGCAACAGCTCGTCGCGGCGCAGGATCGCCTCGGCGCGGCCGAGATCGACGATGACATTGCCGAACTCGACGCGCTTGACCAGGCCATTGACGATCTCGCCGACGCGATCCTTGAACTCGTTGTATTGGCGCTGGCGCTCGGCGTCGCGCACCTTCTGAACGATAACCTGCTTCGCGGTCTGCGCCGCGATGCGGCCGAAATCGATCGGCGGCAGTGGGTCGGTGAGGAAATCGCCGACCTCGGCCTCGGGATTGATCTTCTTCGCCGCCGTAAGCGAAATCTGCGTCGCCTCGTTGACCACCGGATCGGCGACCTCGCGGAAGCGCATCAGCCGGATCTCGCCGCTCTTCCGGTCGATCTCAGCGCGAATGTCGTATTCCTGGCCGAACTTAGAGCGCCCGGCTTTTTGAATCGCCTGCTCCATCGCCTGGAGTACCTCGTCTCGATCGATGCCCTTGTCGCGCGCGACGGTGTCGGCGACCTGGAGGAGCTCGAGACGGGGATAGGCGGTGCTGGTCTGTACGGCCATGGTGGATTTCCTCAGATAACTTCGCTGCGCGCCTTGGGACGCGTGGCGGCGATGAGTTCGTCGGTCAGGACGAGTTTGGCGCGGGCGATGTCCGCAAACGGCAGGCGGGCGATCTCCACGCCCAGGTTGAGCATCACGGCGTCGCCATCGAGCCCGAGCAGGCGGCCGCGGAAGCGACGGCGGCCGGCTTGCGGCTGGGCGAGCTCGACCTTGGCCTCGAAGCCCGCGAAACGTTCGTAATCCGCGCGCCGGAACAGAGGCCGGTCGATACCCGGCGAGCTAATTTCGAGCAGGTAGGATTCCGGAATCGGATCGGCGACGTCGAGCAGCGCCGATACGGTCTGGCTGACGAGCGAACAGTCGTCAACCGACATGGCCGCATCGTTGGCGCGCTCGGCCATCACTTGCAAGGTGGCGCCGCGGCCGCCAGTGAAGGCGGCGTGCACGAGGCGATACCCCATCGCTTCGAGCGAGGGCGCAATCAAGGCTTCGATGCTTTTGGCGTCGACCAACGCCGGACTCCTGCGCCGAAAATAAAAAGTGGGCCGCACGGCCCACCGTTCGATCTCCCCGGCTTACCAGCCGAGGCTATGGGACTCTTGTTGTTGATTGCGCCCTTTATATAGGGAATTCCGCTGTTGGCGCAAGGCTGGCGGGCGCCTCAGGCGCACCGCGCGAGGCGGAAAAACCGCGGCGTACGGCCGGCGGCCAGCGCCTTTTGCTCATAACGGGTGGCCGGCCAATCGGCGGGGCGATCCGGCCAGTCGCCGGCGCCGCGCGCGACCTCGACGAACGCGGGATGGCTTTCGACGACGCCGACGATCCATTCGGCGTAATCGGCGTCGTCGGTGGCGAGCCGCAGCTCGGCGCCGGGGCGCAGCGTGCGTGCGAGTTCGTCGAGGGTCTCGGATGCTACGATGCGGCGCTTCTTGTGGCGTTCTTTGGGCCAGGGATCGGGAAACAGGATGAAGGCGCGGCCCAAGCTGCGGTCGGGCAGGCGCGCGAGCAGCAGCCGCGCGTCGTCGTCGAACAGCCGGACGTTCGTCAGGCGGTCGCGGTCGATCGCCACCAAAAGCTTGGCGACGCCGTTTTCGAAGACCTCAGCGCCCAGGAACCCGACCGCGGGATGAGCGCGCGCCTGCGCCGCGAGATGCTCGCCGGCGCCGAAGCCGATCTCGAGCCAGAGCTCGTCCGTGCCGGGGAACAGCGCCGGCGCATCGAGCATCCCCACCGGCGGCAGGACGACGCGCAGCCGCGGCAGCAGCGTGTCCATCAAGGCGCGGCGCCCGGCGCGCAGCTTGCGGCCGCGGCGCCGCCCGTAAATCCGCCGGCGCGCGCCGCCGGCTTCGCTCTCAGCAATCATGGTTCAGCAGATTCGCGGCGGCACGGCCGCCTGGCAAGAGCCGAAGGTTCCGGCGGTCAGCGTGGCCGCGAACCCGGCGGCATCGTGGCGTTGGCGATCGCCTTGGCGAGCTCGAAGACGCGGCGGCGCAGCTGCGGGTCGCTGATGCGCAGATAGGCGCGCACCAGCTCGAGGGTTTCGCGCCGCATCAGCGGCTCGTTGCCGTAGAAGGCCTCGGCGGCCTCGCTCAGGCCCTTCGGCGGCTTGGCCGCCGCCTCGTCCGCGCCGGGCGCGCCATCGGGCAGGTTCATGTCCTCGAAAAAGAACGCCACCGAGACATCGAGCACGCGTGCCAGCTCGTGCAGGCGGCTGGCGCCTATGCGGTTGGTGCCGCGCTCGTATTTCTGCACCTGCTGAAAGGTGAGGCCGATGGCATGGCCGAGTTTCTCCTGGCTCATGCCGAGCAACGTGCGACGCAACCGGACGCGCGCACCGACGTGCACGTCGACCGGATTGGGGTACTCGGATTTGCTGCGGCGGCTACGGCCGCCGCCGGGATTCGGAGTCATCGGCGCCTGTGCGCGGTCCCTGGGCCGCAAAGAGTAATCACATGCGATGGTATGCGGTCAACCCGTCCACGCCCTTTTCAGTACACGCAGCCGGCATCGACTCAAGGCGGCGGCGACGAGCGCCGCCGCTCGAACGCCGTCGCGCCGGCCACGGCAAGCAGGCCGGCAACCAGCAAGACTCCGAACCCGGCGTCGCCGAAACGCGCATAAAACGTCGGTGCCAGCGCCTTCGGCAACGGCGCGTCGAGCACGCCGATATCGTCGAGACCCAGCCGTGCGACGACGCGGCCGAGCGGATCGATGACCGCCGAAATGCCGTTGTTGCCGTCGCGCACCAGCGGCAGGCCCTGCTCGACGGCGCGTAGGCGCGCGATGGCGAAATGCTGGAACGGACCCGAGGTGAAGCCGTACCAGGCGTCGTTGGTGATGTTGAGCAGCCATTGCGGCCGCGTCCCCGGCTGGACGACCTGTTCCGGAAAGATCGCCTCGTAGCAAATCAGGGGGCTGACCGGCGGCAGGTTCGGCAGCGCGAGCGTGCGCGGCCCCGGCCCGGCCGAGAAATCGACGGTGCCCGGCGTGATCTTGTTCATCGGTAAGATTCCGCGCAGCGGCACGTATTCGCCGAACGGCACGAGATGATGCTTGTCGTAGGTCGCGAGGATCTTGCCGGCGCGGTCGACGACAGCGAGGCTGTTCCAATAATGCGTGGCCGACGGATCACTGCGCAACGTGCCGGCGATGACGACGCCGTTGGGCGGCGCGGCCTGGGCCAGCGCCATGCGCGCGTCGGCGTCGCGCCGGAGGAACGGCGGCCCCATACTCTCCGCCCAGATCACCGCCGAGACCTTGTCGAAGCCCGGCGCTCGCGTGAGGCCGAGCAGCCGGTGAAAATCGGCGACCAGCGTGCGCGGATCGTTGAACAGCGTCTGCGGAATCGACGGCTGGACCAGGCGCAGCGTCACGCCGGGCAAGTCGGCGCGCGGCTGCGTCGCCAGCCGCCAGGCGCCGAAGCCCGCCACGGCCGCGATGAGCACGGCCGCCGCCGCCGCGGGGACGACGCGCGCGCCGGCCGGCGCGCCTAAACGCGCCGGCAGCGTCGCCGCTAGCACGGTAAGAAAGCTCAAGCCATAGATGCCCACCACCGACGCGATCTGCAGCATCGCGGTCGAGCCGGGAAAGCCGCCCGACCAGGCATAGCCGACCAGATTCCAAGGAAATCCGGTGAAGACGTGGCCGCGCAGATACTCGAAGATCGCCCACGACACCGCCAACGCGCAGGCGCGGCCGGTGCCGGAAAGCCGCAGCCGGCGCGCGGCCAGGTCGCTGAGCCACAGCGCCAGCCCGGTGAAGATCGCGAGCCCGGCCGGAATCGCGAGTTCGGCGATCGGGAACAGCCACCAGAATTGCGCCCAATCGACGGTGAGCGCGATGCCGATCCAATAGAGGCCGGCGGCGAAATAACCGAACCCGAAGCTCCAACCGAGCGCGAAGGCCTGACGGCCGTCGCGGCTGCCGTCGGCGAGCCAAGCCAGGCCGCCGAACGACACCAGCAGCACCGGCGTCAGATCGACCGGCGGCAGGGCCGCCGCCGCAAGCGCGCCCAGCAACGCCGCCAGCCCGTACCGGCGCCAGCCAGCCAGGGCCACGGCGCGCAACGCCCAGCGCTGCAAGGTTCCGGCGGAAGCGGCGCCGCGCTGCAAGGCCGGCGCGCGGGTGTCAGCCATGCGGGGCAGTGTCGGCCGGCAGCCCCTTGATGCGCAAGCGCTTGACGCGGCGCGGGTCGGCTTCGAGCACTTCGAGCGAGAACCCGGCGGGATGCTGGATCACCTCGCCGCGACCCGGCACGCGGCCGGCGAGCGCGAAGACGAGGCCGCCGAGGGTGTCAACGCCTTCGGCGCGATCCGGCGGCAGCAGTTTCGCGCCGATTCGGGCGGCGAGCTCCGACAAGGGCGCACGCGCATCGGCGATCAGCGTGCCGTCGGGACGCGCGACGACGCGCGGCCGGTCGATCTCGGCGTGCTCGTCCTCGATCTCGCCGACGATCTCCTCGATCACGTCCTCAATCGTGATCAGGCCGTCGACGCCGCCGAACTCGTCGACCACCAGGGCCAAGTGGATGCGCGACGCGCGCATCTGCTTCAGCAATTCGAGCACCGGCAGCGTCGGCGCCGCGAACAGCGCCTGGCGCGCGATCTTGTCGAGCGCCACCGGCGTGCCGGCGGCCACGTGCGGCAGCAGATCCTTGATGTGCAGCACGCCGACCACGTCGTCGAGCGTCTCGCGATAGAGCGGCAGGCGCGAATGGCCGTGCGCGGCCATTTTCTGCGCCGCCTCGGCAAAAGGCGTGTCGATCGGCAGCGCGAGAATATCGACGCGCGGCACCATGATGTCGGCGGCGGCGACTTCGTGCAGGCGGAGGATGTTGGTGAGAAGCGCGCGCTCCTCGGCGTCGATCGGCTCGGCCTCGCCGTGTTCCTCGATCAGCTCCTCGAGTTCGTCGCGCAGGCTCGCCGGCGGCGCGTCGCCATCGCCGCGCAGGCGCTTGAGCCAGCCGCGCCAGAAGCCGCGCCGGGCCACGACGTCAGCCATGCGCCGGCTTGCGCGCACGATAGGGATCGGATATTCCGAGCCCGGCGAGAATCTCGACTTCGAGCGCCTCCATGCGCCGCGCCTCGGCTGCGCGTTCGTGATCGAAGCCCAGCAGATGCAGCACGCCGTGGACGACGAGATGCGTCAGATGGTCGGCGAGCGTCTTGCCCTGGGCGCGTGCCTCGCGGGCGATCGTCCCGTGGGCGACGACGACGTCGCCCAGCAGCCGGAGCGGCGGCATCCGGCCCGGCGGCGCGGCGCTGGCGAACGACAGGACGTTGGTGGGCTTGGATATTCCGCGATAGGTGCGGTTGAGTTTGGCGACGAGATCGTCGGCGGCGAGCACGATCGACAGCTCGGCGCCTTTCGGCCCGGCGGCGGCGCGCGCCAGCGCGGCGGCGGCGGCGGCACGGCAGATCGCCGGCGCACTCGGCAAGGTGCGCCGCCAGGCGGCGGCACGCTCGATCACGTCGATGGTGACCAGCTTTTTCTTAGCCCGCGCGCTCATCGGTCTTCGGGCGCCTAGCGCGCTGATCATGCCGGTCGTAGGCGGCGACGATGCGCGCGACCAGCGGATGGCGCACCACGTCCGCTTCGGTGAAATGGATCATCGCGACGCCTTCGACGCCAGCCAGCGT
The DNA here is from genome assembly GCA_050729835.1 of Allostellaceae bacterium. Classification (GTDB taxonomy): domain Bacteria; phylum Pseudomonadota; class Alphaproteobacteria; order ATCC43930; family CGMCC-115725; genus REEB95. Next base: position 120,741 of record JBOHLS010000004.1, on the reverse strand, counting down.
CTCGACCGCGTCGGTCAGGCCCGAGCGCGTGCCTTTGGGCAGGTCGATCTGCGACAGGTCGCCGGTCACGGCCATGCGCGCGTTTTCGCCGAGACGGGTCAGGAACATCTTCATCTGCACTGGCGTCGTATTCTGCGCTTCGTCGAGGATGACGAAGGCGTTCGCCAGCGTCCGGCCGCGCATGAAGGCGAGCGGGGCGATCTCGATGTCGCCCAGCGACAGGCGTTTCATCACCTGCTCGCCGGGCAGCATGTCGTGGAGCGCGTCGTAAAGCGGCCGCAGATACGGATCGACCTTCTCGCGCAGATCGCCCGGTAGGAACCCCAGCCGCTCGCCGGCTTCGACCGCCGGGCGCGACAGAACGATGCGATCGACCTTGCCGGCCATCAGCAGATCGACCGCCATGGCGACGGCAAGATAGGTCTTGCCGGTACCGGCGGGGCCGAGACCGAAAACCAGCTCGTGCGTACGCAAGGCCTTGATATAGGTAGCCTGGGCCGGACCGCGCGGCGCGATGCGGCGCTTGCGGGTGCGAATCTCCTCGCCTTCGCCCCACAGCTCGCCGCGATTGGTGCCGCGATGCTGCGCCAAGTGCAAGGCAGCGTCGACGGCGTGGGCGTCGATCTCCTCGCCGCGCTTCAGCTGGTCGTAGAGTGCCGTCAGCGCCGCGCGCGCGACGTCGGCGCCGTGCTCGGGCCCCGAGATCGCCAGCCGGTTGCCGCGCGAGACCAGCGCCACGCCCAGCGCGCGCTCGATGCGCTCGAGATGCTTGTCGTGCTCGCCGAAAAGCTGCGGCAACAGAGCGTTGTCGGCAAACTGGAGGTTGAAGCGCGCCTCGGCGTTGCGGGCGGAATCGCGCGGGCTCACGCAGCCGTCTCCGCTAGCACGGCGGCCAGGCTGTTGGGCTCGACAGCGGCGACGCGCACGGTCGCGATCGCGCCCAAAAGCCGCTCGGATGCCGTGGCGTGGACCGGCTGCAGCCACGGGCTGCGCCCGGCGAGCTGCCCTGGATGGCGGCCGGGCTTCTCGAACAGCACGTCGAGGACGCGGCCGGCGAAGCCGGCATTGAAGCGTGCCTGCTGCTCGCCCAGCAAGGCCTGCAGCGCGGCGAGCCGTTCGACCTTGACCGCTTCCGGCACCTGATCGTCGCGGACGGCGGAAGGCGTGCCGGGCCGTGCGCTGTACTTGAACGAGAACGCCTGGGCGAAGCCGACGGCGCGTACCAGCGTCAGCGTCGCGGCGAAATTGGCGTCGCTTTCGCCCGGAAAGCCGACGATGAAATCCGACGACAGCGCCAAGTCCGGCCGCGCCGCGCGCAGGCGGTCGATGAGGCGGCGATAGTCGTCCGCGCGATGGCGCCGGTTCATCGCCTGAAGGACGCGGTCCGAGCCCGACTGCACCGGCAGATGCAGGAACGGCATCAGCCTGGGTTCGTCGCGGTGCGCGGCGATCAATTCGTCGTCCATGTCGGCCGGATGCGAGGTCGTATAGCGCAGGCGCAAGACGCCGGGAATCTCGGCCAGCGCCCGCAGCAGCCGGCCGAGGCCCCAAACGCCGCCGTCCGGCGCTTCGCCGTGATAGGCGTTGACGTTCTGGCCCAGGAGCGTGAGTTCGCGCGCGCCGTTGGCGACGAGCGCGCCAGCCTCGGCGAGCACCGCCTCGACAGGGCGCGAGAATTCAGCGCCGCGCGTATAGGGCACGACGCAGAAGCTGCAGAACTTATCGCAGCCCTCCTGGATCGAGAGAAAGGCGCTGACGCCGGCGCGGCCGCGCGCCGGCAGCCGGTCGAACTTCGACTCGGCGGGAAATTCGGTTTCGACCGGACGGCTGCCGTTCTCGGCCGCTTCTACCAGCGCCGGCAGGCGGTAATAGCTCTGCGGGCCGACGACGATGTCGACCGTCTTGGCGCGGCGCAGAATCTCGGCGCCTTCGGCCTGGGCGACGCAGCCGGCGACGGCGACGACCATCCGGCCGCCAGCGCGCGCCCTGTGCGCTTTGAGCGGCGCTAGGCGGCCGAGATCGGAGAACAGTTTTTCCGTCGCCTTCTCGCGGATGTGGCAGGTGTTGAGCAAGACCATGTCGGCGTCGCCCAGCGACGAAGCCGGTGCATAGCCCGAGGGCGCCAGGACTTCCGTCATGCGCGCGGAATCGTAGACGTTCATCTGGCAACCGTAGGTTTTGACGAACAGCTTTTTCACGGACTCCTCACGGTGTCGGCACGGCATCGGCGAGCGCCGGCGCCGGTGGTGCGGGTCGCGGCGCAGGCAGCGGCAGCCTGGCTTCGCGGCCGGCCAGCGCCGCCGACAATCCCGCGGAAATCGTCGCCGTGCAATGCTCGGCCAGCGCCTTGCGCGAGGGAAAATCGGTGGCGCACACGGTCGGATGGAAGGTCACGCTGACGCCGAGCCGGCCGAGGCCGAGCATGGTCCAAAGATGCGGCGCCAAGTCCATGTCGCCATACCAGGCGAAGAGTGGGCGATAGGACCGCCCGAGCGGCATGCCGTCAAGCCGGACATAGGCGACCGAGACCGGCTGGATGGTGACGTCGCCGGCGGCGTCCGACTCCGTCACGGCGGCAAAAAGCGCGCTCTTGAACGGCAGCAGGCGCTGGCCGTCGCCGCTGGTGCCTTCGGGAAAGAGGATCATCTGGCCGCCGGCCCGCAACCGCATGCTCAGCGCATCACGCTGTCGCGTCACGCTGCGGCGCTTGCGGTCGATGAAGACGGTGCGCTGGAGTCGCGCCAGCCAGCCGAACAGCGGCCAGCCGTCGACATCCGCCTTCGAGACGAACGAACCCGGAATCACGGCGCCGAGAATCTCGATGTCGAGATACGACGTGTGATTGGCGACGAAGAGCGTCGGCCGCGCCTGCGACACGGCGCCGTATCGCTCGATCGCGATGCCGAGAATGCGGCACACCAAGCGGTGATAGAAACGTGGCAGGCGCTCGGCCAGCTTGTTGCGCGCCAGCACGAGCACGGCCTGGACCGGCATCAGCGAGAAGGTCAACGCACAATAGGCGGCAACGCGCACCAGGCGTAGCGCGAAACCCTGCGGCGGCATCAGACGGCTGCAACCGCGCGCGCGCGGCGTTCGTAATGGCGATAATATTTCTCGGTGACGAGGTCGGTCTTGACCACGATGCAAACGTCGGTGGTATTGAACTGCTGATCGACCACCGCGCCGTCGCCGACGAAGCCGCCAAGGCGCAGATAGCCCTTGAGCAGCGGCGGCAGCCGGTTCAACGCCTCGGCGGGATCGAAGGCGCCGGGCGGCAGGCGGTTCATGTCGAGATAGCGGCCGCCGAGTGCGCGCGGGCGCAACGCCGACGGCGCCAAATGATGGTGATAGAGGTACGAGAGCGGGACCGCCAACGCAGCAGGATCCGTGCCGTGCAGGCTGGCGCAGCCGAACATCAGCTTGATCCCGTATTCGAACACGTAGGCGGCGATGCCTTGCCACAACAGCTGCATGGTCGGCCGGTTGCGCGACTGCGCGTCGATGCAGGAGCGGCCGAGCTCGAGCACCGCACCGGGATGGTCCGCCGCGCAACGGACGTCGTATTCCGCCGCGCTGTAGAAGCGGCCGACGCGCATCGCCGCCTCGCGACGGATCAGCCGGTAGGTGCCGACCACCGCGTCGTTGCCGGTGCCGCGCGCGTGGTCGATCACCAGCAAGTGGTCGCAAAACGCGTCGAAATCATCGAAGTCGCGCCGCGCCAGCGCCATTTCGGTGGTCGGGTGCGCGCCCATTTCCTGATAGAAGACGCGATAGCGCAGCGCCTGGGCGGCGACGATCTCGCCCGCATCGCGCGCCAGCCGCACCTCGAGCGTGCCGGCGCGCACCGCGAGCGTGGCCGCCGGGTGCGGGCGCGCGGATTGTGCCGAAGACGGGGACTGCGCGGTCACTTCTTCGCGGCTGCCGCTGCCTTGTCGAGCGGCACCGCAAACAATTCGAGCCGATGATCCACCAGCTTGTAGCCGAGACGCGACGCCACCTCGCGCTGCAGCTTTTCGATGGCTTCGTTGCGGAATTCGACCACCTTGCCGCTTTGCAGGTCGATCAGATGGTCGTGGTGCTCGGTCGGCGCCTCTTCGTAGCGCGCGCGGCCGTCGCCGAAATCGTGGCGTTCGAGGATGCTGGCTTCCTGGAACAGGCGCACGGTGCGATAGACGGTGGCGATCGAGATTTTGGGGTCGATCGCGGCGGCGCGGCGATGCACCGCCTCGACATCCGGATGATCGGCGGCTTCCGAGAGCACGCGCGCGATGACGCGGCGCTGCTCGGTCATCTTGAGACCCTTATCGGTGCAGAGCTGTTCGATACGGGACGGCATTTGCGACGATGCCCGCGCCTATTGCTCCAAGCCGGAAATTATAGCCCAAACCGGGCATCAAGCCTATAGCGGGCGCCGCTTCTGGCGCCGCTCGCGCTCAATCCGCCTTGGCTTGGCGGCCGCGCGTGCCGAGACCGATATCCTTGGCGAGCTTGGAGCGCTGACGCGCGTAGTTCGGCGCCACCATCGGATAGTCGGTCGGCAAGCCCCAGCGCTCGCGATAGGCCTCGGGCGTCATGTTGTACGCAGTCTTGAGATGCCGCTTGAGCATCTTGAGCTTTTTGCCGTCCTCGAGACAGATGATGTAGTCGGGATGGACCGAGCGCTTGACGTTGACCGCTGGCTTGGGCCGGTCGCCCCCGGTGGCCGAGCCTTTGCCGATATTGGCCAGCGACTGATAAACCTGATCGATGAGCTGCGGCAAATCCGTCGGCGCCACGCTGTTGTTCGAGACGTGCGCGGCGACGATTTCGGTGGTGAGCTCGAGCAGGCTGTTGGGCGGGACTTTGTCAGTCATTCGACAGATTTCCTACGGGTTTCGCGGCAAAGGATATAAGTATATTGGGCAAAACGCGCAATAAGGATTGCGCCGATTTAAGGCTTTTGTTGGACCTCGACACTCGTTTTACGGATTATCGCGCCGCGAATACACGGCTCACGCGAGCGACCGGGCGAGAATCAGGGCATCGGCGGCGGCCGCATCGGGGCGACGATAATAGAGGGGACGGCGGCCGATCGCGGTAAAGCCCTCGGCAGCGTAAAACGCGCGCGCCACCGCGTTGTCGGCGGCGACTTCGAGCACGACCCGCGACGACCGCGCCGCGCGCGCCGCGGCATATAGATCGGCCAGCAGCGCCCGGGCGACGCCGCGCCGGCGCGACGCCGGATCGACGCATAGCGTCAGGATTTCGGCTTCGCCGGCCACCACCAGCGCCAGGACGAATCCGGCCGGCTTGCGATCGGCTTCGGCGAGCCGCGCATGCATCTTGGACAAGGCGAGCAGCCGTGCCAGTGCGCAGCGCTCCCACGGGGCCTCGGGAAAGGCCAGCCCGTGCAGCTGGGCCAAGGCATCAACATCGGCAGAAGCGGCCGCGCGCACCGCCAATGCGGTCACGGCACAGCCGCCCGGCGCGGCGGCGTAGTGTCGGGTGCGCGCAGATAGAACGGCAGTGGCTTCTCGCCCGCGCCGGCGGCGTGACGTTGACGACCAAGACGCGCGGCCCAAACCGCATCGACTGCGTTCGTGCCGGGCGCAATCGCCGTGTCACGCGCGGCCAGCTGCGCCTGGAGCCGCGCCGCGGCATCGCCCGCCAGCAGCAGCGGCCCGGGCGGCAGCCACGCGGCAAGCTCGCGCGGATGAACCTGCGCCGGGGGACCCAGCGCCGTGCCGGGCGCGGTAAAGGTCTGGAGATAGAATTCCGCGCGTTTCGATTCGACGGCGACGACCAGGCTGCGGCCCTGCCACGCGACCGGCGGCACCGCCGTCGCGTAGGTGTCGAACACGCCGACGCCCGTCACGGGCCGGCCGGTCGCCAGCGCCAGGCCGCGCGCCGCGGCAAGACCGATGCGAATGCCGGTGAAACTGCCGGGGCCGGTGGTCACCGCGATCAGATCGAGCGCTGCGGGTTTGATGCCGGCGACGTTCATAGCCTCGGCAATCAGCGGCAGTAGCCGCTCGGCCTGGCCGTGCGTCATCGCTTCGGCGCGCGCGGCGGCGACCCGTTCGCCGTCGAGCACGGCGACCGCGCATTGGCTGCCGGCGCTGTCGAGGCCCAAAACCTTCATGCCACCAATAATAACGTGCTAGGAGAATCGGGTCATGTCGCTGCATGCGATCACCACCGCGCGCCACGGTGTCGTCCTCGACATCACCTATGCCACGGCGGCCAACTTCACCGGCAAGCCGGTCTATGCCCGCCCCGGCTGCTATCTCCATCCCGACGCCGAGGCGGCGCTGGCGCGCGCGGTCGACCTCACCAAGCCGCTGGGCCTGCGGCTCAAGATTTTCGACGCCTTTCGGCCGAGCGAGGCGCAATGGGCGTTGTGGAATTTCCGGCCTGACCCCGAGTTCCTCGCCGATCCACGCAAGGGCTCGCCGCATTCGCGCGGCGTCGCGGTCGACCTGACGCTAATCGACGCGCGAGGCCAGGCGCTCGACATGGGTACCGGATTCGACGCCTTCACGCCGCTGTCGCATCACGGCAGCACGACGATTCCCGAGGGCGCGCAGCGGAACCGTTTTCTGCTACTGGGTTTGATGAGTGCCGCGGGTTGGGATTTCTACCAGAACGAGTGGTGGCACTACCAGCTGTTCGACAGCAAAAAATACCCACTGCTGTCGGACCAGGACGCGCCCGAACCGATGATGCCGAAAGTTACGGCTTAAACGAGGCCACGCGAGCGGGGTTGGCGGGACGGCCGCGAGCGCGGCCTCAAAGAATCAAACCGGCCGGACTTCGGTCACTTCCGGAATGTAGTGGCGCAGCATGTTCTCGATGCCCGCCTTGAGCGTCGCAGTCGAAGACGGGCAGCCCGAGCACGAGCCCTGCATGTGGAGATAGACCACGCCGTCGACGTAGTGGTCGAAGGTGATGTCGCCGCCGTCCTGCGCCACCGCGGGGCGGACGCGGGTTTCGAGCAGTTCCTTGATCTGGGCGACGACCTCGTCGCTTTCGTCCTCGACGGCGGCCTTCTGGTCGTCGAGCACGATCGGCTCGCCGGCGGTGAAGTGCTGCACGATGGCGCCGAGCACTTGCGACTTGAGCGCCAGCCAATCGACGTCGTCGGCCTTGGCGACGGTGATGAAATCGGCGCCGAGAAACACGCCGGTGACGCCGGAAAGGCCGAACAGCCGCTGCGCCAAAGGCGAGCGCTGCGCGCTGGCGACATCGGGGAAATTGGCGGTGCCGTCGCCCATGACGGCGCGGCCCGGCAGGAACTTGAGGGTCGCGGGGTTGGGCGTGGTTTCGGTCTGAATGAACATACGGATTTGCTCCAATCGCACGGCCTAAATTTGGGCTTTGGCGGCGCCAAGTCAACCCCTTGCCGCGTAAGGCTAATGCCGGTCAGCGCCGGCGCCGCCGGGCGGGGCCGTTCCGGGCGCGGCTCGGCGCGCGCCGGGCGGCGGGTGTGCCAGACAAAAATGCCGGTTGCCGCGATCGTCGCCGTCAACGCGCCCAGACCCGCGGCAAGGACCAAGCGCCATCCAACAGAGCCTTCGACCGCCGTGCCGCGCCGGCTTTGGGCGATGGTCAGCGACATGATCTGGCCGCCGACTAGAGCCTTGTCGCGCAGCAGCAGCACTTCGATGAAATACGTTCCAGGCGGCGAGTCGACGGGAAAATTCAGCGTGGCGCGGAACAAGCGATCGCCGACGAACGCGACCTTGCCGGGCGAAGCGGCATAGAGGCCCGTGGTCTGCCGCTGGGCGATCAGGGCCGCCCGCGCCGCCTGAGCCAACGCCGGATCGGGCGGCGGCGGTTGCACCTGGAAGCGCAGGTTGGCGAGGCCGATCTGGTGCTGCGCCTGGATATCCGGCGGCACGATCGCGTCGAGCGGCGCCGAGGCATAGACGGCGTAATAATCCGGCACGCCGGCAAAGGCGACGCGCTGGGCGGTGAGTCAGAAATCGCCGAACGGGCCGCGCCGCACCACCGCCGGGGATTCGGGACCGCGCACCACGACGACGATGTCGCCGGGCGCGTCGACGGTTCCGAACAGCGTGATCGAGCGGCCGGCGACGTCGGACCCGAGCGCAATCCGGTGCGCCAACAGATCCGCCGACAACGGCGGCGCGGCGCGGGCGGCGGCCAGTCCGACAACGACCGCGAGCGTCGCGAAGACGCGCCTTGTCGCAGCCGATGTGCAGCACGCCCGGGCGCGCATCGTCGCGATTTTACAATCGCGACTCGCGGGCGACAAAGCGCCTTGGCCCGGCGCGCCGCAAACCTGTCGCGTTCACCGCCGCACCGGTTATGATCGCCGTCCGCCTCGCAACGGAGAACTCGCATGGCCAGCCTTGCCGACAAGAAAGTCCTCACCCTGACCGGTGCGCGCGCCATCATCGCCGCCGCCGAGGCCGAGGCCCGCAAGCACGATCTCAACGTCACCATGTCGGTGGTCGACGACGGCGGGCATCTGCTGCATCTGGCGCGCATGGACGAGACCGGCCTGGCCAGCGTCGAGGTGTCGATCGCCAAGGCGCGCGCCGCAGCGATGTTCAAGCGTCCGACCAAGTTCTGGGAGGACGCCTATGCCAGCGGTAAGACCCACCTCGCCAGCCTGCCCGGCGTGCTGCCGATCGAGGGCGGCGTGCCATTGACTGTGGGCGGCAAGGTGATCGGCGCGCTCGGCGTCTCGGGCGCTTCCTCGGCGCAGGATGGCCAAGTGGCGGTGGCCGGCGCCGCGGCGCTCGGCTAAGCGCCTAGCGACGGTGCTTCTGCAGCGTCAGCCGGGCGAACGCCGCAACCGCCAAGCCCAAGAGCCAAAGCACACCGAGCGTCGGCCCCATCGCGCCGCTATGGCCGGCCATACTGGTGATTTCGTTCCACATCGCAGCCATCCTTCCGGCCAGCCGTTTTCGGCCGGTCTCGATGCCCGAATTGGGGTGGCGTTCCGTCCCCCTGGGTGGGAATTAAGGCGGAAAAACCATTTCCCTGTGTTGATTTAGGTCAATAAGGTCGGTGCTGCGCGCAGATCGGCCATGCGCTGATATACCAGCGGGTTAGTGGTCGCCGCTCAGGGCCGCAGCAGGCCCATCGTGTCGAAGACCTCGCGCAGCACCGGCTTGGCGATGGCGTTGGCGCGCTCCGCGCCGCGCTTCAGCACGTTATCAATATAGCCGGGATCGGCTGTCAGCCGCCTCATCTCGGAACCGATCTTGCCCAGTACCGTGCCCGCCACGCCGGCAAGCTCGTCCTTGAAGGCGGAGAAATTCTTGCCGGCGAAGCGCGCGATCGCCGTCGGCTTGTCGAGATCAGCGAGCGCCGCGTAGATGCCGAGCAGATTGTCGGCCTCCGGCCGCGTTTCGGCCTCCTTCTTGGTCGCTGGCAGCGGCAACGGGTCGGTCTTGGCTTTCTTGATCTTGAGCGCGACGGCATCGGCATCGTCGGTCATGTTGAGGCGCGAATAATCCGAGCTGTCGGATTTCGACATTTTCTTGGTGCCGTCGCGCAGGCTCATCACCCGCGTGCCGGCGCCAAAGATTTGCGGCTCCGGCAGGGGAAAGAACTCGACGCCATAGCGGCGGTTGAAGGCGCCGGCGATGTCGCGCGCCAATTCCAAATGCTGCTTCTGGTCCTCGCCCACCGGCACGTGCGTCGCCTTGTAGAGTAGGATGTCGGCCGCCATCAGCACCGGATAGGAATAGAGGCCGAGGCCAGCTTCCTCGCGGTGCTTGCCAGCCTTCTCCTTGAACTGGGTCATGCGGTTGAGCCAGCCGAGCGGCGTCAAGCAGCCCAAGAGCCAGGCGAGTTCGGCGTGGCCCGGCACGGTGCTTTGATTGAAGATAATGCAGCGCTCGGGATCGATGCCGGCGGCGATGTAGGCGGCGGTGACTTCGCGCGTCTGCTCGCGCAATTCCTTCGGATCCTGCGGCAGGGTGAGCGCGTGCAGGTCGACGATGCAGAAGATGCAGTCGAAGTCCTTCTGCAGCTGGACCCAGTTGCGGATCGCGCCGAGATAGTTGCCGAGGTGGAGGTTGCCGGTGGGCTGGACGCCCGAGAAGATGCGTTTCATGCCGTCATCGCTGATGGAGGGCGCGGGCGCGACCGTTATCGCCGCCGCCGGGCCGCGAGGTCAAGCCCGAGACGCTGACCGAGCTCGCTGCGGTCGGCGGCGCCCAGCACCAGCGCGAAGATCGCGAACGCGGCCAGACCGGCAGCGATCAGCGCGACGAGGGCGGCTAAACGCGCGAGCAGGTGCGCGCCGAAATAGGGCGCCAGCGGCACCTTGAGCGCGACCAGCACCGCGCCCATCAGCAGCGACGCGACGAGAATCCGCGGAATGCGCGCACGCGAGCGCGCGTCGAGCCGTAAATGGGTGCGCCGCTGCAGCAGCCAGAGCAGCGCCAGGGCGTTGATCCAGCCGGCAGCCGAGGTGGCGCAGGCGATGCCGACATGGGCGAAGGGCAGCGCCACGCCGAGCGTCAACGTCAGCACGAGGTTGGCCGCGACCGCGAGCACCGCCACCTTGACCGGCGTTGCGGTGTCGTGGCGCGCGAAGAAAGCCGGCGCCAGCACCTTGACCAGCACGAAGGCCGGCAAGCCGGCCGCATAGGCGGCGAGCGCGCCAGCCGTCGCAACGACCTCGGTCGGCCCGAAGGCGCCGCGCTCGAACAACGTCGCCAGGATCGGCCGCGCCAGCACGCCGAGCGCCACCGCCGCCGGCAGGGTCAGCAGCAGCGCCAGCTCGAGGCCGCGATTCTGCGTCCGCACCGCGCCGGCTTCGTCGCCGGTGCGGATTTGGCGCGACAGCGGCGGCAGGATGGCGGTGCCGACGGCGATGCCGACTACGGCCAACGGCAGCTGGTTGAGCCGGTCGGCGTAATAGAGATAGGAGACCGCGCCGGTCGGCAGCAGCGAGGCGACCGCGGTCGAGACCACGAGGTTGAGCTGCGTCACGCCGGCGCCGAAGATACCGGGGCCCATCAATCCGACGAGGCGTTTCAGGGCCGGCGTCCAGCGCGGCCGCGGAAAGCGCAGCGGCAGCCCGGCCTGGCGGCACGACACCATCAGCCAGACGAACTGGGCGAAGCCGGCAGTCGTTACCGCCCAACTCAGCGCCGCGCCGCTTACCGGCCGCACCAGCAGCAGGGTGCCGATCAGAAAGAGGTTGAGCAGCACCGGCGTCGCCGCGGTGGCGGCGAAGCGCTCGAGCGAGTTGAGCACGCCGCCTTGCAACGCCACCAAAGAGATGAACAGCAGATAGGGAAAGGTGATGCGCGTCAGCGTGACGGTGAGCGCGAATTTCTCCGGCTCGGCGGCGAAGCCTGGCGCCAGCACGTGCAGCAGCGCCGGTGTGGCGATCTCGCAGGCCAGAACGAAGACGAAGAGCACGGTCGTCAGCATCGCCATCGCGTCCTCGGCGAAGAGCCGCGCCGGCTTATGTCCCTCCTTGGCGATCATGCCGGCGAAGATCGGCACGAAGGCGGCGCTGAACGCGCCCTCGGCGAAGAAGCTGCGGAACAGGTTGGGCAGGCGCAGCGCGACGAAAAAGGCGTCGGCCACCGGCCCGGCGCCAAGAAACTGCGCCGTCAGCATGTCGCGCACGAAACCCAAGACGCGGCTCATCATGGTGTAGCCGCCGACGGTCGCGACCGAGCGCAGAAGGGCCATGAAGGCGATGGTGTAGAGGATGCGGCGAGTCGTGGGAAGAGGGCCGCCGACCGGGGCCGCGCCGCGCTTGCATTTGCGCCGCCCTTCGCCGAGTTTCAGGCGAGGGGAGCAGGATATGGCCGAGTTCAAGATCGGGGTTTCCGGCTGCGGCGGGCGGATGGGCCGCATGGTCGCGCTCGAAGTGCTGGAGACCAAGGGAATGCGACTCGTCGGCGGCATCGACGCGGCCGACAGCTCGCATCTCGGCCGCGATCTGGGCGAGCTGGCCGGCGTCGGATCGCTCGGCACCAAAGTCGGCAGCGACGCGCTCGGCTTGTTCCGGGTCGCCGACGCGGTGATCGATTTCTCGTGGCCGGCGGCCAGCGTCGGCCACGCCAAGATCGCGGCGGCGACTGGCAAGGCGCTGGTCATTGGCACCACCGGGCTCGACGCCGCGCAGGAAAGCGCGCTCAAGCAGGCGGCGCGCAAGGCGCCGATCCTGTGGGCGCCCAACATGAGCGTCGGGATCAATCTGCTTTTGGAACTCGTGCGCGAAGCGGCGTCGCAGCTCGGACCGGACTACGACATCGAGATCCTCGAGATGCATCACCGCCACAAAGTCGACGCGCCATCGGGCACGGCGCTGGCGCTCGGCCGCGCGGCAGCCGCCGGGCGCGGTGTCGATCTCGGCAAGAAGCGCGTCGCCGCGCGCGACGGCGTCAGCGGCCCGCGCAAGGCTGGCGACATCGGCTTCGCTGTGCTCCGCGGCGGCGACGAGGTCGGATTCCATCAGGTGACGTTCGCCGGTTCGGGCGAGACCGTCGATCTCGCCCACCGCGCTACCTCGCGCCGGGTCTTCGCGCGCGGCGCGGTGCGCGCCGCCCAATGGCTCGCGCGAAAGAAGCCCGGGCTCTATGTGATGGCCGACGTACTGGCGAAGCCTTAGCCGCCGCCGGTCGCGCCGGATCGCCGAGCGTCGTCTTGGCCTCGTACAGACAAAGATGGTTGACGACGCAAGCCTCGCATTTCGGATTGCGCGCGGTGCAAACGTAACGGCCGTGCAGGATCAGCCAGTGATGCGCATGGCGGAGATATTGCTCCGGCACGATCGCCACCAGCGCCGCCTCGACCGCGCGAGGATCCTTGCCCGGCGCCAGGCCGGTGCGGTTGCCGAGACGGAAGATATGCGTGTCGACGGCGATGGTCGGCTGGCCGAAGGCGACGTTGAGCACGACGTTGGCGGTCTTGCGCCCGACGCCGGGCAACGCCTCGAGTGCCTCGCGGTCGGTCGGCACATCGCCGCCGTGTTCGGCGAGCAGCATCTTGGACAGCCGGACGACGTTCGCCGCCTTGGTGCGATAGAGGCCGATGGTCTTGATGGTATCGCGCAGTTTGGCCTCGCCCAACGCGACCATCTTGGCCGGTGTATCGGCGACCTTGAACAGCTCGGTCGTGGCCTTGTTGACGCCGACGTCGGTCGCCTGGGCCGAAAGCACCACCGCCACCAGGAGCGTGTACGGATTGATGTATTCGAGCTCGGTGGTCGGATCGGGCCGCTCGGCAGCCAGCAACGCAAGGAACCGGGCGGCGTTCTCTTTTGACATGCGGGCCATAACGGGACCCTAATACGGCCATGGCCATGAGCGCCACCGAAGCCAATTCGGTGTTCTTCGATGCGCGGCTGCAACCCTATCGCAGCCTGCCGCCCCGGGGTTTCGGCGTGGTGATGGCGGTGCTCGGCGGCGCCTCGTTCGCGTTGTCGGTCGGCTGCGTCCTGCTCGGCGCTTGGCCGGTGACTGGCTTCTTCGGCCTCGATGTGGCGCTGGTCTATCTCGCTTTCCGCGCCAGCTACCGCAGCGCGCGCAAGGTCGAGCATGTGCGGCTGACCGCGTCCGACCTCACCGTCGAGCGCATCGGCGTGCGCGGCGACCGGCGCCATTGGCGCTTCGAGCCGGTGTGGGCGCGGCTGGTGTTCGAGGAGATCGACGCCGACGAAAACCGCCTCTCCGTCGCCTCGCACGGCACGCGCTTGGCGCTCGGCGCCTTCCTCTCGCCGGTGGAGCGCAAGCGGCTCTACGGCGGGCTCAAGGATGCCTTCGCCCGGTGGCGCGCGGCTTTGACCGCGCGTTGAGTCTCAGCGCCGTTTGCATCGCCGGCGCTTCCGGGATTGGCCCGATTCCGACATCGCGATGGCGACCGCCTGACAGCGGCTTTTGACCTTGCCGTGGAGGCCGCGCCCGCCTCGCAACCGGCCCTGCTTGAATTCCCGCATCACGCGCGCCGTCTTGCCGCGCTTGGTTCGAGGCGCCATGACGTGCCTCCCGCTGTCGTGGAACCCGAAAACCAACGGTAGCGGCGCGGATCGGTTTCGGGCGAGCTTTCGCGCTCGCCGCTTGCGCGATAGCCTGCGACCCGGCGCCCCAGGGGGGAGCATGGTCGCGCGCATCCGCACCGTCGCGAGGGGATCGAGGCGGTGCCCGTCGAGGCTCAGGTGACGATCGCCGGTGGCCTGCCGGCGTTCACCATGGTGGGCCTTGCCCGACAAGGCGGTCGGCGAATCGCGCGAGCGCGTTGCGCGCGGCGCTCACCGCGATGGGCTTGGCGCTGCCGGCCCGGCGCATCATCGTCAACCTGGCGCCGGCCGATCTCCTGAAAGAAGGCAGCCATTTCGATCTGCTGATCGCACTCGGCTTGCTGGCGGCGATGGACGTGCTGCCGGGCGAGGAGCTCGAGCGCTTCGTCGCATTGGGCGAACTGGCACTCGACGGCTCGCTGCTGCCGATGGCGGGCATGTTGCCAGCGGCGCTCGGCGCGGCGGCAGCAGGCCGAGGCGCTGTCCTATCGCCACATCGCCTTCGGCTGGGACGCGCTGGTGCGCTAGGTGCGGTTACGGTGCGCTGGCGCCGTTGGCGTTGAGCGCCGCGCGCAGGGCCGTGGCGAGGGTCGCCGGACGAAACGGCTTCTGCAGCGTGACGTGCTCCGACCAGCGGCGCCGGATGCCGTCGCTGCCATAGCCGGCGACGAAGACGAAGGGAATGCCCGCCGCAGTCAGCTTTTCTGCGACCGGATAAGCTGGCTCGCCGGCGAGGCTGACATCGACGACCGCGACCCCCGGTCGGCGGTTTCGCAACAGCGCCAACGCGCCGTCGACATTCGCGGCATGCCACACGGTCGCCGCGCCCAGGTTGAACAGCATGTCCTCGACCACGAACACGGCGGCGCTCTCGTGCTCGACCAGGAGAACCTCGAGCCCGGCCAGCGGCAGCGGCGATTCGCGGGAAGCCGGATTTGCAACCATCACGCGCGACGACAACACAGCGGGAACACATCCGACATTGCCGGAGTGTGAGCCGGTTTTACGGCGATTTTGGGGCGCCATCGGACCGCCGTGCGACGTGGGCGGGCCTTGGGCGATGGGCAGGCGCATGTTAAAGATGGCGCGGGCCGAACCGGCCGTCGAAGCTGGACGTTTTCCGGGGGGGTCCCGCGATGTTCCGCAGTCTCAGGCTCTTGGTCGCCGCCGTGGCGGTGGCGCTGATAGCGACGCAAGGCGCGTTCGCCGCCGCACCGATCAAGGTCGGCTTCGCGCTCGGCCTGACCGGCGCCAACGCGCCCAACGGCAAGCAGCTGCTGGTCGCACTTCAGATATGGCGCAACGACGTCAACGCCAAAGGCGGCCTGCTCGATCGCCAGGTCGAGCTCGTCTACTACGACGACCAGACGCTGCCGGCGAACGATCCGGGAATCTACACCAAGCTGATCGACGTCGATCACGTCGACTTGCTGCTCGGCCCCTACGGCACCAACCTGATGGCGGCAGCGATGCCGGTGATCATGCAGCACAAGCTGACGACGATCAGCATGCTCGCCACCGCGGTCAACCGCCAATACCACTACGACCAGTATTTCTCGATGGTGCCGCTCGGACCCGATCCGGTGCACGCCTTCTCGTCGGGATTCTTCGACATCGCCGCGTCGTTGAAGCCCAAGGTCAAGACCATCGCGATCGTCGGCATCGACGCCGAGTTCGGCAAGAACGCGACCGACGGCGCGCGCGACAACGCCAAGAAGGCGGGCCTCACCATCGTCTACGACAAGCTCTACCCGCCGCCGACCGCCGACTTCGCGCCGATCATGCGCGCGGTCCAGGCGACCAATCCGGACGTCGTCTTCGTGGCGTCGTACCCGCCCGACACCGTCGGAATCGTCCGCGCCGCGCGCGAGATCGGGCTCAAAACCAAGATATTCGGCGGCACGATGATCGGGCTCCTGGCGACGCCGTTGAAGGTCCAGATGGGGCCGCTGATGAACGGCATCCTCTTCCACGAGGATTTCGTGCCGGCCTTCGACTTCCCGAGCTCGCGCGATCTCTTGAAGCGCTATCAGGCGATTGCCAGGCAGAAAGGCGGCATCGATCCGCTCGGCTACGGCTTCGTGCCGTTCGGCTATGCCGCTGGCCAGGTCCTGGCGCAGGCGGTCGAAGACACCAAGAGTCTCGACCACCGCAAGCTCGCCCAGTACATGCACAGTCACAGCTTCTCGACCGTGGTCGGCAAAATCCGCTTCAATGCCGACGGCGAGTGGGCGAAGCCGCGTTACGTCTTCAGCCAGTGGCAGCACCTGACCGGCAGCGACCTCGGCCAGCTCGAGAATCCGAAGCACGACGTCGTGGTCTGGCCGAAAGCCTACGCGACCGGAAAGCTGATCTTTCCCTACACCGACGCGCTGAAATAGCGCGGCGGCGCTACGGCGTCGTTCGCCAGCGTGCGACGATATCCTCGAGCTGGGAGCGCTCGACGTCAGACACCGCCCACAGCACCATGCCGTCCTGGCGCCAGCGGATCATCGTATAGACATTGCGCGCGAGCACGGTCGGCCCCGCGTCCGCGCCCGCCTCGGGCCAAGCGAAGAGATCGATGACATGCTTGGCGCGGCCATAGGCCATCGCCGCCACGCGCCGTCCGGCGAGATAATCCAGCCGGCCGCCTTCGAGCGGAAAGCCCACCGCCTTCAGATCCTTGACCGGCGGCGCGAAATCGACCTTGCCGTCGAACCACGACTTCACCGTGTGCTGATCGGTGGAAATCACATCGTCGAGATGGCCGGGCTCGAGCGCGCGGAGATGACCGGCCAACACCTGCATGGCGATGTCAGGCGTCTGGCGCGGCACGACGGCGAGCATCAGCGACGCGGCGATGGCGCCGCCAGCGACGAAGGACAGAGCCGCCCGCCACGCCATCGGCCGGCCGGCCCGGGCACGCGATGGACTCGCCTGCGCGACGAGCCGGGTCCGCAAAACCTCCGGCGCGCGATGGTAGGGCGCCTCCGCGCGCAGCGCCCGGCGCACGCGGTCGAATGATTCTCTGGCGGCCCGGCAGATCGGGCATTCGGCGCGATGTGCGGCCAACGCCGCCGCTTGCGTCGCATCGAGTTCGCCGTCGAAATCGGCCTGGACGAGCAGTGTCATCTCGCACTCGCCGGTATCATGCGGGCGGGGCATGGCACCACCTCGCGCCGCGCCGCCGCGATCAGCAGCTGCCGTGCCCGACACAGCCGCGACATCACCGTGCCGATCGGCGCCTGAGTGATCTGCGCAATCTCCTTGTACGAAAGTTCCTCGATCTCGCGCAGCACGATGGCTTCGCGCAGCTAGACCGGTAGTGACGCCAGCAGCCGGTCGAGGCTCTCGTGTGAGCGCACCTTGAGCAGCGCGCTTTCGGGGTCGTCGGCCGGCTCGGGCGCGCCGGCGGCCGCGTCGTCGCCCGTGGCCAGCGGCACGGTGCGCAAACCGCGATCGAGCTTCATCGAGGCATAGGCGCGGCATTGCGCAGTATCTGCAGGAACCAGCCACGCGCGTTGTCGCCACGGAAGCTCGCGAAATAGGTCAATGCGCGCACGACCGCCTTCTGTACGACATCCTGGGAGTCGGCCGGATCGCGCACCAGCCAGCGCGCGAGGTTGTAGGCCGCATCGAGATGCGGCAGGACCGAGCTTGCGAAATCGCGACCGCCGGCCGGCCAGGGCTCAGGGCCGGGACCGCTCAAAGTGCCGGCGGACAAGCTCGGTAGCATGCTCGGCGTGCGCGAAGTGGCGGTCAAAGGCCACGCCGTGGTCTTGGCCGATACGACGCTCGGAGCGTGAGGCAGCCATGCGCGGATTCTCGCATGGCTCGATCGGCGCGGCGGCGCTCACCGCCGCCGTCGTCTTCGGCATCGTCGCCTATGCGCCACCGTCGCGCGCCCAATCGATGACGCACGACATGAGCGACATGGGCCATATGGGCAGCGCGACGCCAGCCGACGCCGTGTTGCCCGCGGCCGGGTCGAATCAGGTTTTCATCAGCAATTTCGCGTTCGGACCCGCGACGTTGACGGTTAAGCCCGGCACCGCCGTCACCTGGATCAACAAAGACAACGACGCCCATACCGTCACCGGCGTGGGCGCCAAGCCGTCGTTCGGCTCGCAGCTGCTCGACACCGGCGATTCCTTCTCGTTCACCTTCGCCAAGCCGGGGGCCTATGCCTATTTCTGCAAGATCCACCCGACGATGAAGGGCGTGGTGATCGTCCGATAACGCCCGGAATCGGCATTATGTCCCTGACCTGACAGGCGGTTCTCGGACGCGCTTGCGGCCGCACGGCGGAAGGGCTAAACACGGCGCCTTCCACACCCCTCCGATTCCGCAGCAGGCATCGTCTCGATGGCCCAAACGGCCACGCTCAACGGGCACCAGCGTCAGATGCACCAGAATCTCTATCTCGGCGCGCTTGGCGTGGTGTACGGCGATATCGGCACCTCGCCGCTCTATACCGTCAAGCTGTGCTTCGTCGAGCTCGGCGGCGTCATCACACATGCCAACGTCTATGGCGTGTTGTCGCTGCTCACCTGGGCGCTCATCGTCGTCGTCACGGTCAAGTACGTCTCGGTGATCATGCGCGCCGACAACCGCGGCGAGGGCGGCATCCTGGCGCTGACGGCGCTGGCGCTGCGCGCCGCCATCGGCCGGCCGAAGTTGCGCTGGTGGATTCTCGCCGCCGGCCTGCTCGGCGCGTCGCTGTTCTACGGCGACGGCGTGATCACGCCGGCGATCTCGGTGCTCAGCGCGGTCGAAGGTCTCAAGGTCGCGACGCCGTTGTTCGATCCTTACGTCATTCCCATCACCCTGGTGCTCCTGTTCGCGCTCTTTGCCATGCAGCGGCGCGGCACCGGCATGGTCGGCGGTCTGTTCGGGCCGATCATCCTGGTGTGGTTCGTCGTCATCGGCTTGCTAGGCCTGGTCGAGATCGTCCGCCAGCCGGGGATCCTGTGGGCGCTCGATCCGCTCTACGGCATCAGCCTGCTATTCGACCATCCGCTGCGCGGGTTCCTGCTGCTCGGCGCCGTGGTTCTGGTGTTCACCGGCTGCGAGACCCTTTACGCCGACATGGGCCATTTCGGCCTGCGGCCGATTCGCGCCGACTGGCTGGCGTTCGTCTTTCCGGCGCTGATGCTCAATTATCTCGGCCAGGGCGCGATGCTGCTGGCCAACCCGGGCGCGATCGAGAACCCGTTCTATCGCCTGGCGCCGGGCTGGGGGCTTTATCCCCTGGTGGTGCTGGCCGCGATCGCCACCGTGATCGCGTCGCAGGCGGTGATCTCCGGCGCCTTCTCGATGACGCGCCAGGCGGTGCAGCTGGGTTACCTGCCGCGTTTCCAGGTGCGTCACACCTCGGAAGAGGAGATCGGCCAGGTCTTTGTGCCGCGGGTCAACCTGATGCTGTTCGTTGCGGTCGTGTTCCTGGTGCTGGGCTTCAAGAGCTCCGACAATCTGGGCGCCGCCTACGGCATCGCGGTCACCGGCACCATGTCGCTGACCACGGTATTGGCCCTGGTCTATGCGGTCGGAGTCGCGCGCTGGAACCCGTTGCAGGCGGCGCTGGTTTTCGGCTTTTTCCTGTTCGTTGATTTGCTGTTCTTCTCGGCCAATCTGCTCAAGTTCGTCGAAGGCGGATGGTTCCCGCTGGCGATCGGCCTGGTCGTGTTCGTCATCATGTCGACGTGGATGGAAGGACGCGACCGCCTGGCGGCGCAACGTGCTCGCGGCGCGCTGCCGCTGCCGACCTTCCTGGCGACGCTCAAGCCCGGCCATCCCGAACGCGTCGCCGGCACGGCCGTGTTCATGACCGCCAACCCCGAGCTGGTGCCGGCGGCGCTACTGCACAATCTCAAGCACAACAAGGTGCTGCACGAGCGCGTCGTGCTGATGAAGATCGAGACCTGCGACATCCCGCACGTACCCGACGACCAGCGACTCGAGGTCAAGAATCTCAAGCACAATTTTCACACGGTGGCGGTGCGCTATGGCTTCCTCGACGAGCCCAACATCCCGCGCACCCTGGCGCAGCTCAGGCTGATGCGCCTCAAGTTCAACCTGATGGAGACGTCGTTCTTCATCGGCCGCGAGAAGGTGGTGGTGAGCGCCTCGACGCCGCGCTTCTGGCGCTGGCGCAAGCGGCTGTTCGTCTTCCTCCAGGCGACGATGGTCAACGCGACCGAGTTCTTCCGTATTCCGTCGAACCGGGTGGTCGAGCTCGGCGGCCAGATCGAGATCTAGTCACGTGAATCTAAAGTTCGGCGCATAATGTTTTGTGAGTCTTCTGGCAGAAGCGCTTGACCGAGGCCAGGATTTGGTCGGCGGACTTGGTCCATTTGAAGGGCTTGGGGTTTTGGTTGTGCCGGTCGATGAAGGCGCGGATGTCGGCTTGCAGCAGCCTGACCGAGGTATGGATGCCGCGCCGGAGCCGCTTTCTGGTGAGTTCTGCAAACCAGCGCTCGACCTGATTGATCCAGGACGCCGAAGTCGGCGTGAAGTGCACGTGATAATGCGGCCGGCGGGCGAGCCACGCCCTGATCTTGCGCGTCTTGTGGGTGGCATAGTTGTCCATGACGATATGGACATCGAGCCCGTCAGGGACTTGAGCGTCGACCTCTTTGAGGAAGCTTAGGAACTCGGCCGCCCGGTGGCGCTTGTAGCACTTGCCGATGACGAAGCCCGAGGCGACATCGAGGGCGGCGAACAGCGAAGTCGTCCCGTGCCGCACGTAATTATGCATCCGGCGTTCGGGGACGCCAGGCATCATCGGCAAGACCGGTTGCTCGCGGTCCAGGGCCTGGATCTGGCTCTTCTCGTCGATGCTGAGAACAAGCGCCCGGTTGGGCGGCGAGAGGTAAAGGCCGACGATATCGCGCACCTTGTCGACGAACAGCGGATCGTTCGACAGCTTGAAGGTCTGGCTGCGGTGCGGCTGCAAGCCGAACGCCGCCCACATCCGGCGGATCGTGGTATGGGAAAAGCCGGTTTCCGCCGCCATCGAACGGATCGACCAGTGCGTCGCGTCGGCCGGCGTGGTGCGTAACGTCCGCTCGATCACAGCGGCAACCTGATCGTCGTCGATGGTGCGCGGCCGGCCAGGGCGAGCCTCGTCCAGCAGACCATCGCAGCGACCTTTCAAGAAACGGCGCCGCCACTTGCCAACCGTGTGTTCGTGGAGGCCGATCTCGGCCGCGACAAACTTGCTGGACAAACCATCGGCGCATCGCAGGATGACGCGGCACCGCTCGGACAGCGATCGGGCAACGCGGTGGCGCCGCACTTGCCGCTCCAGATAGGTCCGCTCCTCGG
Organism: Allostellaceae bacterium; assembly: GCA_050729835.1. Lineage (GTDB taxonomy): Bacteria > Pseudomonadota > Alphaproteobacteria > ATCC43930 > CGMCC-115725 > REEB95. The sequence continues at coordinate 99,431 of JBOHLS010000004.1, read as the reverse complement.
CGCTCAACTCCAACGGCGCGATCGGCCGCCCCTTCGCACGTGCATTCGCCATCAGCGCTCTCCTTCCAAGATCCAGAGCGCTCTTCTACAATGTAGTGGACTTCAGTTCCAGGTGACTAGTTTCCCGGATATCCGCGTAGCACGGGCGAAGGGCTAGGCGACGTTGCGGCCGGGAGTGCCGGTGCGGCGTTCGGGCTCTTCCGACGCGTCGACGGTGGAGCGATACCGCTCCTCGAAGCGCGCGACACCCTTGAGGTTGCGGATTTGCGGCGGGAACACTTCGTCCGACCGGAAGGCGACGCCGGCCAAGGCGATTGCCGGCTCGAAGCCGCCCTTGGTCAGCGGCAACAGGAGATGATGCGCCTCGAGCTCGCGGTTGACGCCCCAGCGGAACGCGCTCACCGAATAGATCGGCGATCGCGAGGCAAAGCAGGCATGATGCAATTCGCCCAGCGTGGCGAAATAGGGGCCGAGGCCTTCGTCGAGATATTTTGCCGTCGGCTCGAAACCCCAGCGTCGCACGATGTTGGTGCCGACAACCCGAAAACGGACGCGGTTGCCGCGCTCGAAGAGATCGCACAGCAACAGATGGGGCAGCAGCCGCGCGCCCATCTCGAGCGGATCGATGTCCTTGCGTTCGGGCATGATGCGCTCGGCGCCGCGCTTGTCGTTCCAATAGCGCAGCAGCGAGCCCAGCACCGGATGAATCAAGGCGTCGGCCAACATCGAATCCTCGGGTCTTACCGTGGCGCTGATTAGACGTCGTTTATGGTTAATTTTCGGCTAAAGCGCCTAAAACTTTATCCCAAACGCGCCTGGAAAGCCGCAGTTTTCCTTGGTAAATTGGCAGAATTTTATGGTTAACGAAGTGCCAACGCGGCCGGATGCGGGGAACCGGGAGTTCGGCCTATTCGCGCGGCAGCATACGGCCGAGACGCTTGCCGCCGAAAATATGGACGTGGAAATGCGGCACTTCCTGGCCGGCATCGGCGCCGTGATTGGCCAGGATCCGGTAGCCGCCCGCGGCCAGACCCAGCTACCGCGCCACCGTACCCACGGCCTTGAGGAATGCCGTCTGCTCGGCCGCCGAAGCCTGAGCGGCGAAATCGTCGAACGAGACGTATTCGCCTTTGGGGATCACCAGGATGTGGGTGGGCGCCTGCGGCCTGATGTCGTTGAACGCCAAGACGTGCGCGTCTTCGTAGACATTCTGGCAGGGAATCTCGCCGCGCAGGATGCGCGCGAAGACGTTGTTGCGGTCATAGGCCATGTCAGCCGCCGGCGCGGGACTGCTTTTCGGCGATGCCGGAGCGGCCCTGGCGCGATTCGAGCGCTCGCCAGACTTCCGCCGGCGCCACACCGGCATCGGCCCAGGCCACCAAGAGATGATAGAGCACGTCGGCGCTTTCGGCGACCAGCCGCGTCCGGTCGCCTTTGACGATTTCGATGCCGGCTTCGATCGCTTCCTCGCCGAGTTTCTTGGCGATCGCACCCTTGCCCTCGCGCAACAACTTGGCGGTATAGGACGTCGCCGGATCGGCGCCGCGCCGCGCTGCGATCACGGCGAAAAGCCGGTCGAGTGTCGTGCCGTCGATGTCACTCATGGCAAGCCTCGCAGGTTGTGGGCGGATTTCTGACAGGTTTCGCCTCTATTGCAAGTCGGCGGCCGATTGCCAATCCGCTCGGGTTTTTGATCTTGACAGTATGATACTTAAGATATATTGTACGATGTGTTTTATGTTTGTACGGAGTATCATTATGCATCGCGATTGTAGGGGTTTCGGCCCCGCCGGCCGGCGTTTCATGCGCCTTCGCCACGGTTATGGCCGGTTCGGCTGGTGGGTCGAAGAAGGCGTGGGCTTCGGACCGCGCGGTGTCAGCGCCGGCCGCAAGCTCGGCAGCAGCGAATTGCAGCTGCTCATCCTGGCGCTGCTCGAGGAGCAGCCGCGTCACGGCTACGACCTCATCAAGGAGCTGACCGAGCGCACCGGCGGGTTCTATGCGCCGAGCCCCGGCATGGTCTATCCGGCGTTGACCTATCTCGAGGAACTCGGCCGCGCTGCGGTCGAATCCGAGGGCAACAAGAAGTCCTATCGCATCACCGACGCCGGCAAGGCCGAGCTCAATAAGCGCCGCGAGGACGTGCAGGCGATGCTCGCCCAGTTCGAGCGCGTCGCCCGCAAGATGGAGCGCATGCGGCGCTTCTTCGCCAGCGAGGCGGTCGAGGAAGACGACCGGTCCGAGCTCCGGGTCGCGTGGCACGCGCTGCGGGCGGCGGTCCGCGAAACACGCGCCGCTTCGCCCGAGGCGCAGCAGCGGGTGCTCGACATCGTCAAGCGGACGACCGACGAAATCCGCCAGGCGCTGGCGCGGTAAACCCGGCTAGAGTCGGACGGGAATCCCGGCGGCCTTGAGCGCCGCCTTGGCCTCGGCCACCCGGAAGGTGCCGAAATGGAAGATCGAGGCGGCGAGCACCGCGCTGGCGTGGCCGTCGCGCACGCCTTCGACCAGGTGCGCTAGCGCACCGACGCCGCCCGCGGCGATCACTGGAATCGCCACGGCATCGGCGATGGCGCGGGTGAGCGCGACATCGAAGCCGCGCTGCGTGCCGTCGCGGTCCATCGAGGTCAGCAGAATCTCGCCGGCGCCTCCCGCCGCCATGCGCTTGGCCCATTCACCCGCGTCGATGCCCGTGGCGCGGCGGCCGCCATGGGTGAAGACCTCCCACTTGCCGGTACCGGCCTGCTTGGCGTCGATGGCGACGACGATGCACTGGCTGCCGAATTTCTCCGCCGCCTCGCGCACCAGCTCGGGCCGGGCCACGGCGGCGGTGTTGATCGAGGCCTTGTCGGCGCCGGCCAGCAGCAGCTTGTGAATGTCGTCGACCGAACGCACGCCGCCGCCGACGGTCAGCGGCATGAAGCAGCGCTCGGCGGTGCGGCGCACCACGTCGTAGAGCGTGTCGCGGTTCTCGGCCGAGGCGGTGATGTCGAGGAAGGTTAGTTCGTCGGCGCCTTCGGCGTCGTAGACCGTGGCCTGCTCGACCGGATCGCCGGCATCGACCAGATCGACGAAATTGACGCCTTTGACGACGCGGCCGTCCTTGACGTCGAGACAGGGAATGACGCGAACCTTGAGCATCAGGCCGCCGCCAAGGCCAGCGCCGATTTGAGATCGACGCCGCCGTCGTACAGCGCGCGGCCGAGGATCGCACCCGGAATCCCCGCCGCCTTGAGCGCGGCGAGATCGTCGAGCGACGCAATGCCGCCCGAGGCGATGACCGGCGTCTTGACCGCCTTGGCGAGCGCCGCCGTCGCTTCGACATTGACGCCATGAAGCGCACCGTCGCGGTCGATATCGGTGTAGATAATCGCAGCGGCGCCGGCGTCTTCGAAGCGCCGCGCCAGATCGAGCGCCGCCAGCGCCGAGGTTTCGGCCCAGCCCTCGACCGCGACCCTGCCGCCGCGTGCGTCGATGCCGAGCGCCACGTGGCCGGGCCAGCGCCGGCAGGATTCCCGCACCAGGTTGGGATTCTTGACTGCCGCCGTGCCGAGCACGACCCGCGCCACGCCCTGGCCGAGCCAGGCTTCGAGCGTCGCCTGATCACGGATGCCGCCGCCGAGCTGCACCTTGGCCGGCACGGCTTTGACAATGGCCTCGACCGCGGCGGCGTTGCGCGGCTTGCCGGCAAAGGCGCCGTCGAGATCGACGACGTGAATCCACGTCGCGGCGGCGGCGGCGAAGTCGCGCGCCTGCGCCGCCGGATCGTCGTTGAAAACGGTGGCGCTGTTCATCGCGCCGCGCACCAGCCGCACGCAGCGCCCTTCCTTGAGGTCGATCGCCGGATAGAGGATCACGGCCGCCACCGCAGAAAGTTGGCGATCAGCCGCAGACCGGTCGCCTGGCTCTTCTCGGGGTGGAACTGGACGCCGACCAGGTTGTCGCGTCCGACCGCGGCGGTGACCAGGCCGGCGTAATCGGCGGCCGCCAGGACATGGCGCGGTTCGCGCGCCTTGAGCTGGTACGAATGGACGAAATAGGCGTGGTCGCCCGTTTTGATGCCATCCAAGAGCGGATGAGTCGCGGCGAGCTTGAGCTCGTTCCAGCCCATGTGCGGAATCTTAAGCGCGGGATCGTTCGGCGCGAGCGCCACCACCTCGCCCGGAATCCAGCCAAGGCCGTCGACCGTCTCGAACTCGCGCCCGACCGTCGCCATCAGCTGCATGCCGACGCAGATGCCGAGGAACGGCTTGCGGCGAACGATCGCTGCCTCGTGCAGGGCCTCGATCATGCCGGGCAGGGCCGCCAGGCCGCGCTTGCAGTCGGCAAAGGCGCTGACGCCGGGCAGCACGACGCGGTCGGCGGCGGCGAGGGCGCGCGCGTCGCCGGTGACCGTCACGGCCGCGTCGAGGCCGTGCTCGCGCGCCGCGCGCTCGAACGCCTTCGCGGCCGAGCACAGATTGCCCGAGCCGTAATCGATCAGCACTGTCGACATCAGAGACTTCCGCCGAGCACGCCCTTGGTCGAAGGCACCGCTCCGGCGCGACGCGGATCGATCGCGACCGCCTGGCGCAACGCTCGCGCCAGGCCCTTGAAGCAGGATTCGATGATGTGGTGGTTGTTCTCGCCGTAGAGATTCTCGACGTGCAGCGTCACGCCGGCCGATTGGGCGAAGGCCTGGAACCATTCCTTGAACAGCTCGCTGTCCATCTGGCCGAGCTTCGGCTTGGACAGCTTCACCTTCCAGATCAGATAGGGCCGGTTCGAGGCGTCAAGCGCGACGCGCGTCAGCGTCTCGTCCATCGGCACCATCGCCTCGCCCCAGCGGCCGATGCCGCCGCGGTCGCCCAGCGCGCGCGCGATCGCCTCGCCGACGACATAGCCCGAATCCTCGGTGGTGTGGTGCTGATCAATGTGCAGATCGCCTTTGGCCTCGAGCTCGATATCGATCAGGCTGTGGCGCGACAGTTGGTCGAGCATGTGATCGAGGAAGCCGATACCCGTGCGGATGCTGGCGCGGCCTGCGCCGTCGAGATTGACGCGCGCCCGGATGCGGGTCTCGCGCGTCGCGCGCTCGACTTCGGCGACGCGGCCTTTCAGCTTGGCGCGGCCACGCTTGGCTTTGGCGGTGGTTTTCGCCATCGAAATCAACTCCTTGCCGCGGTCTTGTAGCAGGCGTGCCGCCGCCGTGCCAGCGCGGCCCGCGCGCCGGCTTGATTAACGCCGCCTGTGACCTACATTTAGGGCCGTTTCCTGCCTCGAAAGGACCTCATGCACGAGCACAACCCGGCGGCCTGGCACGGCACCACGATCCTGTCCGTGCGCAAAGGCGGCAAGGTCGTGATCGCCGGCGACGGCCAGGTCACGATGGGCAACACCATCATCAAGTCGAACGCCAAGAAGCTGCGCCGGCTGGGCGGCGGCACCGTGCTCGCCGGCTTCGCCGGTTCCACCGCCGACGCCTTCGCGCTGTTCGAGCGGCTCGAGGCCAAGCTCGAGCAGTACCCGGGGCAGCTCACCCGTGCCTGCGTCGAGCTCGCCAAGGACTGGCGCACCGACCGGCTGCTGCGCCGCCTCGAGGCGATGATGGCGGTCGCCGACAAGGAGGTTTCGCTGGTGCTATCGGGCACCGGCGACGTGCTCGAGCCCGAAAGCGGCATCATCGGCATCGGCTCGGGCGGGCCTTACGCGCTGGCCGCGGCGCGCGCGCTGCTCGACCGCCCGGACCTCGACGCCGAGGCCATCGTCCGCACGTCGATGGCGATCGCCGCCGACATCTGCATCTACACCAACCGCAACGTCACGCTCGAATCGCTCGACACGCAATGAACGCATCCTTCAGTCCGCGCGAGATCGTCTCCGAGCTCGATCGCCATATCGTCGGCCAGAACGACGCCAAGCGCGCCGTCGCCATCGCCTTGCGTAACCGCTGGCGACGCCAACAGCTGCCGGCCGAGTTGCGCGACGAGGTGCTGCCCAAGAACATCCTGATGATCGGCCCGACCGGCATCGGCAAGACCGAGATCGCGCGCCGCCTCGCCAAGCTGGCGCAGGCGCCGTTCATCAAGGTCGAGGCCACCAAGTTCACCGAGGTCGGCTATGTCGGCCGCGACGTCGAGCAGATCGTGCGCGACCTGCTCGAGGTCTCGCTGGCACTGACGCGCGAGCGCCTGCGCCACGAGGTGACCAGCAAGGCCGAGCTGGCCGCCGAGGACCGCGTCCTCGACGTGCTGGTCGGACCCGGCGCGGGACCGGACACCCGAAACAAGTTCCGCCGCATGCTGCGGGCCGGCGAGCTCGACAACAAAGAGGTCGAGATCCAGGTCCAGGATTCGGGCGGCGGCGCGCCGACGGTCGAGATTCCCGGCATGCCCGGTGCCCAGGTCGGCATGATCAATCTCGGCGATATCTTCGGCAAGCTCGGCGGCGGCCGCACCAAGCCTCGGCGCATGACCGTCGCCGAGGCCCAGCCGGTGCTGCTGCGCGAGGAAAGCGACAAGCTCCTCGACCAGGAGAAGGTGGTGAAGGAGGCGATCGCCGCGACCGAGCAGAACGGCATCGTCTTCATCGACGAGCTCGACAAGATCGCCGGCCGCAGCGGCGAGCGCATCGTCGGCGACGTTAGCCGCGAAGGCGTGCAGCGCGACCTCTTGCCGCTGATCGAGGGCACGACGGTCGCGACCAAGCACGGCGCGGTGAAGACCGACCACATACTGTTCATCGCCTCGGGTGCGTTCCACCTGGCGAAGCCGTCGGATTTGCTGCCCGAGCTGCAAGGCCGGCTGCCCATCCGGGTCGAGCTCAAACCGCTGACGCGCGACGATTTCCGCCGCATCCTCACCGAGCCCGAAGCCAGCCTGATCAAGCAGTACAAGGCGCTGCTTGCGACCGAGAACGTGACGCTCGAATTCAAGTCCGAGGCGATCGACGAGATCGCCGCGCTGGCCGAGACGATCAACACCAGCGTCGAGAACATCGGCGCCCGCCGGCTGCACACCGTGCTCGAGCGGCTGCTCGAGGAGGCCAGCTACACCGCATCGGACCAGCCGCCGGGCACCGTGCTGACCATCGACCGCGACTATGTGCGCACGCGCGTCGGTGAACTCGCCAAGAATGCCGATCTGTCGAAGTTCATTCTCTAGCGGTTGCGGCACGCGCAAAAGAAAAAGGGCGTCCGGGGGAGCGGAGCGCCCTTGAGGGTCCGGCCGAATATGGGGGGCGGTCCAGAGTAAGTTGTTATTCGGTGAGCGCGAGGTTGGCGGCAGCATCCTTGCCGCGATCACGTGCGATCTCATAACGGAGCTTTTGCCCTTCGTTGAGCGTGCCCATGCCGGCGCGCTCGACTGCCGAGATGTGGACGAAAACGTCCTTCCCGCCGTCCTGCGGACGAATGAAGCCGTAGCCCTTCTGCGCGTTGAACCACTTCACGGTGCCAGTAGCCAAGCTGGGTCTCCAAAGCGTTTGGTGCCGTGCACGCCCACGGCGGCTGCGTCAATCGGAGGGTCGGGAGCAGGATCGGTTGACGATCGGAGGCGCACGAACCGGTGATTGGGCGGGAAAAAGCGTGCGGTGCGGCGGGGACTTAAAACAACCGTTTTCCGCGGTTCTCCCGATTCTCCGGTGGCGTTCTAGGGGAAACCCGGAGCGATTAGGTCAGCGTGCGTTCACCGTCCGCCGGCGGCGCGGCGGCGGCCCCGCCGGTGCGGTTTTGAGCAGGTCGAGCAGCCGCGCGACTCGGTCCGGCGGCAGCTTGCGGATGCGTTCGGCCAGAAGATTCGCGAGCTCGGTCGCCTCGGACGACAGCCCGGCGGTGTCGACGGTGACGCGCGGATGCGAGATGCGCGCGAGACGCATCAGCTCGTCGGCCTCGTCCCAGATGATGCCGAGCTGGGCGCAGATCGCCACCACCATCGCATGCGTCGGCCGGCCGCGCCGCCCGTGCTCCAAAGCCGAGAGATAGGCGGCCGAGACGCCGAGCGTCGTAGCCATGTCCTTGAGGCGAATGCCGCGCTCGGCGCGGATGGCGCGCAACTTAATGCCGAACGGCGTCATGCTCGCGTCCGCCGTAGCAGGACGTAGAGCGCGCCGCTGCCGCCGTGTTTCGCCGCCGCCGGCATCACCGCCAGGATGCGCGCGCGATTCGCCCGCTCGGTGAGCCAGCGCGGCACGGCTTCGCGCAACACGCCTTCGCCACTGCGACCTTTGCCGGTGATCACCAGCGTCAGGCGCGCGCCATCGGCGGTCGCCTCGTCGATAAAGCGGACGAGCGCACGATGCGCCGCCTCTTGCGTCAGGCCGTGGAGATCGAGACGCGCTTCAATCGGCATCTCGCCATGCTTGAGCCGCGTCAGCGTCCGCCGATCGAGTGCCGACGCGACGACCCCCGCTCCAACCCTCCCCCGTTCCACGGGAGCGGGAATAGGCGGCGGCGACAATGCTGGCTCGGGTACGGCGGCGGGTGTCGTCGCGATCGCCCTGCGGCGCAGCGGCTTGACGCCGCGCATCGCATCGCGCCAGAGCGTGCGGTCCTCGTCCCTAAGCCGGCTCGCCATCGTCGATCAGCACGATATGGAGCCGGCGCGGTCCGTGCGCGCCGAGCTCGATCTTCTGCTCGATGTCGGCGGTGCGCGACGGACCGGTGATGAAGTTGACCGTGCGCGGCATGGCGAAGCCGCCGTCGCCGCCGCGCGCGGCGCGCAGCCGGTCCCAGCCGTCCTCGTAAGCGGCCACCACCTGGCTGCCACGAACGACGACAACGTGCGTGTCGGGCAGGAAATTGTTGCGCGTCGGCCCGGCGGCGCCGGAATGCAGCATCAAGGTGCCGGTTTCGGCGACGGCGGCGAAGCAGGCGGTGACGCCGACCGCATCGGCATCCTCGGCGATGCCGCGCCGGGTTTCGAGCAGCGGACGCTCGCTCCACGGCAGCGCGTCGAGCGCCGGATCGGGTGCGCGCACCAAACGCGGCGGCAGGTTGAGCCGCGTCAGGTATTCGGCGATCGCCGCCGGCACGTCGCCCGCTTGCCTCACCCGCGCCACCGTGGCGTTGACCGCCTCGGCCATCTTGACGAAAAGCTCGACCTGGCCGCGCGGCGGAAGACTCCGCGCCCGCGCCGGAATAAGATTGCGCCGGTGCGTCGCCAGGTGGGTCTCGCAGGCCGCCGCCGCTTCGGGCGCCAGCGGCCCGCGTTTGAGCGACCGCCGGATCGATCCCAGGACCTGGTCGCGCGAACCGCTCATCGGGCCTTCCGCGTCGCTTGGCGCGCCGACCACAGACTCATGAAGCTGCGGCCTTCGGGCGCGGGCATGCCGCGTGTGCGGGTCCACCCTGCTGCCAAGGGCAGGGCGCGGAAGCGACCTCGGGCGCGCCCGACAGTGCCCAGCACGCGCGCGCCAACATCGGCGGCGAGGCGGTAGAGCGCCGGGCGCCGCGCCAGGAACGCCCAGGCGGCGAGGCCGAGGCGATAGGCGCGCGGCAGCAAATGGCGCTGGAACTCGCGCTCGCGCCAGTGGCGCATCATCTTGGGCAACGGAATCCTCATCGGACAGACGCTTTCGCAGCGGCCGCAAAAGGTCGAGGCGTTGGGCAGGTTGCCGGCTTCCTCGACGCCAATCAGCGACGGCGTCAGCACCGAGCCCATCGGCCCGGGATAGACCCAGCCAGCTATGGCCGCCGATCGCCTGATAGACCGGACAATGGTTGAGGCAGGCGGCGCAGCGGATGCAGCGCAGCATGTCCTCGAACTCGCCGCCCAACAGCGCGCTGCGGCCATTGTCGAGCAGCACAACGTGATACTCGCCCGGCCCGTCGGCATCGTCGCGGCGGCGCGGCCCGGTCGAGACCGTGGTGTAGGCCGAGAATTCCTGGCCGGTGGCCGAACGCGCCAGCAGGCGCAAGATAGTCGCCGCGTCCTCGAGCGTCGGCACCGCCTTCTCGATCGACGCCAGCACGACATGCGCCTTGGGCAGCGTCTGCGTCAGATCGCCGTTGCCCTCGTTGGTGACGATAATGCTCGAGCCGGTCTCGGCGACGAGGAAATTGGCGCCAGTGATGCCGACATCCGCGGCGAGGAAGCGCGGCCGTAGAATCGCGCGCGCCTCGTCGCACATCTGGCGCGCATCGCGCAGCGGCCGCGCCGGGTCGAGCGCGCGGTGCGTGTCGCGGAACGATTGCGCGATCTGTTCCTTCACCAGATGGACGGCGGGCGCGATGATGTGACTCGGCGGCTCGTGCCGGATCTGGATGATGTACTCGCCGAGATCGGTTTCGACCGGCATGACGCCGTTGGCCGCGAGATAGTCGTTGACGCCCATCTCCTCGCCGATCATCGACTTGCCCTTGGTGACGGTCCTAGCGTCGAGCCGCCGGCAGATCGCTAGCACGGCTGCGTTGGCCTCGGCGGCGTCGCGGCACCAATGCACCTGGCCGCCGTTGGCGACCACCTTCTTCTCGAATTCCTCGAGATAGAAATCGAGATGCGCCAGCGTGTCCCGCTTGATCGCCACCGCCGCGTCGCGTAGCTCCTCCCATTCCGGTAGCTGCGCCACCGCATGGGCCCGGCGTTCGACGAAACCGGCGCGCAGATTGGTCATCGCCCGTTGCAGGTTGGGATCGCCGAGCGCATGGCGCGCATTGGCCTTGAAGGCGTGGCTGGTCGCCTTCACGTCTTGCCTCCCGACTCGCCTATGGCGGGGCCGGCGATGTCCGCCAGCACCTCGGCGACGTGGCGCACCCGGATCGGATCGCCGGCGCGCTCGAGCTTGCCAGCCAGGTTGAGCAGACAGCCCATGTCGCCAGCGAGCAGCGTATCGGCACCGGCGGCGCGGATATTGTCGGTCTTCTCGCCGACAATCTTGTCCGAGATGTCGCCGTACTTGATCGCAAAGGTGCCGCCGAAGCCGCAGCACACCTCGCAATCGCGCATCTCCTTTACGATCAAGCCGGCGACGCTGGCGAGCAGCTTACGCGGCTGGGCCTTGACGCCGAGCTCGCGCAGGCCGGAGCAGGAATCGTGATAGGTGGCGACGCCGTCGTAGCGCGCCGTCACGCGCTCGACCTTCATCACGTCGACCAGGAATGCGACCAGCTCATAGGTGCGGCCGGCGAGCGAGCGCGCCTTGCCCGCCATCGCCGGATCGTCGGCGAAGAGCGCCGGATAGTGCGCCTTGAGCATGCCGGCGCACGAGCCCGACGGCGCCACGACATAATCGAAGCTGGCGAAGGCGGCGATCACGTTGAGCGCAATCACCTGCGCCGATTTGCGGTCGCCCGAGTTGTAGGCCGGCTGGCCGCAGCAGCTTTGATGGCGCGGCACCTCGACCGTGCAGCCCGCGTCCTCGAGCAGCTTCACCGCCGCGAAGCCGACCGACGGGCGAAACAGGTCGACGAGGCAGGTGACGAAGAGCGCGACGCGCGGCTTCTCGGTCATAATTTTTCCCGGCGTTTCCGCGCGCAGGATGGCGGCGCTGCGCCGCGAAAGCAACTCGACAAAAACCCGCCGGGCAGAAACCGCGGCGGGTTTTACGTGTCGCCGGCGCTCAGCGCGGCGGCGGGGGAGGCGGTGGCGGCGGATAGTTCGGCGGCGGAGGTGGCGGCGCGTAGCCCGGCGGCTGCGAGACCGACGACGGCGCCTGGGCGTAGCCCGGCACCTGGTTGCCGCGCGAATACATGCACTGCTCGTAAGCGATGTCGTAGCGCTGCTGGATCGTCATGTTGGCCTGGCTCGATTGGCTCGTGCCATAGAGCGTGCCGGCGCCCGCGCCGCCGGCGGCGCCGATCGCCGCGCCGCGGCCGCCGCCGATCGCCGCGCCCAAGCCGGCGCCGAGAATCGTGCCGATCGCGGCCGAGCCGAGCGCTGAGTTGTTGGCGCCTTGCGCCGCGCCGGCGACCTGCTGGTCGGCGAAGTTCTTGCACACCGCCTGATCGTCCTGGAACACCGAGAACGGCTTGTTGGGCGCCGGCATGACCGCGACCGACGGCCCAATCGGATGCGAGGCGCAGGCCGCAAGCGCGGTCAGCGCGATCAGGCTGACGGCGGTCGTCTTCATGGTTCGCACGAAAGCTCTCCTCTCGGTCTCAGACGTTCGGGTCGCTAGGGACGTGCCGGCACTTGCCGCCAGCCGCTGGTGCAGTTCGACACGTAGGGGTAGTAACCCTTGGGATTGTCGCAGTAGTACCAAGTCTGTGCCTGCGGTGCGACCGGGGTCGGCGGCGGCGTATAAACCACCGGCGGTGGCGCGTTATAGACCGGCGGCGGGTAATACACTACCGGCGGCGGCGGATAGTAATAATAGGGACCACAGCAGAATGGCACGCCAACATGGACGAAGACCCGCGCCGCCGCCGGCGTCGGCGCCACGGCTATGCCGCCGCCCAGCGCCAAAGCGCCCGCCATCAGGGTGGATTTGAGCCAGATTCGCTTGAACATCGAAAAATCTCCTCGCGCGGTTCGCTCTCGGCGCGTCCCGGGTAGCGCGGGACACACCGCATATTATACGTGGGAACTGCCCTACGGGGTTCTAAGCCCGGAATCGACCGCTCATCCCTTGCTAACGGCCAATTTGGGCAAAAGTAGGAACAGGCGGCCGACGGCCCGCATCGGCCCGGCTTGCACCGCGGCCGCGCCTCCGGCGCCCCAGAACAGGTCGCCGCGCAGCGGCCCCTTGATCGCCGCGCCGGTGTCCTGCGCCACCGCGAGAAGGCGCGTCACGGTCGCGCCCTGCGCCATGTCGAGCCACAGTGGCACGCCCAGCGGCACGAAGCGCGGATCGACGGCGAGACTGTGTTCCGGCGTAAGCGCGACGCCTTGCGCACCGAGCGGCGCAGCGCCGGCAAGCGCGCGGAAGAAAACATAGGACGGGTTCTCGTCCATCAGCGCCTTGGCCTCGGCCGGATGCGCGTGCAGCCAAGCTTCGATCGATTGCAGCGAGACCTGATCGAGGGTCATCGCACCGCGCTCGACCAGCAGCCGGCCGAGCGTGACATAGGCGCGGCCGTTCTCGCCGTCGTAGCCGATCTCGACCGTGCTGCCGTCGGGCAGGCGCACGCGGCCCGAACCCTGGATCTGGAGAAAGAACAACTCGATCGGGTCGGCGACATAGAACAGCGCCAGATGAAAGCGATCGAGCGCGCCGGCTTCGATCTCGGCACGCGTCCAGTACGGCACCAGCCGGCCGTCGACGACGCGGCCGGCGATGCGTTCGCCGCGCCACGCCGGCCGGAAGGCGCCGAGCGACACGCTCACCAGATCGGGCGGCCGCGCCAGGATCGGCACGTCGAAGCGCGCGCTTTGCCGGCGCGCGCCGGCGAGCTCGGGATCGTAATAGCCGGTAAACAGGGCGTCGATTTTGCCGTTGTCGGACGCGGCAAAGGGCGTGAATTCGCTTTCCAGGAACTGCCGCACGGCTTCGTCGCTCGGACGGTTGAGCGCTGCGGCGGCGGCGCAGGGCTGGCGCCAGTCGCCGGCCAAACCGGCGACGCCCAGCTTGGCGTCGTTCGGCCGCTTGGCGAGCGCGGCACAGGAGCGCAGCAGCGCCGGCAGCGCCGCGGCCTGATGACCGTCGCGCCAGCCCGGCAGGTCGGCAAAAGTCACGCGGCCGAGCGCGAGATGGGGCGGCGGCGGCGCCTTAGGCGCGCAAGCGCTCAGCAGGAACAGAAAAAACAGACCGGCCGCGGTTGCGGCGTCGCGCCGCAGCCGGCGCTCAGCCATGCGGCGTCAAGGTCGCGATCAGCGTCCAGTTTGGATCGCGCGTCTTGAGCGGACGCGAGAACGTCCAGGCGTCGACGTGCTCCTCGACGGCGTTGCCGTCGCTGTGCTGATCCGACACGAACTTGACCGTGACCAGCCCGGTCGTGCCTTCGACGGCGCTTTCGACGATCTCGGCGCTCTTGATGCCGACCAGCGGACTCGGCAGCTTGCCGCCGCCGCGCGCCTTGATCGCGCCGACGAAGCTATCGAGCACGTTGGACGCCAACAGCGGCCGCAGCGCCGCGACATCGCCGGCGGCGAAGGCGTTGACGGCGATCTCGAAAGCGCCGCGCGCACCCTTGAGGAACTGGGATTCGTCGAACGACGGGTCGGCCGCCTTGACCGCGCCGGCGCCCGGCGTCTTGCCCGTGGCCGGCGGCTCCGCCACCGGCGTCACCTGGCCTTCGATCACCGGGCCCGGGCTCGCGCCGGGCGCGGCGAAGGGCGACGGCCGCGGCGGCGGCACGGGCCGCGGCGCGAACGGATCGATGCGCTTTTCCGTGCCGGTGCGGCGGCCGAGCACGCTGCGCAGGCGCAACAGCAGGAATCCCGCGATCGCCGCGAAGATGATGATCTCGAAGAGCTGGAAATCGCCGCCGCCCATGATTGCTAGATAGGCCCGCGCAGGCAAAAGGGCAAGGTTGGCGGTTGTGCGGGCCGGCGATCCATGGTAGCGACCGCGCTAGAGCGGATGGCGATAAATCAAGACGAGGCTGACGATGGCCGACAAGGACAACGGCGGGGGCGCGGGCGAGGCCGAGCCGAGCCGCGCGCTGACCATCAATGCGCAATACATTAAGGACCTGTCGTTCGAGAATCCGCGCGCGCCGCTGAGCTTGATGCAGCCGCAGACGCCCGAGCTCCAGGTCAACGTCGATGTCCGCGCCGGCGCGCTCGGCGGCGACCGTTACGAGGTCGTGCTCGTCATCCACGCGCGCGCCACCGCCAAGAACGAGGCGCTCTTCGTCGTCGAGCTGGCCTATGGCGCGGCGGTGACGCTGACCAACGTGCGCCAGGAGGACATGCCGCAGGCGCTGCTAGTCGAGACGCCACATCTGCTGTTCCCATTCGCGCGCGCGATCATCGCCGACGCGACGCGCGACGGCGGCTTTCCGCCAGTGTTCATGCAGCCGATCAATTTCAGCGAGCTACTGCGCCGCCAGGCCGCGGCCCAGGCGCAAGCCCCCGCTGCCAACGCCTAGCCCTGCCAGATCGGCGCCTTGAGCTTGGCGACCAGCGCGGCGTGGCCCGCCAACTCGTCGGCGCTCGGCGCATAATGCCGCGGCGCGCGCGCCGGCCGTTCGCTGGCGGCGCGGCTCGCTGCCCTGGCCGCCAGCGCGCCGAGATCGAGCGCCGATTGCCGGCCGCCGATCAGCTCGAGATAGACCTTGGCGAGCAGCTCGCAATCGAGCTTAGCGCCGTGCCCATCGTCATCCCGGCGCGAGCGGTCAATTTTTAAGCGGTCGCAGAGAGCATTCAGGTTCGCTGGCGAACCCGGAAACTTCCTACGCGCGAGCAGTAGCGTATCGACGACGGCAAGCGCTAATGGAGGCTTCTCGCACCGCCGAAGCTCCGCATTTACGAATCCAAGATCAAACTCAGCATTGTGAATGACAAGAGTGGCGTCCGCGAGGAATACAAGAAGTTCATCGGCGATTGTTGGAAACGGCGGATGCTTCCTTAGGAAATCACCCTCAAGTCGATGTACCCTTCGCGCCTCTTCCGAGACGGCGCGCTCAGGATTCACATAGCGGTGAAAGAATTTTCCTGTTGGGAGATGGTTGATCAACTCGATGCAGGCGATCTCGACGATCCGATCGTCGTCCGCCCAAGCTAGGCCGGTGGTTTCGGTGTCGAGTACGATTTCGCGCATTTGCGTCTCAATTTTCTACGCCGGATTTCGAACCATACACGTCGCATTTTTTGAGGCCCTGCGCTCGAGATGTCCACACGAGACCAGTGACCCCCCGCTACAGCGAACGGACCGCGCCCCAATTTAACACACGCACATACCCGTGTGTTGCTTCCGGCGGCGGTTCTTTAACAGACTGAGAATTATAGGCGGGGCCATGAGCATGGATGAGAAGCGCCTCCGCAAGCGCGATCTCATCGTTCCACTGGTCAGCCGCAGACGTGGCAACGCCCTTTAAGCGTTCTAGATAATATTCCACGCGATTCGGGTCATTTTCGGCGCCGCCCTCCCATCCATGGTGGGGGATTCGGTCGGCAAAGCACCCCTCGGTTTTTCCAAAATAAACCAGATTGCGACCGTAAACCGGGTGGTGGGCGTAGACCTGATAAAGGCCTTTGTCCTGGGGTCCCGTCTTTTTCCTTATCTCCTCAAGAGCATGAGGCCCCTCCCATTCTATATGGATTATGTGCTCAACCGTCATGCCCGGTTCTCCTCACCGCCATTAGGTTTAGTCTCGGGCATCGCGTTCAGTCACTTCGGATTCGCCGCCGCAAGCCGCATCGAGCGCCGCCATGACGCGCCGCAGCGCGCGCCGCGTCACCGCGCGGCCAAGGCCCGACGGCACGGCGAAATCGGCGCGCGCGCGCTTGGCCCGGTCAGGCATCTGCTGCGCCCGGATGGCGACGAAGCGCTGAGCGTCCATGCCCGGCCGGCACAGCACGCGGGCGCGTTGCAGCGCCGCCGGTGCCCACACCACCGCGACCGCGTCGCAGCGCCGCTCGCCGCCGGTCTCGTAGAGCAGCGGAATGTCGAGCACCACGAGGCGCGCGCGGCGCGCCCGCGTGCGGCGCAGGAAGGCTCTTTCCTGTTGCCGCACCAGCGGATGGAGGATGGCTTCGAGCCGTTTGAGCGTCTTAGGCTTGCCGAAGACCAGCTTGCCGAGCTTTTGGCGGGATATGCCATTGCCGGCTTTCGCCGCCGGAAACGCGCGGGCGATGGCCTTCACCGCCGCGCCGCCCGGTGCCAGCAGTGCATGCACCGCGCGATCGGCGTCGTAGACCGGCACGCCGAGCCCGACGAGCAGCGCCGCCGCGGTGCTCTTGCCCATGCCGATGCCGCCGGTGAGGCCGAGTATCTTCATGGCCGCAGCGCCGCGAGTACGGCCTGGCGCAAGGCCGGCGTCACCTCGGGCAGGATGCCGAACCAGCGCTCGAAGCCGGGCCGGCCCTGGTGCAGCAGCATGCCGAGCCCGTCGATCACGCCGTTGCCACGCGCCTTGGCTGTCTTCAGCAGCGCGGTCTCCAACGGCGCATAGACGATGTCGTTGACCACCGCGGTCTTGGGCAGCCGCGCCAGGTCGAGCGCGAGCGGCGGGTTTTTCTCCATGCCCAGGTTGGTGGCGTTGACCAGCAGCGCCGCGCCATCGAGCGCCGTTTCGCGCCGCTCCCACGCCACCGGCGCGACGGCGCCGCCGAGATCGCGGGCCAGCGCGCGGGCACGGTCGAGCGAGCGGTTGGCCAGCCGGATCTCACGCGCGCCCGCTTCGATCAGCGCCGCGACAATGGCGCGCGCCGCGCCGCCGGCGCCGAGCACCACCGCCGGCCCGGTCTTGGCGTCGAAACCGGGGGCGCCCTCGCGCAGGTTCTCGATGAAGCCGAAGCCGTCGGTGTTGAGGCCGGCGAGGTGGCCTTTTTCGACCACGACAGTGTTGACCGCGCCGATGCGGGCCGCGGTGTCGTCGAGCCGGTCCAGCAGCGGAATGGCGGCCTCCTTGAGCGGAATCGTCAGGTTGCAACCGCACCAGTCGCCGGTCTTGAGCCGCGCCAGTGCCGCCGCTAGCTCGTCCTGCCGCACCGCCTGGCGCGCATATTCGCCGGCGATGTGATGTTGTTGGAGCCAGAACCCGTGCAATACCGGCGACAGCGAGTGCGCGATCGGCCAGCCCATGACGCAGGCTTTCATCATGCGTCGAGCATGCCGCTGTCGCGCAAAAAGTCGAGCAGCGGCAGCAGCGGCAGGCCGAGGATGGCGAAATGATCGCCTTCAATCTGGGCCATGAGCTGGACGCCGCTGCCTTCGAGCCGATAGCCGCCGACCGAGCCGAGCACGGCATCGCCAGCGGCGGCGAGATAGCTGTCGAGAAATCCGTCGCTGAACCGCCGCATGGTCAGCGCTGGCCGTTCGAGCGCGCGCCAGATCACCGCGCCGTTCTTGACCAACGTCGCCGCCGTCGGCAACTCGTGGCGCTTGCCGCGCAGTGCCAGGAGCTGCGCCCGTACCGCATCGCGATCGGCTGGCTTGTCGAACCACCGCCCGTCGCAGACCAGCATCTGATCGGAGCCGAGCACCAGCGCGCCGGGCATGCGCGATGCTACGCGCTTGGCCTTGGCCTCGGCTAGCGCCATGGTGCAGTCGCCGGCGTTGCGGCCGTCGGCCTTGAAGGTCGCCTTCACCGCCGCCTCGTCGATATCGGCCGGCTCGATCGTCGGCTTGAGGCCGGCGGCTTCGAGCAGGCGGGCGCGGGTCGGGCTGGCCGAAGCCAGCACCAGCTCGGGCCGGCTCATGCGTCCTCGCCGCGCCGCCGCGCCAGCAGCTTGAGCACGGCCGCCGCGGTTTCCTCGATCGAGCGCCGCGTCACGTCGATCACCGGCCATTGACGCTCGTTGAACAGCCGGCGCGCGGTGGCAACCTCCTGGCGCACCGCCGCGATGTCGATATAGTCGCTGCGGTCTTCCTGCTTGAGCAGCGTCAGCCGGTTGCGCCGCACCTGGATCAGGCGCTCGGGGTCGTTGGTCAGTCCCACCACCAGCGGTCGGGTCAGGCCGAACAGCTCGGGCGGGGGCTCGGCGCCCGGCACCAGCGCGACGTTGGCCGCTTTGACGCCGCGATTGGCGAGATAGATGCAGGTCGGCGTCTTCGACGTGCGCGACACGCCGACCAGGACGACGTCGGCGTCGTTCCAGCCCCGGGCCGATTGGCCATCGTCGTGGTTGAGGGCGAAGGTCATGGCGTCGATGCGCTGGAAATACTCGCTGTCGAGCAGATGCTGCTGGCCGGGCAGGCCGCGCGCCTGGCTGCCGAGATGGGCGCCGAGCGCGGCGATCACCGGATCGAGCACCGGGATCGCCGGTACCTGGAGCTTGCGGCAGCCTTCGACCAACGGCGCACGCAGGCTTTCATCGACCAGGGTATAGAGCACGACGCCGGGATTGGCGCCGACGCCGCCGATCACGCGGTCGATCTGGGCCTTGGTGCGGACCATCGACCAGATATGTTCGATAGCCTCGCTGTTCTCGAACTGCACGAGACAGGCGCGCGCTACCGAGTGCACGGTATCGCCGGTCGAGTCCGAAACGAGATGCAGATGAAAGCGCGTCATGGTCGGCGAAGCTGGGGACAAGCGGTTGCACCGATGCCGACGAGCGTGGCAGTGACGTATCTGCGCCCGCTGCCGTCAATTTGTTCCACGGCCGTATCGCCTGCGGATATTTCTGCGCCGACGCACTGCAACCCGGGAAAGGCGCTGCCACATGGACCCGCTATCCTTCATTTCCCCGGCTTTCGCATCGTGTTTATCGACCGGTCTGACCGCGTTCAATGCTGACAACGCCGGCATTGCGCGTCGGTTATACACGGCTTAACGAACGATCCAGCAACAAGTCTTCGATCATTGGGGACAGTTCGACGAACGACTTTAATCCCCCACTCTCCACCCACCAACTACCTTCACTACCTTTAGATTCTAAGACAGACAAGGTAAGAGCAAGTGATGATCGAGCTTAAGCCCTTGCTTGCGGCATTGAACGGCAGAGTGATTAAGCCGCCGCCATTGTGGCTGATGCGCCAAGCCGGGCGCTATCTGCCAGAATATCGTGCCTTGCGGCAGAAGGCCGGTGGCTTTCTTGATCTGTGCCTGACGCCAGCCTATGCCGCCGAGGCGACAGTGCAGCCGATCCGGCGTTTCGGCTTCGATGGCGCGATCCTGTTTTCTGATATCCTGGTAATCGCCAAGGCTTTGGGCCGCGAGCTTGTGTTTCGCGACGGCGACGGGCCGAGCCTGGTGCCATTGACCAGCGCGCACGAATTGGCGGTAAGCTCCGACACCAAGGTGCTAGCCCCGGTCTATGCCGCCCTACGACAAATCAAAATAGCCTTGTCGACACGCACCACGCTGCTGGGCTTTGCCGGCGGCCCGTGGACGGTCGCGGCTTATGTCATCGACGGTAATGGTCGCGGCCAATTCGCCAAGGCGCGCCAATGGGCAAAAGAATACCCAGATGCCCTCGATGCCGTAATCGCACGGCTAGCCGATGCGACCGCCGCGCATCTAGCGGCGCAGCTCGATGCCGGCGCCGAGGCGGTGCAGCTTTTCGACAGCTGGGCCGGGCTGTTGACGCCCGAGCAATTCCGCCGCTTTGTCGTCGCGCCGACGCGGCGCATCGTCGCCGCGCTCAAGGCGCGCCACCCGCGCGCGCCGGTCATCGGTTTTCCACGCAATGCCGGTGTGCTTTATGAGGACTATTTTGTCCAAACTGGCGTCGATGCTTTGTGCCTCGATCAAAGCGTGAGCCTCGAACGTGCGCGAACCCTGCAATCCCACGGGCCGGTGCAAGGTAATCTCGACCCGGCCGTGCTGGTTGCTGGCGGCGCGGCGCTCGACCGCGCCGTGGGCGCCCTTCTCGAGGCCCTGTGCGGCCGGCCTTTCGTCTTTAACCTCGGCCATGGCATCCTGCCCGAGACGCCGCTCGCCCATGTCGAGCGGCTGGTGCAGTTGGTGCGCGGGGGGCCATGACGCGGACGGCGGTGGTACTGTTCAACCTGGGCGGTCCGGATTCCTGGGCCGCGGTCAAGCCCTTCCTCTTCAACTTGTTCTACGATCCGGCGATCATCGCTTTACCCAACCCGCTGCGTTGGTTGCTGGCGCGCACCATCGCCCAACGACGCGCGCCGCTGGCGCGGCAGATTTATGCCCAGATCGGCAATGCCTCGCCGCTTCGGGCCAATACGCGGGTACAAGCCGAGGCGCTGCGCGCGACGCTCGGCGATGGCTATCGTGTCTTCATTGCCATGCGTTATTGGCACCCGCGTGCCAGCGCCACCGCCGCCGAGATCAAGGCCTGGCAGCCCGACGAGATCGTGCTGTTGCCGCTCTATCCGCAGTTCTCGGGCACGACCACGGCATCGTCGCTCGCGGATTGGCGCGAAGCCGCCGCCAAGATCGGGCTCAAGGCGAAAGAGCGCGTGGTGTGCTGCTATCCGACCGAGCGCGGCTTCGTCACCGCGGTAGCGCGTGCCATCGTCGGCGAGCTCGCCAACGCGCCGGCGGGCGCGGCGGCACGCGTGCTGTTGTCGGCGCATGGTTTGCCGCTTAGGACGCTCGGCCGCGGCGATCCCTATCAGTGGCAGATCGAGGCCACCGCCGCCGCGGTGCGCGGCGCGGTGCGGCGGCCCGAGCTCGAGATGCGCGTTTGCTATCAGAGCCGGGTCGGGCCGCTCAAATGGCTCAGCCCGTCGACCGAGCACGAAATCCGCCAGGCCGGCGCCGCCGGCGTCGGCCTAGTCATCGCGCCGATCGCCTTCGTCTCCGAGCATTCCGAGACGCTGGTCGAACTCGACCGGGACTACCGCAAGCTGGCGCGCGCTGCCGGCGTGCCATTCTATCACCGCGCGCCGACGGTTGGCGCCGGTATCGAGTTCATCGGCGGCCTCGCCCGCCTGGTGCGCGCGGCGCCCGCGCCGGGCGCCGGGCGCCGCAACTGTCCGAAAGGCTTCGGCCGGTGCCCGGCGATGGCAGCGCCATGAGCCTACTCGCGCCCTATTATCCGTGGCTCAAGACGCTGCACATCCTGAGCGTTATCGCCTGGATGGCGGGTATGCTCTATCTGCCGCGGCTCTTCGTCTATCACGCCGGCAGCGCGCCGGGCTCGCCAACCTCCGAGACTTTCAAGACCATGGAGCGGCGGCTTTACCGCGCGATCATGACGCCGGCGATGGTCGCGACCTGGCTGTTCGGCATCGGCCTGACGCTGACCGGAATCGTCGTTTGGACGACGCTCTGGCTCTACGCCAAGCTCGTGCTGGTGGTGGCGATGACCTGGCTGCATGTGGTCTTCGGCCGCTGGCGCCGCGCCTTCGCCGCCGACGAGCGGCCGCACGGTGCCGGCTTCTACCGCGCGATCAACGAAGTGCCGACGCTGCTATTGATCGGCATCGTCATCCTGGCGGTGGTGAAGCCGCTTTAGGGCCGCCGCGGCGCAGAGCGGGTTTGACTCGGGATGGGGTTTTAGCTAAGGGTTTGGGCGGAAGACCGGCCTGTCTCCGGCTCTCGTCTCTTCAGCCGCATCGCCGATCCGCGTTCGGCCCGGGCCAGGACCGCCCGCTCTTCCGGCAAACCGACCCTCCGGCCCGTCGGCCGCACCCCTCCCCACGCCGCTTTATTTGCGAAAGCTGCCACCGATGAACCTCCAGGAACTCAAGCGCAAGACTCCCGCCGATCTGCTCACCTTCGCCGAGGAGCTGCAGATCGAGAACGCCTCCAGCCTGCGGAAGCAGGAGCTGATGTTCGCCATCCTCAAGACGATGGCCGAGAAGGACCAGGCGATCTACGGCGACGGCGTGCTCGAAACCCTGCAGGACGGATTCGGCTTCCTCAGGAGCCCCGAGGCCAACTACCTGCCCGGGCCCGACGACATCTATGTGAGCCCCTCGCAAGTCCGCCGCTTCGGCATGCGCACCGGCGACACGGTCGAAGGCCAGATCCGCGCGCCCAAGGACGGCGAGCGCTATTTCGCGCTGCTGAAGGTCAACAAGATCAACTTCGACGATCCCGAGCTGCTGCGCCACCGCGTCAATTTCGACAATCTGACGCCACTTTATCCCGACGAGAAGCTCAAGCTCGAGCTCGACGATCCGACCAAGAAGGACCTGACGACGCGCGTCATCGACCTGATCACGCCGCTGGGCAAGGGCCAGCGCGCGCTGATCGTCTCGCCGCCGCGGACCGGCAAGACGGTGATGATGCAAAACATCGCCCACGCCATTGCCGCCAACAACAAGGAGGTCTATCTCATCGTCCTGTTGATCGACGAGCGGCCGGAGGAGGTCACCGACATGGCGCGCTCGGTCAAGGGCGAGGTCGTGTCCTCGACCTTCGACGAGCCGGCGGTCCGCCACGTCCAGGTGGCCGAGATGGTGATCGAGAAGGCCAAGCGCCTGGTCGAGCACAAGCGCGACGTCGTGATCCTCCTGGATTCGATTACCCGGCTGGCGCGCGCGTACAACACCGTCGTGCCTAGCTCGGGCAAGGTGCTGACCGGGGGCGTCGACGCCAACGCGCTGCAGCGACCGAAGCGCTTCTTCGGCGCCGCGCGCAACATCGAGGAGGGCGGCTCGCTCACCATCATCGCCACGGCGCTGATCGACACCGGCTCGCGCATGGACGAGGTGATCTTCGAGGAGTTCAAGGGCACCGGTAATTCGGAAATCGTGCTCGATCGCAAGGTCGCCGACAAGCGCACCTTCCCGGCGGTCGATATCACCAAGTCGGGCACCCGCAAGGAAGAATTGCTGGTCGACAAGGCCGTGCTCGCCAAGATGTGGGTGCTACGCCGTGTGCTGATGCCGATGGGGCCGATGGACGGGCTCGAGTTCCTGATCGACAAGCTCAAACAGTCGAAGAACAACGCCGACTTCTTCGAAGCCATGAACACCTGAGCCCGTGCCTTCCGACGCGCTCGCCGCCCATCGCCGGGTCTGGAGTGCTAAGGCGGGGCTCCGCTTCTACTATCGCCGGGAAATCTTCGATCGCATCGTCGCCGCCATGGCGCCGGGCCCGAGCCTCGAACTCGGCGCCGGCCCGGGCTTTTTCGCCGAGCATCACCCGGGCGCGGTGATGCTTGACATCGTGCCCGGCCAGCCCGGCTCGCTGTGCGCCGACGCCCACCGCCTGCCGTTTCGCGACCGCGCCTTCGCCAACGTGGTTGGCGTCGACGTCGTGCACCATCTGGCGCGGCCAGGCGAGGCGTTGCGCGAGGCGGCGCGCGTGTTGGCGCCGGGCGGCAGGCTAGTGCTGGTCGAGCCCTGGGCCGGGCCGTTCGGCCGGCTGTTCTATCGCCACCTCCATCACGAGGACTGCCGCTGGGTGGCCGATCCGTGGAAGCAAGCGTTCGCGCCCGGCAAGGACCCGATGGACGGCAACGCCATGATTCCGCGCCTGCTGTTCGCCGCCAGCGATGCACGGCTTGTCGCCGCCGGGCTGCGCCTGGAGCGCGCCGAGTTTTTCGGCATCGTCGCCTATGCCGCGACCGGCGGCTTTCAGCGTGTCGGCCTGCCGCGCAGGGCGATCGCCGCGCTGTGCCGTCTGGAAGCGCAGCTACCGGCGGCGCTGCGCCGCCTCGCCGGGTTGCGCGCGCTGTTCGTGCTCGAGCGCGTCGCAAAATAGCTAGTCGCCCTCGCGGAAGCGGGGGCCCAGGGCAATCACATATTGCCCGCCCTGGATTCGCTGACTTCACTAACGAAGTGCAACACCTTTCTGTGGGGGTGTTGCGATGGGACGGGTCTACGGGCATTTTTGTCTGGAAGAGCGATGCGCGATTGCCAGCCGTCGTGCGGCCGGGGAGTCGATCTGGCAAATCGCGGCAGCTCTAGATCGCGCGCCATAGAGCATCGCTCGGGAACCGAAGCGCAATGGCGGCACGAGGGTTGGGTACAAGGCCGTCTTACGCTGCCGACCAGGCCAAGGCTCGTCGCCAGCACCGCGTGTCCGGCGTGACAATAGTGTCGTCCTGGACGCTCGGGCGACTTGCGAACGCGCCGGCTGCCTAGGGAGACCGTCTCGGTATTGTCGTCGTAGTCGCCGTTCCCCGGTGATCCGGGACGAACCGCCTTACGATCTGCTTTCTCTCCGAGCAAGCGACAGACGTCCACGTTTCGCGCCACGGCGGAGCTTTAGCGCCAAGCACGGGAGCACCGTCCGTACCTCGAAATGCGGTGTCTTCGACATATCCGGTTGGACAGCCTTTACCGGCCAGCCAGCCGCGAGAGCCGCGTACCGCAGCCCGTCGACTTGGAGCTGCGGATCGGCGCGCGTACTTCCCTGAAACAGCGGCCTCGTAACGAGCGACCTGGCGCGGTTAATGATCGCCAGGACATTCAGCGTCCTATTAACACCGCAACCATTTTCACGAACTACCCGCTTCCACGTACTGCGGACGAACGTTCTTCCCATCGATACTCAGAGGGACAACAACGGCGACGAGGTTCGTTGGTTCGAAACGCGCGGATAGGCAGGGGTTATTTACAATCACACCAGATAGCTTTGCTGCCCTGAGGACGCCTGCTTGTGCTTCGGGAGCGGAAACCGCCCTGACTAGAAGCGCCCGTTCGTCTTCTTGAGCCCATGTCGGCGTAATGTACGCCACCACCAGAAGAACAATCATTCCCACTCGCATCCGCCACTTCATTCATCTCCCCCCTTGCCGGCACCGTCTGTCCGGCCGCTAAACCGTAAGCACCGTCGAGCCGGTGGTCTTGCGCGCGGCGAGGTCGGCGTGGGCCTTAGCCGCGTCTTTCAGCGGATAGGTCTGGTTGACGTTGATCTTGACCACGCCCTTGAGCACCAGGTCGAACAGCTCCTTGGCGCCGGCGACCATGTCCTCGCGCTTGGCGCCATAGGTGTTGAGCGTCGGCCGCGTGATGTAAAGTGAGCCCTTGGCCGCGAGGAGACCGAGATTGAACGGCTCGGGCGCGCCCGAGCTGGCGCCGAACAGCGCCAGCAGGCCCAGCGGCGCCAGGCAGTCGAGCGACTTCATGAACGTATCTTTCCCAACAGAATCGTAGACCACCAGCACCTTCTTGCCGCCGGTGATCTCGACCACGCGCTTCTGGAAGTCTTCCTTGGTGTAGTTGATGACGTGGTCGTAGCCATACGCCTTGGCGAGCTTGGCCTTGTCGTCGCTCGACACCGTGCCGATCACGGTGGCGCCCAGATGCTTCGCCCACTGGCCGGCGATCAGGCCGACGCCGCCGGCGGCGGCGTGGAACAGGATGGTATCGCCCGATTTGACCCGATAGGTGCGGCGCAGGAGATATTGCGCGGTCAGGCCCTTGAGCATCATCGCCGCCGCCGCCTTGTCGTCGATGCCCTTGGGCAGCACAACCAAGCGATCGGCTGGCATGACGCGGATTTCGGAGTAAGAGCCGAGCGGCGAGCTGCCATAGGCGACGCGGTCGCCGGCCTTCAGGTCGCTGACGCCGGGGCCGACTTCCTCGACCACGCCCGCGCCCTCCTGGCCTAGGCCGCTCGGCAGCGGCGCGGGATAGACGCCTATGCGGTTGTAGAGATCGACGAAGTTCAAGCCGACGGCGGTATGGCGCACGCGCACCTCGCCGGGACCGGGCTTGTCGACCTGGACCTCTTCCCATTTGAGAACTTCGGGTCCGCCGGTCTGGTGGAAGCGAATGGCATGCGGCATCGGTCGTCTCCTTCTTATGGCGTATGGATCGGCGCTCAGCCGCCGAGCTGGCGGCGGAAGAATTCGAGGCTGCGCTTGCCGGCCTGGTCGGCGGCGGCCTGATTCCAGTGGGCGCCGCCCGGCCGCGCGAAGGCGTGGCCGCAGTTGGGATAGTCGTACATCGTCACCTGCGGATTGTCTTTGAGGCCGGCGTGGATTTTTTCCTGCGCGGGGGGTGGCACGAACTCGTCCTTGCCGGCGATGTGCAGCAGCAGCGGCTTCTGAAGATTCTTGACTTCGTCTAGCGCGTCCTGGATGCCGACGCCGTAATAGCCGACGCTGCAATCGACGTCGGTGCGCGTTGCCATGAGATAGGCGAGCTTGCCGCCGAGGCAGAAGCCGACCGCGCCGGCCTTGCCCGAGCAGGCGGGATGTTTGCGCAGCACGGCGAGCGCCGCCTTCAAATCCTCGACGCCCTTGTCGACGTCGAAGCGCTGGAAATAACCGATCGCCTGCTTCCACTCGGCCTCGGTCTTGTCGGTGATCTGGATGCCCGGCCTGAAGCGCCAGAACAGGTCGGGACAAAACGCCGTGAAACCCTGACCAGCGAGGCCGTCGGTGATCTGCCGCATCACCGCGTTGACGCCGAAGATTTCCTGGATGACGACGACGCCCGGGCCCTTGCCGGATTTGGGCGCCGCCAGATAGCCGGAAAAGCTGCCGCCATCCGCGGCGCGGACCGTGACTTCGGCCATGGTGCCCCCCTGGGGCGTTTGTTGGCCCTAACCTAGCCGGGGCGCCGCGCCTTGTCATCGGCGCCGGGCGCGGTCAGGGCAGCCATGCGCGCCACGGCGGCCAGCGCTCGACCAGCTCCGCCAACGCCCGATAGCCGCCGCCGCCGGGATGGGCGCCGTCGGCGGGTGCATCCATCCAGGTCGGCGCCGATTGCAGCGGCGCGAAGATGTCGAGGAAGGGTATCGCCAGCGTGCGGCATAGCGCGTCGAAGTCGGCGCTCAACACTTTACCCCGCGCATTGGCCGCGGCCTCCGCGATGGGTGGTGGACCGATCATCAGGGTCGGCGCCAGCGTCTTGGCGCCGACGAGGATTTGCTGGGCATTGGCGAGCGGTGCCACCGGTTCGAGTGCGCGCCGGTCGGCAGTGTCGAGGCAATCATTGACGCCGAACGAGAATACCAGCCCACGCGCTTGCCCGGCCGGCAGCCGACGCATGGTTTTGTCGTGCCAGCGCACGCGCAAATCGGCGCTGGTGTCGCCGCGGATGCCACTGTTGTAGATCGTCACGTCGTGGCCGCGCGCAATCGCGGCGGCGCCGACACGTCCGACCCAACCCAGGGCGTCGGGATCGCCCTGTCCGTTGACGAAACTGTCGCCGAAGAACGCGATGCGCAGGTCCGTACCGCCCGCCCCGTTGGCTGCGACGGCGTTATAGCAGCAACGCGCCCTCGAATTGCAGCAGCCGGCGCTTGGTCTCGACGCCGCCGGGCGCGCTGTAGCCGGTGAGCGCGCCGTCTGATCCCACGACGCGGTGGCAGGGGATGATGATCGGAATCGGGTTGCGGCCGCAGGCTTGGCCGAGGGCGCGCGGCAGCTGGCCGAGCTCGCGCGCCAGCTCGCCGTAGGTCGCCGTCTGGCCGAAGGGGATGCGGGTCATGCGGTCCCACAAGCACTTCTCGTCGTCGCTGCCTTCGGGTGCCAGCGGCAACTCGAAATGGGTGCGCTTGCGAGCGAAATACTGCTCGAGCTGGCGCTTGGCCTCGACCAGCACGATATCGGGTTTGTCACCGGCGCGGCCGCCCCACTCGAGTGCGACGATCTTGCCGGCGCGTTCGACCAGCGTCATGAACCCGAACGGACCGTCGAGCGGCAGACGCTTCAGCGCGCCGCCAGCGCCTGGCCCAGCGTGTCCGGACTCGTGATGGGCAGGGAGCATGTCGGTCCCTCGCAGATATGGGCGGCGGCGCGGCCGGCGACCGGACTCTTGCCCTGCGCCGGGTGGCCGTCCGGCAGTTTACCGCCCGGCGGCACCACCGTCAGCGTCCGGTTGGGCAGGCTGGCGGCGAAGACCGCGGCGACGAGCGCGTCCGCCTCGGCGGTGCCGCGCGCGCCGGCAATCACGATCTGCAAGCCGTGGTCGAGCATGTCGCATGCCGCCAGGAGTGTCGCATGCGCCACCGGATTGCGCGCGACCTCGCCGGCGAGGGCCGCGAGCAACGCCTCGGCGCGCTCGCGATGGCGCGTTTCGCCGGTGAGGTAGAAAAGCCGCGCCAGATTCTGCGCCATGACGCCGTTGGCGGCCGGCGTCGGCCCGTCATAGGCCAGCTTGGTGCGGACGATCAGCGCCTCGCCGTCGTCGGCCGTATAGCAATAGCCGCCGCCGGCATCCCAGAAATGCTCGTCGGCGACCGCCAGCCAGCGACGCGCGCGGTCGAGATAAGCCGGCTCGCCAGTGATCTCGTAAAGCGTCAGCGCGGCGCGGATCATCTGGGCGTAATCGTCGAGCATGCCGGCATGGGCGGCGCGGCCGGCGCGGAAGGAATGTTTCAGCCGGCCATTATCGCCCAGATACCGCGCGACGAAATCGAAGGCGCCGACCGCCAGCGCGCGCCAGCCGGGTCGGCCGAAAGCAGCCGACGCCTCCGCCAGCGCCGCAATCAAGAGGCCGTTCCAGTCGGCCAATGCCTTATCGTCGAGACCAGGCCGCACGCGCTTGGCTCGGGCCGCGAGCAGGACCTTGAGACCCTTCGCCAGCGCCGCCTCCTCGTCGCCAAGCCAGTCGAGGTGATGGAGCCGGTTGAGGATAGTGTGGCCCTCCCAGTTGCCGGCCAACGTCACGTCGTAGATCTCCTTGAAGCGCGCGGCGCGGCTGCCGAGCAGCGCGTCGATCTCGGCTTCCGACCAGACGTAGAACTTGCCTTCCTCACGCTCGCTGTCGGCGTCGAGGCTCGAGGCGAAGCCGCCTTCCGGCAGGCGCGTCTCACGTTCGAGCCAGGCGACGGTCTCGGCGATTCGCGCGGCATAAAGCGGCCGGCGGGTCTCGCGCCAGGCCTCGGTGAGCAAGCCGATCAGCAGAGCGTTGTCGTAAAGCATCTTCTCGAAGTGCGGCACCAGCCAGCGCGCGTCGGTCGAATAGCGCGCAAAGCCACCGCCGGCATGGTCGTAGATACCGCCCTGGCAGATGTGATCGAGGGTCAGCAGCATGGCGTCGCGCGGCGCCGGGTTCTTGCCGCGCTTCCAGCCGCGCCACAGCAGATCGAGCAGCGGCGCCTGGGGAAATTTGGGCGCCATGCCGATGCCGCCGTTGACGCCGTCGACCGCGCGGGTCAGCGCCTCGGCCGCCTTGAGCGGCAGCTCGGCCGGGATGCCGGCGCCGGTCGCCGGCGTGCCGAGCTTGCCGAGCTCGGCGCGCAGCGCACCGGCGTGCAGCAGCAGCTTGGTGCGCTCGCGCGTATAGGCTTCGGACACCGCGCGCAGCACCTCGGGAAAGCCCGGCCGGCCCCAGCGCGCCGTCGGCGGGTAATAGGTCCCGCCGAAGAACGGCTCGCCCGCCGGCGTCAGGAACATGGTCAGCGGCCAACCGCCTTGCTCGCCCATCAGCATCAGCGCGTGCTGATAGATGGCGTCGAGATCGGGCCGCTCCTCGCGGTCGACCTTGATGCTGATGAAGCGCTCGTTCATCAGCGCGGCAATCTCGGGATTCTCGAAGCTCTCATGCGCCATGACATGGCACCAATGGCAGGCGGCGTAGCCGACCGAGAGCAGGATCGGCTTGTCTTGGTCGTGCGCGCGCGCCAGCGCCGCCGGCCCCCAGGGCTGCCAATGCACCGGGTTGTCGCGATGCTGGAGCAGGTAGGGACTGGTCTCGCGCGCCAGCGCGTTGGCGCTCATGCCTCCTCGAAATTGAGCGCGAAGTCGCCTGGCTCCGGTCCCCAGAGATAGAGCGAATCCTCGGACGGATGGTCCTCGGCCCGCCACGAGCCGTCGGCCGGGATCTGGTCGATGTCACAGAAATACTCGGCCAGGCTGTTCCACGGATCGCGCAGGTAGTGGAAGAAGTTGGAGCCGAGCACGTGGCGGCCGAAGCCCCAGCCGTTCTTGTAGCCGGCGCTCAACACCTGATGCGCGCCGAGGCCAATCTCGTCGGGCGAGGCGACCTCGAAGCTGGCGTGGTGGAAGCCCGGCCGCGCATCGGCCAGGAGCGCGACGACGTGATGATCGCCGCCGCCCGGCAGATGCAGGAACGCGATGATGCCGGGCACGCGGTCGGTCACCCTCATGCCCAGCGCGCTGATGTAGAAATCTGCCATCTTTCCCAGATTTGGCGTGTGCAGCAGCACGTGGCCGAGCCGGTGCGGCCGCGCTGGGTGGCGCTGGGGCGCGCCGCGGCCTTTGCGGTCGTAATGGCCCGGCGCGTTGATCGTGAAGACGGGCGCCGGGCGCCATGGCTTGGGATTTTCCGGCCGCACGTTGACCGGGTGGCCGTCAGGATCCGCGAGCCACAAGCCGCCGCCAAAGGCGTTGTGCGGCGCGTCGATCTCCTTGATGCCGCGTTGCCGCATGCGGGCGCGGATCGCGGCGATGCCGGCGTCGTCGCTGCCGAAACGCAGATGGTTGAGCCGCTTGCGCTTACCTTCGACCAGGAATACCTGATCCTGATCGCGGCCGTCGCAGCGGAAGGCGAGGACGCCGTCGCGCTCGCCCGGCGCCAGGCCGAAGGTCGCATAGAATTTCTGCCCGGCCTTGAGCTCGGGCACGGTCAGGGCATAGCTCAACAGCGATTGCACCGACATGAACGTCCTCCTGCGCTCGGACCGTCGCGCGATTATCGTTCGGCGGCGGCGCGACGGGCCTGCAACTTATATATCCCCGCATTTCGGCTTTTGCATCACACTCGCCCGGCCATGGACGGCGACACCATCTATGCCTTTGCCACCGCGCCTGGCCGCGCCGGCGTCGCGCTGCTGCGGCTTTCCGGGCCACAAGCCGGCGCTGTCTTGCGGGAGTTGGCTGGGCGGCTGCCCACGCCACGCCGCGCGTTAGTCGCGCGCTTTGCCGATCCGCGCAGCGGCGAGACCATCGATCGCGGCATCGCGCTCTATTTTCCTGCGCCCAAAAGCCTGACCGGCGAGAACGTCGCCGAACTGCACGTGCATGGCGGCCGCGCCGTGGCCGCCGCGCTGCTCGAGGCGCTGGCGGCGCTGCCCGGCCTGCGGCTTGCCGAGCCGGGCGAGTTTTCGCGCCGCGCCTTTCTCAACGGCAAGCTCGACTTGACCGAAGCCGAAGGCATCGCCGATCTAGTCGCGGCCGAGACCGCGGCGCAACGGCGCCAGGCGCTGCGCCAGATGGCGGGCGAGGCGGGCCGCATCTACGAAGCCTGGCGCGCGCGACTGTTGCGCGCGCAGGCGCGCGTCGAAGCCGAGATCGATTTTCCCGACGAAGGTCTGCCGGCCGCCATTGCCGCCGAGGTGGCGGCACAACTCTCTGAAATCAAAGGAGAAATAGAGGCTTCTTTGGCCGACGGCGCGCGCGGGGAGCGGCTCCGCGCCGGGCTCGCCATTGCCGTGCTCGGTCCGCCGAACGCCGGCAAATCGAGTCTGGTAAATGCGCTGACGCGGCGCGAGGTGGCGATCACCGCCGCGACCGCCGGCACGACGCGCGACGTCGTCGAAGTCGCGCTCGACCTTAGCGGCTATCCGGTGACGCTCGCCGATACCGCGGGGCTGCGCACGTCGCGCGACGCGATCGAGGAAGAGGGTGTGCGCCGTGCGTGGGCGCGCGCGGCATCGGCCGACTTGAAGTTGGTCGTCGTCGACGCGACCAGGCCCGGCGAAAAAGATTCCGTCGCGGCACTGCTCGATCGCGGCACCGTCGTCGTCGCCAACAAGATGGATCTGGCGCCGTGCGACGATGCAACCTGGGCCGACGCGCTCGGCGCCGGACCGGCGGTGAAGATTTCGGTGGCGACCGGCGCCGGCCTGGCGGCGCTCGAAGCCCGGCTCGGCGCCGAGATCGCACGGCGCTTCGGTGGCGAATCGGCGCCGCTCATCACCCGCGCGCGGCATCGCCAGGCGCTCGCGGCTTCATGCGCCGCGCTCGAGCGCTATCCGCGCGCCGCTGCGCCCGAGCTCGCCGCCGAGGAGCTGCGCCAAGCGGTGCAGGCGCTCGGCCGCATCACTGGCCGGGTCGGAGTCGAGGATCTGCTCGATGTCGTGTTCCGTGAGTTTTGCATCGGCAAGTGAAAGCCAGTCAAAAACACGAACATTTCATGATTTCTCAGCGTTAATACCACACTATATAGTATTAGTTCGTGAAACGTTCCGGGGCCGAATCGATTTTGACCAACCAGATGTCGCGCCAGCTGCGTGGTTGCCGATTAATATTGTCAGACCATTTTGTGACGCCATGGTGAACCACAAATATTTTGTGATTTACCTCTCTATTACTTCGTATTACTGGGATGGAATTTCCGACTCGGGTTTGGTGTTTCACGTGAAACCATGCCGCGCCCGGCTTTACTCGCCGCCGCGCGCTCCGTAGATTGCCGCGATGCACCGGTATGACGTGATTGTCATCGGCGGCGGCCACGCCGGCTGCGAGGCTGCCGACGCGGCCGCACGACTCGGCGCGCGCACTCTGCTGCTGACCCATAAGGTCGTGACCATTGGCGAAATGTCGTGCAACCCGGCGATTGGCGGCTTGGCCAAGGGGCATCTGGTTCGGGAAATCGACGCTCTCGATGGGCTGATGGCGCGCGCCATCGACCGGGCCGGTATCCAGTTCCGCATGCTGAATCGCAGCAAAGGTCCGGCGGTGCGCGGTCCGCGCGCCCAGGCCGACCGCAAGCTCTATCGCCAGGCGACGCAAGAGCTGCTGGCGGCGCAATCTGGTCTGGCGATTCGCGAAGGTGAGGCGGCGGCGCTGATTTTCGGCCGCGGCGGACGCTGCGCCGGGGTCGAAACCGGCGACGGCGCGAGGCTTTTTGCCGGGGCAGTGGTGATCACCACCGGCACCTTTCTGCGCGGCCTGATCCATATCGGCGAGACCAAGACCGAAGCCGGCCGGGTCGGCGAAAAGCCGTCGATTGGCCTGGCAGAAAGCCTGGCACGGGCTGGTTTTGCTCTCGGCCGGCTCAAGACCGGCACGCCGCCGCGGCTCGACGGCCGGACTATCGACCAGGCCGGGCTCGAAGCCCAGCCGGGCGACAATCCGCCGACACCATTTTCCTTTTTGACCGGACGCATTGTCACGCCGCAGATCGTCTGCCACATCACTGCGACGACGCCGGCAAGCCACGCCCTGATCCGCGCCAATCTGCACCGCGCTCCGATGTATTCCGGCCAGATCGACAGCGTCGGCCCGCGCTATTGCCCGTCGATCGAGGACAAGGTGGTGCGCTTTGCCGAGCGCGAGCGACACCAGATTTTCCTCGAGCCCGAAGGGCTCGACGACGACACGGTCTATCCCAATGGCATTTCGACCTCGTTGCCGGCCGAAATCCAGGCGAAATTACTCACAACCATCCCCGGCCTTGAACACGCCCGCATGATCCGGCCGGGCTATGCCATCGAGTATGATTTCGTTGACCCGCGCGAGCTCCGGCCAACGCTCGAAACCCGCAGAATTACCGGGCTTTTCCTGGCTGGCCAAATTAATGGCACGACCGGTTATGAGGAAGCCGCGGCGCAGGGTTTGGTTGCCGGACTCAACGCCGCGCTCTTGGCTGGCGGCAGCGGCGAGTTCGTCCTCGACCGGGCCAGCGCCTATATCGGGGTGCTGATCGACGATCTGGTTTCACGTGGAACACGCGAGCCCTATCGCATGTTCACCTCGCGCGCCGAGTATCGCCTGACCCTGCGCGCCGATAATGCCGACCAGCGGCTGACGCCCCTCGGCATGACGCTTGGCTGCATCGGCACCGAGCGCCGGCAGGCTTTTACCGCCAAGGCCGAGACGCTGGCTGAGGCACGCGCCCTGGTCCGCCGCTTGGTCATGACACCCAGCGAACTGCGCCGCCACGGCCTGGCGATCAATGCCGACGGGATTCGCCGTTCGGCCGCCGATCTCCTGGCCTATCCCGACATCGACCTGGCTCGGCTGGCGGCGCTGTGGCCCGAACTGGCGGCGATCCCGCCGGCGATTGCCGAACAGCTTGAGATCGACGGCCGTTATGCCGGCTATCTCGAACGCCAGAGCGAGGAAATTGCCGCTTTCCGGCGCGACGAGGCGCTCAAGCTGCCGCGCGATCTAGATTACGACGCCATTGGTTCGCTGTCGGCTGAAATCCGCGGCAAGCTGAGTGCCTGCCGGCCTGAAACCTTGGGTGCCGCAGCCCGGGTTTCGGGCGTGACGCCGGCGGCGCTGGTGGCGTTGCTGCACCATGTCCGGCGGCCGGCGGCATGATGGCGCTCCAGGTCAACGACCGCCCGGTTACGACTCGGCTGACCCCGGACGGCTTCGCCAAGCTCGCCGGTGTTTCACGTGAAACCCTCGAACGGCTACAGGCCTATGTCGCGCTACTCATCACCTGGAACCGGCGGATCAATCTGGTCGGCGCCAACACCATCGGCGATGTCTGGCGCCGGCACATTCTCGATTCGGCCCAGCTCATGCCGTTGCTACCGGAAGGTACGCGCGTCCTGGTCGATGTCGGGAGCGGCGCCGGATTGCCGGGCCTGATCCTGGCGATCCTCGGCGTGCCCGAGGTCCATTTGGTCGAAAGCGATCAGCGCAAGGCAGCGTTCCTACGCGAGGCGCAACGCGTCACCGTCGCGCCGGTAACGATCCACGGGCAACGACTCGAGCGTTTGGCGCCGATTGCCGCCGACGCCATCGTTGCGCGCGCTGTTGCACCTGTGGATAATCTACTACTAATGGTGGACAAATTCCGTAGACCCCACACTATATGTTTATTCCTGAAGGGTAAGGGGGTCGAGGAGGAATTGACCATCTTGCCGCCGGCGCTGAAGAAGATGAAGGCGCGGATCTTGCCGAGCCGGAGCGATCCCACCGGCCGCATCCTGCGTCTCGAGGGGCCTTGATGGAACCGATGGCGCAAGCCGCCGAGCTGCATCCCGCGACCGGCCCCGCGGCGCTGGCCCGAGTCATCGCCATCGCCAACCAGAAAGGCGGCGTCGGCAAGACCACCACCGCGATCAATCTCGCCACGGCGCTCGCCGCCGCCGGCGAAGCCGTGCTGCTGATCGATTTCGATCCGCAAGGCAACGCCTCGACCGGACTCGGCATTTCCCGTCAGGCCAGAACCGTCACGAGCTACGACGTACTTTTGGGCGCGCGCGAGCTCGGCGCGGCGGTGGTGCAGACCGCGGTGC
Source organism: Allostellaceae bacterium (assembly GCA_050729835.1). Lineage (GTDB taxonomy): Bacteria > Pseudomonadota > Alphaproteobacteria > ATCC43930 > CGMCC-115725 > REEB95. The sequence continues at coordinate 63,976 of JBOHLS010000004.1, read as the reverse complement.
CGCGGCTCGCCATCGTGCCGGCGTCGGTCGATCTGTCAGGCGCCGAGCTTGAGCTGGTCGATGCCGAGCGTCGCGAGTACCGGCTGCGCGACGCGCTCGCTCACAAGCTCGGCCAATTCCGCTACGTGCTGATCGACTGCCCGCCGTCGTTGGGATTGCTGACGCTCAACGCACTGGTTGCGGCGCATGCCGTGCTGGTGCCGCTGCAATGCGAGTTCTATGCGCTCGAAGGCTTGTCGCATCTGGTCAAGACCATCGAGCGGGTGAAGGGGAAACTGAATCCAGCGCTCGAGATCCAGGGCGTGGTGCTGACCATGTTCGACCGACGCAACAATCTCTCCGACCTGGTCGCGGCCGACGTGCGGGGGCACTTTGGCGCCAAGGTCTACGAGACCGTGATCCCGCGCAACGTGCGCATCTCCGAGGCGCCGTCGCACGGCAAGCCGGTGCTGCTCTACGACTTCCGCTGCCCGGGCGCGCAGGCCTATGTCCATCTCGCCGGCGAGGTATTGCAGCGCGAACGCTCGCTGGCCGAGCGATTGGCGGCGTCGTGACCGAGAAGCGCGGGCTCGGCCGCGGTCTTTCGGCGCTCTTGGGCGAAGAGGCGACGGCGCCCGAGCGCGATGCGATAACGCCGGCCAAGGGCGCGCGCAACGTGCCGATCGACCAGATCTATCCCGGCTGGTTCCAGCCGCGGCGCAATTTCGACGAGGGCGAGATGAGCGCGCTGGTCGAAAGCGTCGCAGCGCAAGGCATCCTCCAGCCGCTGCTGGTGCGGCCGCATCCGAAATTCGCCGGCGCGTTCGAGATTCTCGCCGGGGAGCGCCGCTGGCGCGCGGCGCAGCGCGCGCAACTGCACGACGTGCCGGTGCTGGTCAAGGAGATCGGCGACCGCGAGGCGCTCGAGATCGCGCTGGTCGAGAACATCCAACGCAGCGATCTCAACGCCATCGAGGAGGCGCAGGGCTACAAACGGCTGATCGACGAGTTTGGCCACACTCAGGAGGCGCTGGCGACGGCGCTGGGCAAGAGCCGCAGCCACATCGCCAATCTCCTGCGGCTGCTGATGCTGTCGCAGGAAATCAAGGACATGGTCGCCGACGGCCGGCTCAGCATGGGCCACGCGCGCGCGCTGGTCGGGCTCGAGGCCGAGAAGGCGCTGGCGCTGGCACAGACGATCGTGCGCGACGACTTGAGCGTGCGCGAGACCGAGCGTGCCGCCAAGCCGCCGGAAGCGGCGCAGTTCGTCACCGGCAAGCCGCGCGGCGGCCGCAAGCGCGATGCGAACATCGTCGCGCTCGAGCGCGAGTTGTCGGCGGCACTCGGCCTCAAGGTCGAGATCGCGTTCGACGGCCAGCGCGGCGCGCTCACCATCCGCTACGCGTCGCTCGATCAGCTCGATGACGTGCTCGGCCGGCTGCGCGCCAAGTCCTGAGGCGATGGCCGCGAAACCGCCGGTTGCCGTGGTCGCCGCGGCGGTCGCGCCCAACCCGAAAATCTCGGGCTATCCCGAGCCGTTCCATTCGCGCGTGCTCGGCCGGCAGAAGCGCCAGCTCGGCGACGTTTTCGGTCTCCGAAATTTCGGCGTCAATCTGACGCGCCTCGCGTCGGGCGCGATCTCGGCGCTGCGCCACGCCCATACGGCGCAGGACGAGTTCATCTATGTCCTCGAAGGCGAGCCGGTGCTGGTGACCGATGCCGGCGAAACGCCGCTCAAGCCTGGCATGTGCGCGGGCTTCAAGGCCGGCTCTGGCGATGCGCACCATCTGGTCAACCGCACCACGCGCGATGTCCTCTATCTCGAGGTCGGCGACCGCAGCGTGCCGGACGAAGTCGCCTACCCCGACGACGACATTCGCGGCACGCACGATGCCGCCGGCCGGCGGATTTTCCTGCGCAAGAACGGGCGGCCGTTCAGCTGAAGCTTTAGGCGGCCCGGTTCGCCAGCAGCTTCTGCCGCGCGTCTTCGAGCGACAGCCGGGCGACGCCGACGATATGCGACGCCTCGGGATACTGCTTCGTCATCAGCCATTCTTCGATGAAGTCCAACCAGTCCACGACCAAATCGATTTCCGACATATCCATCGGTAGTTCTCCCCGAACGAATTTTCTCCGGGTACGGCATTTCTCCTCAAACAATGATCCTGCCACAAATCGGGCCCGGCCGATCAAGCGATCGGCCTCGGCGTCACGGGGTCCGTTGCGCCGCGGCCTGCATGGCGCCGCGGGCGATGCGCAAAAGTGCGGCACGGCAAATGGTTTCGCCCGGCATGCCAGAGGATTTGGCTTGGCGCTCGGCCTCGACCAGGGCGATTAGCACGGCGGCGGCGCGTCGCGCCGGCCAAAGCCACAACTGGCGCTTGAAACCGTCCTTGAGCCGGAAAAACAGCGGCGGCCGGATCGCCGCGATCGCCTCGTCGATGCCGGCGCCGTCGTCGAGTCGCGACGCGGTGCGGTGGAGCTGGACGAAATGCCGCTGGGCGGCGCGCAGAATGCGGATCGGCGCTTCGCCTTCCGCCAGCGCGCGGTCGAGCGAGCGCTCGCAGACGGCTGGCTTGCCCTCGGCGGCGGCGCGGATCGCATCGTCGAGCGAAAGGTCGGCGCTGTCGCCGACCAGCGCGACGGCGTCGTCGAGCGAGACGGTGCCGCCGTCGCCGGCGTAAAGTGCGAGCTTCTCAAGCTCTTGCCGACTCAGGGCGCGGTCGCCGCCGAGCGACGCGACGAGATAGGGCAGGGCGTCGGGCGCAAGATCGAGGCGGTGAGCACGCGCGACCTCGCGCACTAGCGTCTCGATCTCGCGCGGCCCGTCGAGATAACAGGCGATCGCGACGGCGTTCTTGGCGCCCTCGAACGCGCGGCGCAGGCTCGAGCGCGGCTTGAGGTCGCCGCCTTCGACGACGACGAAGCCGTCGCCGGCCGGCGGATCGCCGAGATAGCGGGCGAACAGCGCGCCGACCGCGTCGCCGGCGTCGGTCACGTGCACCAGCCGGAGGCCGCCCATCAGCGACAGCTGCGCCGCCTCGTCGTGCAGCCGCGACGGCTCGGACAGCAGCGCTTCGGCCGGCAACGCGGCGACGCGGAAGGCGTCCTTCGGGTCGGGGACGACGGCGCGCGTCAGGCGCGCAGCGCGCTCGCCGACCAGGCCGCGGTCGGGGCCGTAGACCAGGCAGGCGCGGATCGTCGGATCGGGCGCCGCGAGAAAGGACTCGATGCGGCGGGGCTCGAGCTTCACCGGCTCAGCGCGCGGCCGTGCGCCGCTGCGACCACAGCGATAGCTGCAGATAGATGGCGTCGGCCAGTTCCTCGATCGCGCGCTGGCGCGCGTCGTCCTCCGCCACGGTCGCCGCCCAGGCGTCGTTCTGCAAGTTGAAGGCGTTGACGGTGTGGATCTGGCCGCTGAAGTTGATGTCCTTGCCGCTGAGCGTATAGCGCGCGGCGGCGCTGATCTCGGAACGCGTCGAGGTGGCGTTGAGCTGGATGCCGAGATCGGCCCGGCTCAGGCTCAGGACGACGCGCAGCGTGTAACGCGTCGGCACCGAGACGCCACGCGGATTGAGCTTCTCGCGCAGCGCCAGCTCGAGGATTTGGCCCTCGCGGTCCTCGATCGGCTCGACCTTGATGGTGGCGAGTGTCGGGTCGTATTCGCCCGCGGTCCGGCCGGCATAGAGCGGATGGAAGCCGCAGCCGGCGAGCGGCGTGGCGGCGAGCACGAGGAGAAGGGCCCGTCGCGACCATTCGCTCCTTTTCTTCGTCGCTCCCGCGCAAGCGGGAACCCAGGGCGAGCGACGTGCGGCGACCCTGGACCCCTGCTGGCGCAGGGGTGACGGGCGCATGGATGATCCGTCAGACCACGACATTGACGATCCGGTTGGGCACGAAGATGGTTTTGCGCGGCGTCTTGCCGCCGAGCGCGGTGATGACGTTGGGCAGGGCGAGCGCCGCCTGGCGCGCGTCAGCTTCGCCGACGTCGCGCGGCACCTCGACTGTGCCGCGGAGCTTGCCGTTGACCTGAACCGCCAGCGTCACGGTCTCGGGGACGGCGAGCGCGGCGTCGGCCTTGGGCCACGGCTCCTCGGCCAGCAGCCGCCGGTGGCTGAGCGCCTGCCACAGCGCCTCGGCGAGATGCGGCATCATCGGCCCGATGAGGCGCACCGCCGCCTCGAGCGCCTCGCGCACGACCGCGCCGGCGGTTTCCGGGCCGGCCTCGATCGCATTGGTCAGCTCGCGGATGCGTGCGACCGCGCGGTTGAAGCGGAACTTGTCGAGATCGTCGGTGACCAGCGCGATAGTCTGATGGGTGACGCGCCGCAAATCCTGGTCGGCGGCGGCGAGCGTCGCCGGAATCGGCGCGCCGGGCGGCGGCAGCGGATCGTCACGTTCCGCAACCAGCCGCCACAACCGGTTGGCGTAGCGCCAGGCGCCCTCGATGCCGGCGTCGGTCCATTCGAGATCACGCTCGGGCGGGCTATCGGACAGGAGATAAAGCCGCGCGGTGTCGGCGCCATATGCGTCGACGATGGTCTCGAGCCCGACCACGTTTTTCTTCGACTTGGACATCTTTTCCATGCGCCCGACGGTCACCGTCCCGCCTTTGGCATCGCGCCAGGCGCCATTGTCGCCGCGTTGGACCTCCTCGGGGAAGAGCCAATTCCCGGCCGCGTCCTGATAGGTTTCGTGGCAGACCATGCCCTGGGTGAAAAGGCCGGTGAACGGCTCCCGGAGCGCAAGATAGCCGCAGCGCTCGAGCGCGCGGGTAAAGAAGCGCGAATAGAGCAGGTGCAGCACCGCGTGCTCGATGCCACCGATATACTGGTCGACCGGCATCCAATAGGTGATGTCCTGGCGCTCGAACGCGGTCGCGGCGCGCGGCGAGCAGAAGCGGGCGAAATACCACGAGCTCTCGAAGAAGGTATCGAAGGTGTCGGTCTCGCGCCGGGCCTGAGCGCCGCAGCGTGGACAGGCCGCGTGCTTCCAGGTCGGATGGCGGTCGAGCGGATTGCCCGGCTGGTCGAAGCTGACGTCGTCGGGCAGCCGCACCGGCAGGTCCTTCTCCGGCACCGGCATGATGCCGCATTTCCCGCAGTGGATCACCGGGATCGGGCAGCCCCAATAGCGCTGGCGTGAGACGCCCCAGTCCCGCAGCCGCCACACCGTGGCGCCGACGCCCGCCTTGAGCTTTTCGAGCTCGCCGATGGCGCGGCGCTTGGCCGTCGGCACGTCGAGCCCGTCGAGAAAGCCGGAATTGATGTGCGCGCCGTCGCCGGTATAGGCCTCGGCGCCGATCGCAAAGGTTTTGGCGTCGGCGTCGGGTGGCAACACGACGGGTGTCACCGGCAGCTTGTATTTGCGGGCGAATTCGAGGTCGCGCTGGTCGTGCGCCGGACAGCCGAAAATCGCGCCGGTGCCGTATTCCATCAGCACGAAATTGGCGACGTAAACCGGCAGGCTCCGCTTGGCGTCGAAGGGATGCGCCGCCTTGACGCCGGTATCGTAGCCCATCTTCTCGGCGGTCTCGATCGCCGCCTCGCTGGTGCCCATGCGGTTGCACTCGGCGATGAAATTGCGGAGCTTCGCGTCGCGTTTGGCCAGTTCCTCGGCCAGCGGATGATTGGGCGCGACCGCCAGGAACGACGCACCATAGAGCGTGTCGGGTCGCGTGGTGAAGACTTCGAGCCGCGTAGCGCGACCGTTCAGCGCGAAGAACACACGCGCGCCCTCCGAGCGGCCGATCCAGTTCTCCTGCATCAGCTTGACGCGCTCGGGCCAGCGCTCGAGCGTCGCCAGCGCGTCGAGCAGCTCGGCGGCGAAGGCGGTGATCTTGAGAAACCACTGCGAGAGCAGCCGTTTCTCAACCGGCGCGCCCGAGCGCCAGCCGCGGCCGTCGATCACCTGCTCGTTGGCGAGCACGGTGTTCTCGACCGGATCCCAGTTGACCCACGACTCCTTGCGATAGGCGAGCCCCGCCGCAAGGAAGTCGAGGAACATCTTCTGCTCGTGCTTGTAGTAGTCGGGGTGGCAGGTGGCGATCTCGCGCCGCCAATCGTAGGCGATGCCCATGCGCTTCAACTGTGCGCGCATCACCGCGATGTTTTCCAGCGTCCAGTCGCGCGGATGCTTGCCGGACGATATCGCCGCGTTCTCGGCCGGCAAGCCGAACGCGTCCCAGCCCATCGGATGCAGCACGTTGAAGCCCTGGGCGCGCTTGTGGCGCGCGACCACGTCGCCCATGGCGTAGTTGCGCACGTGCCCAACATGCAGCTTCCCCGACGGATAGGGAAACATCTCGAGCACGTAATATTTGGGTCGCGCCGGATCGGTCTCGACCTCGAAGCTCTTGCGCTCGCGCCAGATCCGTTGCCAGTGCTCTTCGTTCTCTTTCGCGTTGTACCGCGCCATCGCGCGTTAGCCGAGCCCGCTACTGCTGGTTCGAGGCCGTGCTCAGGCGGATCTGGCGCGCCCGCGCGAGGATGGCGTTCTCGAGATCAACCGACGTGTTCTTGTCGACCTGTGCGTCGACCCAGTTGCCTTTGGCGTCGCGCGTCTGGCGGAAGACGCTGGCGCGCACGCCGTCGGCGCGCAGCTCGCGGTTGAGGATGAAGATGTTGACCTTGAAGCGTTCGTCCGGCGTTTGCGGTGGGCTGAACCAGTCGGTGATGATGACGCCGCCGAACGGATCGGCCGAGGCCAGCGGCATGAACGACACGGTGTCGAGGCTCGCGTGCCAGAGGAACGTATTGACGCCGACGCCCGGCGCGCCACCACCCCCGCCGCCGGTACCGGCGGCGTTGTTGTTCTTGTCGAAGAACAGCGACAGCACCGACCGGTTGCTGTCGGTCTGGGTGCGCGGATTGAACGCGCCTTGCGTGCCCCCGATGTACTTAGGATCGGTGTGATAGGGGTCTTCGGCGCGCTGTTGCGCGTCGGGATCGTTGCCCTGCCAACGGTCGCTGTTGAAGAGACCGCAGCCGCTGAGCAGCAAAACCGCGCCAAAGAACAGGAATCCGGCTTTCACGGATCGGTGGAACGCCATACCAACCACTCCTCGGGGCTCCCCCCGGGATCGCAACCCCGGGTAAACCGATCATAGCGCAGCCGCCGCCGGCCCGGCCATACCTTTGAAAAGGCAGGAAGTCCGCCGCGCTGCGCCGGCGGGCTTGACGCCCTGCCCGGCACTGGCGAGCTTGCCGCATGTCCGCTGCCGCCGCCGCTGTCGTCACGCGCCTCGTCGTGGTGCGCGCGGCCATTGCCGCGGCGGCGCGCGCTGCCGGCCGGCCGGCCGGCAGCGTCACCCTCGTCGCCGTCAGCAAGACGCACCCGGTCGCCGCGATCGAAGCCGCCCTCGCCGCCGGCCAGCGCGTCTTCGGCGAGAACCGCGTGCAGGAAGCGCAAGCCAAGTTTCCGGCGCTGAAGGCGCGCTATCCCGATATGCGGCTCCATCTCGTCGGCCCGCTCCAGACCAACAAGGCGCGCGACGCCGTGCGCCTCTTCGACGTCATTCATACGCTCGACCGGCTGCGCCTGGCCGAGGCGCTGGCGCGGGCTATGGAGCAGGAAGGCCGCCGCCCGGACCTTTTGATCGAGGTCAATATCGGCGGCGAGAAGCAGAAAGCCGGCGTTGCGCCCGACGCCGCCGACGCTTTCATCGCCGATTGCCGCGCCCGCTGGCGCCTGTCGCCGGTCGGCTTGATGTGCCTGCCGCCGGCCAGTGCCGAACCGGCCCCACATTTCGCCGGCCTCGCCGCCCTGGCGCGGCGCCACGGCCTAGCCGAGCTCAGCATGGGTATGAGCGCCGATTTCGCGCTGGCGGTGGCGCACGGCGCCACGCTGGTGCGGGTCGGCACCGCGATCTTCGGACCGCGCGAGCGGGCTTAGCGCCTGGCAAGGAATTTCGGGACAGTCATTGCGAGCGCCGATCAGGCGCGAAGCAATCCAGGCACGCTGGATCGCCACGGCCGCTTCGCGGCCTGCGATGACGATGCTACGGCGCCTTCACCACGATCCGCGAGGTTGAGCCGGCCTCGGCCAGCACGCGCCGCAAATCGTCGAGCGCCAGCGCGACGCAGCCTTCGGTCGGCGCATAATCCGCCGCCGCGACATGGAGGAAGATGGCGCTGCCGGCGCCGGCGATCGGCGGGTCGTCGTTGTAGCCCAGCACGACGACGAGGTCGTAGAGCCGGTCGGCGCGCCAGAGAGTCTCGGCGCGCGCCCGATAGGGCAGCTTCACCGGCCGGTTATAGGCCGCATCCGCCGCGTCGTCGCACCAACCGTCGTCGGCTGCGAGCGGCGCGGTGGGCAAGCCGGTTACCGGCGCCACGCCGCGGTCGAGACGATAAAGCATCCGGCGCATAGCGAAGGTGCCGGCCGGCGTCGCCCCGTCGCCTTCGCGCTTGGCGACGCGAACGCCACCCTTGCCGAGTGCGCAACGCAGGCGCCAGACGCCCCAACGCGCCCAGCCGGCGGGTTCGACCAGCAGATCCATCGCTCTCTCTATAGCCGATCGGCGGCTTGGTGGTTGCCGGTGCGGATAAGGTTAAAACCGCTGCCGCACAACACCGGCGCAAAACATAGGGGGCTGGTCTAGATAGCTGAGAAAGGCTATCGGGATCAGATGGTTGGGAAGAGACGGCGAAGTCGGTTGCCGCCAAGTATTCAAGAGGCCCTGATCGCGCACTTCGTTGCCGGGGCGACCGCTCGCGCGGCCGCCGAACTAGCGGGCGTCAATCGCCACACCGCGACGCTCTATTTTCATAAACTGCGCGGGTTGATCGCCACCAGATTGGCCGAAGAGACGCCTTGGCTATCGGGCGAAATCGAAGTCGACGAGAGCTACTTCGGAGGCGCTCGCAAAGGCAAGCGCGGACGCGGTGCTGTCGGCAAGGTGCCGGTGTTTGGTCTGCTCAAACGCGGCGGCAAGGTCCATGCCGTGGTGATCCCGAATACCCAGAAAAACACGCTGTTGCCGATCATCCGCGGCACCCTCAAGCCCGACAGTGTCGTGTACTCTGACGGCTTCAACAGTTACGATGCGCTTGATGTCTCGGAGTTCCACCACAAGCGGATCAACCACTCCGAACGCTTCGTCGAGCAAGCCAATCACATCAACGGAATCGAGAATTTCTGGAACCAAGCTAAGCGCCACCTGCGGCGCTACAACGGCATCCCGCGCCAGCATTTCCCCTTGTTCCTCAAGGCGTGCGAGTGGCGCTTCAACTACCGCCCGACACGCAACCTCCACAGATTATTGCTGGCCTGGGCAAAACGCGATTTACTATAGGCTTATCTAGGCCAGCCCCAAACATAGTTAAATTAACCATAAATATTCTATTTAACTATATTTTTAGTATAATTAACCAATACTTTAAATTGCCTTTGTCTCTTGGTAAGAATACTTTCACCGTCGAAGAAAAAGACCGAAAAGGTCTGTCGTTCAGGAAGGAAGTTCGAAGCCCGCGGAGCCGCGTCTCCGCTGGTCCCCTCCCGGCAGGTGCCCTCCACGGCGCTCCGGACTCCTTCTCCGATAGGGCTCTTTGGTCAAACGCGGCGGCTGCGGATCGACCCTTCCCCTCCCAGGGTCATCCGCGGACCGCTCGCAACAGGGACTCGGGCAAGCTGTTCGACCAGACGTTCACCTCGCTGGCCAGCGCGATCGCGACACTCGACAACGTCAAGTATGACCTCGGCGCGGCGTCGGGCAGCGGCCTGTTCGACGTGACGGCGAACCTGGTGTTCGACACTTCGTCGCTCAGCGGCTTCCAGACCAGCCTGTTGTTCGGCTACACCGGCACCACGTCGGTGCCGGAGCCGGCGAGCTGGCGGCTGTTCGGCAGCGGGTTGCTCGGCCTCGGCTTCATGGAGATGCAGCGCCGGCGCAAGCAGGCCGGCGCCGCCAAGCAGGCCGATCAAGCCGGCGGAGCAACCGCGTAGTTTTTCTCAGGACGATCGCCAGACGAGGCCGCCGCGAAGCGCCCTCTTTTTTTGCCGGCGCGGCTTATTGAGCCGGGGCGACGTCGGCCTTGATGAGCCGGAAGCGGCGGCCGGCCGCCAGGAACTTCGCCGGATTGAGCGGGCGGCCGTCGATCCGCACCTCGTAGTGCAGATGCGGGCCGGTGCTGCGCCCGGTGCTGCCAACCAGGCCGATGCGCTGATGCTCGACGACGCGGTCGCCGACCCGGACGAAGATCCGCGACAGATGCGCGTAACGCGTCCGGACGCCGTTGCCGTGGTCGATCTCGATCATCCGGCCATAGGCGCCGTCCCAGCCGGCGAAATCGACGATTCCGGGCGCGGTGCTGTAGACCGGATCGTGGATATTGGCCTCGAGATCGATGCCGGGATGGAAGGCGCTCTCGCCGTCAAACGGATCGCGGCGGACGCCGAACGGGCTGCTGATTTCGTAACGCACCAGCGGCGCCGCGAACGGCATGCGCGCGATCAGCTGCTCGAGCCGCGCTAGGCGCGAGGGGTCGAGCGCGGCGTCGCGGATGGAATCCAGCGGGATGAAGGGGCCGCCTTCGTCGGCGCCGCGTCGCGCCGGCGCGGCACGATGAAGCAAGGTCTCAAGGTTGACGCCGGCGGCACGCAGCTGCGCCAGGCCGGCGCTTTCGCGCGCCAGCAGGACCGGGTCGAGGATGGTGGCGTGGCCGGTCGGCTTCGCAGCGATCGGTTGCGGTGCGGCCTGAACCGTCTGGGTAGCCATCGCCGCTGCGGGCTTGGCTGGCGCCGGAGATTTGGGTGCGGCGGCGGCCGCGACCTGGGACGTTGTCGGCGTCGCCGGATGCACCAGGGCGCGCAACGCCAGCACGCCGATCCCCAGATGCAGGCCGACGACCAACAAGACCGAGAGCGAGATCGGACGGACGATCACACGCAGCGCTGAGACGAGCGAACTCACGACAGCCTTGATTTCCCCGGGGCCCGGTGCGGGTCCATGCCCCAGGATAGGGCCGTGCCGTTAAAGCGGGCTTAACCTTTGGGCGACGGCGGCACGTGCGCGGTCAGGCCGCGTTTGACCAGGATGGCCCAGGTCTCTTCGGCGGTATTGGCGAAATCGAACAGCGCCAGCTCCTCGCGGCCGATCGTCTCGGCTTCGACCAGGGCCTCGAAATTAACCACACGGCTCCAATAACTGGCATCAAATAGCACGATCGGCACGGCCGGCGTCTTGCGCGTCTGCACCAGGGTCAGGATCTCGAACAGCTCGTCGAAGGTGCCGAAGCCGCCCGGGAATGCGACCAGCGCGTTGGCGCGCATCGCCAGGTGCATCTTGCGCATGCCGAAATAGTGGAACTGGAAGGTCAGTTCGGGCGTGGTGTAGGGGTTGGGATGCTGCTCGTGCGGCAGTGCGATGTTGAAGCCGACGGTCGGCGCGCCGGCCTCGCGCGCGCCGCGGTTGGCGGCTTCCATGATGCCCGGCCCGCCGCCGGTGGCGATGACGTTGTCGCGCCAGCGATTGTGCGGCGCGAAGGCGCCGCCGCGTTCCGAGACTATGCGGCCGAATTCGCGGGCCGCCTGATAAAGCGCGACGCGCGTGTCGAGGCGCTGGCGCTCGACGTCGCTTTTCGCCGCCCGGCGCAGCGCCGGCGCCTGCTCGGGCGACGGCGTGCGGGCGCTGCCGAAGACGACGACGGTCGAGCGCACGCCCCAATCGCGCAACAGGAACTCGGCCTTGGCGTATTCGATGGCGAAGCGCAGATCGCGCAGCTCGTCGCGCGTCGACAGGAATTCGCTGTCGAGCACCGGCAGCGTGTAGCTGGACGATTTCTCCTGTGGCGTGCTGGGCAGCGTGGCGTCCGACATATTCCAGGTCCCTTCCGGTTACCGTCGCCGCATCATGTCACGCGGGCCGAGCGGCGGGAACGCTCGCCGGACTCACTCGGCGGCGGCGGTTTCGTATTCGTCCTGGGCCTGGAGCCAGCGGGCCTCGGCCGCGATCAGCGCGCGGGCCGCTTCGTCTCGCGCCTTCGCCAGCGCGGCCGCTTGGGACGGGTCGCGCGCGAACAGATCCGGCGCGGCGAGTTGCGCGTCGAGCGCTTTCACCCGCTCGCCGAGCGCGCCGACCTCGCGCTCGGCAGCGTCGGCACGCTGCTTCAGCGGCTTCAGGCGTCGGCGCTTGTCGCTGTCGCCTTGGCGTCGCGGCGCCGGCGTCTCGGCGTCGACGGTTCGCATCGCGGTGTTGCCTGGCGACAGTAGGAAACGGCGGTAATCGTCGAGATTGCCGTCGAACGGCTCGACGCGGCCGTCGGCGACCAGCATCAGCCGATCCGCCGTCGCCTCGAGCAGCCGTCGATCGTGGCTGACCAGGATCACCGCGCCAGCAAAATCGTTGAGCGCGGTCAAAAGCTCGTTGCGCGCATCGATATCGAGGTGGTTGGTCGGCTCGTCGAGGATCAAAAGGTTCGGCTTATCGAGCGTCGCCAGCGCCAGCATCAGCCGAGCGCGCTCGCCGCCCGACAGGCTCGCCACCTTGGTCGTCGCCTTGGCGGCCGAGAAGCCGAAGCCGCCGAGCTGCGTACGCAGCGCCTGCGCCGGCAGCTTGGGTCGCAACTCGGCCAGCGTTTCCAGGGGCGTGAGGTTGCCGTCCAATTCCTCGAGCTGATGCTGCGCGAAATAGCCCGGCACTAGCTTACGCGCGCGCGTGAGCGCGCCGCTCATCGGCGCGAGCTTGCCGGCGAGCAGCTTGGCGAACGTCGATTTGCCGTTGCCGTTCTTGCCCAAGAGCGCGATGCGGTCGTCGGGGTCGAAGCGCAGCGATAACTGCGCCAGCACCGGCTTGCCCGGTTCGTAGCCGACCGCGACGCGGTCCATGGTGACGAGCGGCGGGCTCGCGGGCAGCGGCTCGGGCAGCCGGATCGGCGCGACATGCTCGTCGACGGGCACCGCCACCGTTTCCATACGCGCCAGCATTTTGAGGCGGCTTTGCGCCTGGCGCGCCTTCGATGCCTTGGCGCGGAAGCGGTCGACGAAGGCCTGCATGTGCTTGCGTGCGGCCTCTTGCTTTCTGGCGAAGGCCGCTTGGTGGACGCGCTTTGCCGCACGCGTTTCGACAAAGATGTCGTAGCCGCCGGTATAGAGCGTGAGCTCGCCGTGCTCGAGGTGAAGAATGAAATCGACCGCCGTGTTGAGCAGGTCGCGATCGTGGCTGACGATCAGCACCGTGCCGCGATAGCGGCGCAGAAAATCCTCGAGCCAGAGCAAGCCTTCGAGATCGAGGTAATTGGTCGGCTCGTCGAGTAGCAGCAGATCAGGCGCCGCGAACAGTATCGCCGCCAGCGCCACGCGCATGCGCCAGCCGCCGGAGAATTCGGCGCACGGCCGCGCTTGTTCCTCTGCCGAAAATCCCAGGCCCGACAGGATACTGGCGGCGCGCGCCGGTGCGGCATAGGCGTCGATGGCGTCGAGCCGGGCGTGGATCTCGCCGATCTTGTGGCCGTCGGATTCAGTCTCGACCGCCGCCAGCAGCGCGGCGCGCTCGCGGTCCGCAGTGAGGACAGTGTCGAGCAGGCTGGCGTCGCCGCCGGGCGCCTCCTGCGCCACCGCGCCGATTTTCCAGTCACGCGGCCACGCGACATCGCCGCCGTCGGTCGCGAGTTCGCCGAGAATCACTTTCAGCAGCGTCGATTTGCCGGCGCCATTGCGGCCGACCAAGCCGACGCGGCGTCCGGCCGGCAGATTGGCGCTGGCGCCAGCCAGGATCTCGCGGTCGGCGATGCGGACGGTGACGTTGTCGATGCAAAGCATGGCGGCGGCTGGCCGGCGATCGTCGCCGCGATGTGGAAGAAACTGGAGCGGGCGAAGGGATTCGAACCCTCGACCCCAACCTTGGCAAGGTTGTGCTCTACCCCTGAGCTACGCCCGCGCTCCAAAGGCGGCGATCATGCAAAACCCCGGCGGGCATTGCAAGTCGCGCCGCCAGCTTGGTTTACGGGATCGGCCTTAAGCTGCGCTTAAGGCGGCCGGCTGGAGCGCAAAAGATTCCTCAACCGCCAGCCCGAACCTGTCGCGCAGACCGGCGATGCCAGCCGGCGTCACCGTGACGCCGCGCCCCCGCAGCCCATTGCCGCGCTCGAGCCAGCCGAGCGCCGTCAGCCGCGCCAACAAGCGCACGCCCGCGGGGCCCGCAAGATGATTGCAGCGCTCGGTCCAGTCGAGACATTAGCGTGCTAGGCCGCGCCGATCAGGTTTGGCCCCGTCGAGCACGATGCCGAACGCTGCGAAGCGTTCGCGACCTTCTTCGGTGATGGCGTAGCGTTCGTCGTCGCCGGCGATCTCCGCAAGCCAACCCTGCCGCACCAACGCATCGGCCAACGCAACCCCCAATCGTCCCGCGAGGTGGTCGTAACAGCTGCGCGCCACGCGCAGCTCGCGCACTTGCGGTGAGCGCGGCGTCTTCAGGCTTTTCACCGCCGGCGCGAGACCGGCGAGGCCTTCGAGCACGTGCACGATCACGGCGCTGGCGAGACAGTAATAGCGATGCCGTCCGGCGCTCCTGAGGCGCAGCAACCCGCCGGCGACCAGCTTGTTCAGATGGTTGCTGGCCGATTGCGTCGAGATGCCGGCGGCATAGGCGAGCGCCGTCGCCGGCTGGGCGCGCCCGTCGAGCAGCGCCATCAGGATGGTGGCGCGCGCCGGATCGGCGACCAGGGCGGCGGGCACGGCGACGTTGGCTTCCATGGGCGGCTCCGAAGCTCGGGTGTGTCACACTATGATTAGGCACAGGGACGCGGTTGTTTCACCCGCCGATGAAACGTCCGGCGGCCGAGATTGCCTAGGTTCCGCGCATGGCACACGAAACGGGTCCCGCCATCCGCGGAATCGGCGCCGCGCTGGCTGCCGCCAGCCTCGGCTTCGCCCTGATCCATCTCGACGTCACCATCGTCAACGTCGCCCTGCCGCGCATTGGCGCCGCGCTCCAGGTGCCGGTCGACGTTCTGCAATGGGTGGTCGACGCCTATGCGCTGGTCTTCGCCGTCCTGCTGCTGAGCGCTGGCGTGCTCGGCGACCGGTTCGGCGCACGCCGCATCTTTCGCGCCGGCCTCGGCCTGTTCGCGCTGGCCTCGCTTGGTTGCGGCTTGGCGCCCGGGGCCGGATTGCTGATCGCACTGCGTGCCCTGCAAGGCGTCGACGCGGCGGCGATGCTGCCGAGCTCGCTGGCGCTGCTCAATCACGCCTGTCACCACGACGCACGACTGCGCGCCCGCGTCGTCGGCCTGTGGATCGCGGCCGGTAGTTGGCGGGCGATTTTCCTGGTCAACCTGCCGGTCTGCGTTCTGGGTGCGTGGTTTACCGCCCGGCTGCCCGAAACTGCGCGTGCGCCACGCACGCCGCATCTCGATCTCGCCGGCCAGGCACTAGCGATCGCGGCGCTGACCGGCCTCACCGGCGGCACGATCGAGTTGCGGCCGCTCGGCCCGTTCCATCCGCTGGTGCTCGGCGGCTTCGCGCTTGCCGCCGGCGTCGCCTTCGTCCGTTGCGAAGCGCGCAGCCGCGCGCCGATGCTGCCGCTGGGCTTCTTCCGTCGGCCGGGCTTCGCGCCGGCGGTTGGCTTCGGCACGTTCGCCAACCTAACCTATTATGGCGTCGTCTTCGTCTTGAGCCTCTATCTCCAGCGCGTTCTCGGCTACAGCGCGTTGGCCGCCGGTCTCGCCTATCTGCCGCTGATCTCAACCTTCATCGTCTCAACCGTCGCCAGCGGCTGGCTCGCCGGCCGATGATCGGCGGCGCTGTCGTGGGCGCTGCCGGGTTTGCGCTGCTGCTCGGGCTCGGGCCGGACACGCCCTATCTCCGCATGCTGCCGGGCTTCGCGCTGATTCCGCTCGGCATGGGGCTGGCGGTGCCGGCGATGACGACCACGATCCTGTCGGCAGTCGACAAGACGGCGTCGGGCGTCGCCGCCGCGGTGCTTAACGCCGCGCTCCAGGCCGGGCGCGCCTGACTTGCAGAGGCCGCCGGTTCAGCCCAAAGCCGCGATGGCGCCGGCGGTTGCGGCGCGCAGAAAGGCTGCGGTCTCGGCTTGGCGGTCGCGTGTCGCCAGGATGCGGCTCGCCGGCACGACCGCCGCCGTAAAACCGCGCGTGTGCCAATGGCCGAGCGGCGGCATAGGCGGCAGGCGCGCGGCGTCGGGATAGGGATAGGGGCTGACGTAGTAATACGGCTCGTCGTACCACGCATCGCCTGGCGACAGGCCCGCGCTCACCGACCGGGCCGCCGCGCCGCCGAGCGTTGCCAGGGTGGCGATGTCGAAATGGTGCGGCCAGCAGCGCACCGCCGAGGCCGCGAATTGCCGCTCCGCCATCGCCGTGCGGACGCCGTCGAGCGTGCGATCGGCATTGGCGAACCACGCCGCCAGCTCGGCCAGCGCATCGACGAGGCTGGCGACGGCATAGGCCGCGCCCTTGGCGATCGCGTGCTCGGGCAGCGCGTAAGGCGCCGGCGCGTCAAGGCCGCCCGAATTGAGGCCGAGCGCAGCGATCCGCGCGCCGAGCCACGGCCGCACGGCGGCATCGCGTTGGCCGTCCAGGCGCAAGGCCGGCGCGCCGCTGCCGCCGCCGAGCACGACGAGCTCGAGGCCCGCGATCTTCAAGCCGAGACGCACGCCGTCGCGAATCGGATGGGTCGCGAAGCCGTCGAACCGCTCGTCCCAGCCCAGATTGGTGTGGCCGTCGTCCGGCCGCGCCGGGATATAGGCGCGCGCGGCGCGGGCGAGCCATTGCACGGCGTAGTGCGCCTGCAGGCGGGCTTCCCGCAACCGGCCGCGGTCGACGCCGCGCAACGGCCGCCAATCCGTTCTGTCCATGGCGGATTTCCTTTCGTCATTTTAATCTGCGGGGCGAAACGGCCAAAGTAAAATGACGGTGAAGCGGCCTATTCGATACGTTGCGCCCGCCGTCAGATTCCCATCCAATCGCCGTTCGGTGCAAACCCGTCTACGAGGAGACGTTGCCATGGCCCGCGAACCCGAATGGATCGATGTCGGAGCCGCCGCCGACCTTGCCAAGCATTCGTGCCAGCCGGTGAAGGTACGGCGCGCCGACATCGCGCTCTCCTATCGCGACGGTGTGTTCGGCGCCATCGCCAACACCTGCAATCATGTCGGCGGGCCGTTGGGCGAAGGCACGCTCGACGAAACCGGATTCATCAAGTGCCCATGGCACGGCTGGAAGTTCGACCGCTGCACCGGTAAGGGCGAGCCCGGTTTCGAGGACGATTGTGTGCCCGCCTTTCCGGTGAAGGTCGAGAAAGGCCGCGTCCTGATCGATCTCGCCAATCCGACCAAGCGGATGAAAAAGCCGCACGCGCCGCATCCGCTGTCGCGTGAGCCGGTGCGCGCGCCCGGTCCCCTGCGCCTCGCCGGCATCTCGACCACCGTGATGGATGCGGCCCACCCGCGCTTCTCGGGCTCCGACCATCTGCTCGACTGCGCGCTGGCCGAAGGCCGGCGGCTCGGCGCCGAGACCAAGCGTATCACCCTCAACGACCTCAAGTTCCGCGCCTGCGAGGGCTATTTCTCGAAGAGTTACTACGCTTGCACCTGGCCGTGCTCGATCACCCAGATGGACCCGGCCGACCAGATGGACCAGGTCTACGAGACGCTGGTGTTCTGGGCCGACGCCGTCATCGTCTCGACGCCGATCCGCTGGGGCTCGGCCTCGTCGCTCTATTTCAAGATGGTGGAGCGCCTCAACTGCGCTCAGGTGGATATTTCGCGCAATGAAAAGCTCCTGATCCGCAACAAGGTCGCGGCCTTCATCGTCGTCGGCGGCCAGGACAACATCCAGGCCGTCGCGGGCTCGATGCTAGGGTTCTTCGCCGAGCTCGGATTCTTGTTCCCACAATTCCCCTACATCGCCCATTCGCGCGGCTGGTCGCACGAGGACATGGAGAACAACGTGCGCATCGTGCGCGAATCGAAATCGCTGGCCCAAGGCGCGGCTGCGCTCGCCGGCCGTTGCCTTGAGCTTGCCGGCAAGCTGGTCGCGGCCGAGGGTGCGCCGCCGCCGCTGGCGGCCGGCGGGCGCAAGGGCCGCCCGGTCATGGAAGAGGACGAGACGGTCGACGCGGATTAGGTTGATCGGCTTTTGGCATTGGGGGAGTAACGCATGTCGCGCTCGCTTTACGCACGGTTGCACAGACGGTTCGGGCTGCAGATTTCCGGCAGCGATCAACAGCGGCTGGTGCGCGACCGCATCGCCTGGTTCAAGCGACGCTTCCCGATCGAGCAGTGGCTGGCGTCGAGCGAAGCCGCGCCCAAGGCCCGGCGGCCGCGCGTGGTCGTCATCGGTGGTGGATTGGCCGGGCTCATGGCGGGGTTCATCCTGGCGAACAGCCACAAGGTCACTGTCTTCGAGGCGCGGTCGCGCGTCGGCGGCCGCGTCTGGAGCTGGATCGATCGCCGATCCAAGCAGATCACCGAGGCCGGCGGCGAATTCATCGGCTATGCCCATCCGCTGTGGATGAGCCTGGCGGAGCATTTCGAGCTCGGCCTATCGATGATCACCGACGACGACGACTATGCCGCGCTCAATCTCGAGATGCCGACGCAGTTCGGCGGCAGGCTCCTGCCGGCGAAGAGGGTCGAGCGCATCTACGACGAGATGACCGGTGCGATCAACCGGCTGTGCCGGGAGGCGCGCAGCCTGACCAGGCCTTACAAGCCCTGGCTCGCGCCGCACGCCGAACGCTGGGATAACCGGTCGATCGCCGACTGGGTCGAAAAGCTCGACGTTTCCCCCTTGGCCGAGGCGGTGATCAAGGCGCAATTCGCCAACAACAACGGCGTGCCCGCGACGCGCCAGAGCTATCTCGGGATCTTGGCCCTGGTCGCCGGCGCCGCGCATGCGCAAACCGGCAAGCAGGAGCATGCCGATTCCTATTTCACCCAAGTCGAGAACGTCCGCTGCGAAAACGGCAATCAGTCGCTGGCGTTCCGCCTGGCCGAAACGATCGAACGGCAGGGCGGCGAGGTGCAGCTGTCCAACTGGGTCAAGCGCATCGCGGTCGACGAGCGCGGCGTCACCGTGACGCCGCGGCGCGGACGGCCGGTTTCGGCCGATCACGCGGTGCTGGCGGTGCCGCCGAGCGCCTGGGACCGAATCGAGTTTGATCCGCCGATCGATCCGTCCTACCGCATGTCGATGGGAACGGTGGTGAAATATTTCAGCACGGTGCAGGAGCGGTTCTGGTTCGCCAGCAAGCTCTCGCCCAACAGTACATCCGAGAATTTCGGCATGACCTGGGACGCGACCGACAACCAGATGCAGGCGCCGGGACAGAATATCCACTTTGCCCTGTTTGCCGGCGGCAAGGTCGCCGAACGGGCGCTGGCCGTCTACGACAAACGCCATCCCGTCCGCCTGCACCGATTCTACGACCGGCGGATCGGGCAGATCTACAAGGGCTATCCCGCCAGCCGCGAACGCTGGCCGCGCTTCGTCGCCTGGCCGCTGGAGCCCTGGACCTGGGGCGGATATTCCTGCCCGGCGCCCGGCGAAGTGACCCGCGTCGGCAAGTTCCTGAGCCAGCCGTTCCGCCGGCATCTGCACTTCGCCGGCGAGCACGTCTGCCTGCCGTTTTACGGCTTCATGGAAGGCGCGCTGCAATCAGGCGCGATGGCGGCCCGGACGATCTTGAGATCCTAGAGTGTGATCGGTTGAGATCGAATCACACCCCCTCACCCTTCCCTCTCCCCCAAGTTGGGGGAGAGGGAAGGGTGAGGGGGCTGTCTCAACCCGATCCGATCGCGCTCTAACGTCGCGGTTCCGTCGCGCGCGCCGCGTCAGGGAATCTTGCGCGCGGCGTAGGGGAACCAGTCGTGCTTGCGCTCCTGGACGTAATCGAGATGGACGTGCTTCGGCTCGCGGAAGGCGTCGAGCCCCTCGGCGCCCAATTCGCGGCCGATGCCGCTGTGGCGCATGCCGCCGAAGGGCGCGGCGTTGTTATCCTCGAGCGGATCGTTGATCCAGAAGCTGCCCGCCTTGATGTTGTCCATCGCTCGCATCGCGAGCTCGAGGCTCTTGGTGTAGATCGAGGCGCCGAGGCCGTATTCCGAATCGTTAGCGAGGCGGATCGCCTCGGCTGCGTCCTTGGCGCGGAAGATCGAAACTACCGGGCCGAACAGCTCCTCGGTGGTGGCTATGCCGCCGTGACGCACGTTGGTCAGCACCGTCGGCTGGAAGAAATGGCCCGGCAGGCCCGTCGGCTGAAACCGCTTGCCGCCGAGCAGCAGCTGCGCGCCCTCGGACAGCGCGGTCGCGACCTGCTTCTCGAGCTTGTCGACCGCGTCGGCCGAGATCATCGGCCCCATGTCAGTCTTGGGGTCCATCGGGTCGCCCACCTTAAGCGTCTTGACGTGGTCGACGATGCGCCGCGTGAATTCGTCGGCGATCGGCTCGACCACGTAGATGCGCTTCGATGATGTGCAAACCTGTCCGGCGTTCAGCAGCCGCGCCCAGGCGGCGCCGCGCACCGCGACCTCGAGATCGGCGTCGTCGAACACGACCAGCGGGTCGATGCCGCCCAACTCGAGGTTGACCTTCTTGAGTTGCGCCCCGGCCGAAGCCGCGATCTGGCGGCCGACCGCGGTCGAGCCGGTGAAGGCGATCATGTCGATGCCGGGATGCTCGGTCAGCAGCTTGCCGGTGTCGCCGGCGCCGGTGACCATGTTGATCACGCCCGGCGGCAGCACGTCGTAGCATTCGGCCATCAGCAGGTTGGCCAGCGGATTCTGGTGCGGCGGCTTGCACACTGTTGTGTTGCCGGCGACGATCGCCGGCACCATCTTCCACGCCATCAGCAGCAGCGGAAAATTGAACGGCGCGATGCACGCCACCACGCCGTAAGGTTCCTTGCGCACGAAATTGATCTGGTGGGCGGCGCCGGGCGGCACGGTGAGGCCCAGCGTCGCGCGCCCGACCTCGGCGAAATAATCGAAGCACTCGGCCACCCATTGCACGCCGTCGATCGATTCGATCAGCGGCTTGCCGGTCTCCTGCGTCATCAAGGTGGCGATCGGCTTTTGCCGGGCGCGGATGCGCGCCGCGATCTCGTGCAGCATTTCGGCCTTTTCCAGGCCCGAGAGGCGCCACCATGCCGGCTGCGCCGCGCGCGCCGCCTGCACCGCCGCGTCGATATCGGCCGCGCCGCAAGACGGGATGCCGTCGAGCGGCGCCATGGTGGCGGGGTTGTGGACCGGAATCGCGACGTTGGATTTGGCCGAGATGAATTTCCCATTAATCAAGATCGGTCGAAGCATGCGCACCTCCTGCGCGTCAGGCTAATGCCGCGTCAGGCGTTCGGCGAGCGATTTGCCATCGGGCGGGATGCCGGTGCGCTCGGCCTTTCTGTCGAGATTCCAATAGGCGCGCTGGATGTAATGAACCGCGAGCCAGCGCAGCGGCTCGATCTCCCAGCTGGGCGAGCGGTGATTAACGCAGGGCAGCTCGGTGATCGCGGTCCGCTCGCCGGCGATCAGGTCGGCCAGCACGCGGCCGGCGAGGTTGGTGGTGGCGACGCCGTTGCCGACATAGCCGCGCGCGCTGGCCACGTTCTGCGCCGGATCGAAGCTCATGGTCGGCATGAAATCGCGCGGCACGCCGAGCGGCCCGCCCCAGGCATGGGTGAAGCGCACGTCCTTGAGGCGCGGGAACCAGGCGCGCACGCCGTCCTCGAACATCTGGATCGTCGGCGCGTGGCGGTCGTAGGCCTCGTCGATGCGCGAGCCGAAGTGATAAGGCGCGCCGCGTCCGCCGAAC
The DNA here is from genome assembly GCA_050729835.1 of Allostellaceae bacterium. GTDB lineage: Bacteria > Pseudomonadota > Alphaproteobacteria > ATCC43930 > CGMCC-115725 > REEB95. The sequence continues at coordinate 42,230 of JBOHLS010000004.1, read as the reverse complement.
AGGATGCGCCCGTCCGCCGTCTTGGCCATGTATTCGATGGTGAGGCGGCAGGAATCGATGTCTTCGCGATGGCGCCAGCCGATCGCCGCCCAATCGGCCGCGGACAGGGGCTCGGTCAATGCCATCAGAGAATAGACCGGGATCAGCTTGCGGTGCAGCGGCGTGAGGCGCGTGAGCCAGGCCTCGCCGCAGAGCACGACGGTCCGGGCGGTGACGTCGCCGGCGGCGGTGTGCAGCACCGGCCGCGCGCCGGGCGTGAAGCCGGTCACCTCGGTCTGCTCGTAGATCGTCGCGCCTTTGCGCTCGACCGCGCGCGCCAGACCGCGCACCAGCCGGCCGGGATGGATGCTGGCGGCGTCCTTGTAGAACACGGCGCCGAGCACGCCCTCGATCCTGACCAGCGCATCGGTCTGCGCCTTGTCGAGCAGCGCGACGCGATCACCGAGCCCCAAGGCCGCGAACTCGGCATGGGCTTCACGCACCGCCGGCAGCTGTGCCGGTCCATGCGCGACCGATAGGCTGCCGCCTTTGACGAACTGGATGTCGAACTTCTCGAGTGCCGCGACCCGCGCCACCTCGTCGACCGACGCGGCCATCGCGCGATAAAGCGCCACTGCCTTTTCCCGTCCGAATCGCTCGGCGACGATGCCGGGACTCACCGGGAAATGCGCGCTGCACCACGAGCCGTTGCGCCCCGAAGCGCCGAAGCCGGCGGTCTCGCACTCGACGACGGCGATCTTTAGCGACGGTTGCCGCGCCAGGAGATAATAGGCGGTCCACAAGCCGGTATAGCCGGCGCCGAGGATGGCCACGTCGACGGCGGTCGAACTGGCCAAAGCCGGCCGCGGTGTCAGGTCGTCGCCGCAGGTCTCGAGCCAGAAGCTGGTGGCGGCGTAGTCCTTGGTCGGGCCCGTCATCGCCCGTCATGGCAGCCGATTGCCGCCCCGGCCGCAAGCGCCGCGAACGCGCCCGAGCCCGCAAGGTCCTTGCCATTATCGCGCCGCACCGCCATCTATCTGGGCGGAAAGGACCCGCATGGACGCAATTATCGGCAAGCCCAGCAAAGGTCCGGCGCCCGGCGCCGGCTCCGATGCCGCCGTCAAGGACGGCTCGACCGCCACCTTCATGGCCGACGTCATCGACGCCTCGGTCGAGGCGGCGATCGTCGTCGATTTCTGGGCGCCGTGGTGCGGCCCGTGCAAGCAGCTCGGCCCGGCGCTCGAGAAAGCGGTCAAGGATTCCAAGGGCGCGGTGCGGCTGGTCAAGATCAACGTCGACGAGAATCCCGAGTTGGCGCAGCAGATGCGCATCCAGTCGATCCCGGCGGTCTATGCCTTCAAGGACGGCCGGCCGGTCGACGGCTTCGTCGGCGCGCTGCCCGAGACGCAAGTGAAGCAGTTCGTGCAGCGGCTCGCCGCGCTCGGCAGCGAGGCCGCGTCGCCGATCGCCGATGCGCTGGCGCTGGCCAAGGAGGCGAACGCCGCTGGCGATGCGGCGCGCGCCGCCAACATCTGGACCCAGGTGCTGGAGCACGAGCCGCAGAATCTCGAGGCGCTGGTCGGCCTCGCGCGCGCCGCGCTGGCCAAGAAGGACGTCGCGCGCGCCAAGGCGCTGATCGCACGCGTGCCCGCCGACCAGGCGGCGCATGCCGATGTCGCCGCGATCAAGACCGCGCTCGAGCTCGCCGAGGCCGGACAGAAAGCTGCCGGCGAGCTCGGCAAACTCGAGGCGCGGCTCGCCGCCGATCCCAAGGACCATCAGGCGCGGCTCGACCTCTCGGTGGCGCTGTTCGCCGCCGGCGAGCGCGAGAAGGCGATCGACCAGCTGTTCGAGATCATCAAGCGCGATCGCGCCTGGAACGAGGATGCGGCGCGCAAGCAGCTGTTAAAGTTCTTCGAGGCGATTGGCCTCGCCGACCCGCTCACCGTCGCCGCGCGCCGGCGGCTTTCGACCATCCTGTTCGCATGACCGGCGTGGCCCACAAGCTGCCTGATCGCCTGGCGCTCTTTCCGCTCGCCGGGGCGCTATTGCTGCCCGGCGGTGTGCTGCCGCTCAACATCTTCGAGCCGCGCTACCTGGCGATGACCGACGCCGCGCTCGGCGAGGGCCGCATGATCGGCATGATCCAGCCGCTCGAAGGCAAGGACGACGCCGGCGATCCGCCGCTCTACAAGACCGGCTGCGCCGGCCGCATCGTCGAGTTCCGCGAAAGCGGCGACGGTCGCTACCTCATCAATCTCGAAGGCGTGTCGCGCTTCGACGTCGCCGAGGAGCTGCCCAAGACCGAGCTGTTCCGTCGCGCGCGGCCGGACTGGTCGCGCTATGCCGGCGACGCCGAGGAGGTCGAGCTGCCCGGATTCGACGCGGCGCAGCTGGTCGAAAAGCTCACGCCGTTCCTCCGCCGTCATCGCATCAAGGCCGATCTCTCGGCCGCCAACGTCGTGCCGGCGGTGCGGCTGGTCGACGCGGTGGCAATGATGGGGCCGTTCGCCCCGGCCGAGAAGCAGGCGCTGCTCGAAGCCGCGCCGGCCGACCGCGCGCGCCTCTTGACCAAACTGGTCGACATGGCGCTTCTTGCGTCGACGTCCGACGCCGCGCCGGCGCGCCATTGAGTTCGGCCATGCCCGACATCGATCTGCAGCTGCTCGAAATCCTGGTCTGCCCGCTGACCAAGGGGCCGCTGGTCTACGACCGCGCCGCGCAGGAGTTGCTCAGCGCCGAGGCCGGCCTCGCCTATCCGATCCGCGACGGTATCCCGATCATGCTCGCCGACGAGGCGCGGTCGTTGCGCGACGACGAGAAAACCCGCCTGAAGCCCAAGCCGCAGCCGTGAACGCATCGCCCTGGCCGGTCGAGATCCGTCTCAAGCCGGCGGACAAGACGCTCGAAATCGAATTCGACAGCGGCGAGACCTTTCGCCTGTCGGCCGAGTATCTCCGGGTCGAAAGCCCGTCGGCCGAGGTCCAGGGCCATTCGCCGAGCCAGAAGCAGATCATCGCCGGCCGCCGCCACGTCGGCATCCTGGCGGTCGAGCCGGTCGGCAATTACGCCATCCGCATCAAGTTCGACGATTTGCACGACACCGGCATCTACTCCTGGACCTATCTCTACTCGCTCGGCCGCGATCAGGAGAGCCGCTGGGGTGCGTATCTGGCCGAGCTCGAAAAGCGCGGCCTGGCGCGCGAACCGCGACGCGGCAGCTGAACGTTCGCGCCGCCCTTGCGTTATTAGCCCGCAACCATACGGAATCCGCCCGCATGCGCCTCGCCGCCTACTCGCCCGTCGCCAAGTCGCTGCATTGGCTGGTCGTCGTCTTGATCGCGGTCCAGCTCGCGTTCGGCTGGCTGATGCCGGGTGCGCGCCGCACCGCGCCGCCCGATCTGCTCAACAACTGGCACATGTCCCTTGGACTTATCATTCTGGCAGTGATCGTGATCCGCGTGCTGCGGCGGGCGATCGTCGGCGCGCCGACGCCCGAACCCGGACCGCGCTGGCAGACCGCCGCCGCCGCGACGACGCACGGCCTGCTTTACGTGCTGGTGTTCGCGTTGCTGCTGAGCGGTTGGGCCAACGCCGTGGCGCATAACTGGACGATCACGTTGTTCTGGACGCTGACGCTGCCTTCAGTGTTGCCGGCCGGGGCGGCCTGGGTGCAAGCGCTCGGCGAGCTCCATTCGACCATCGTCTGGGTGCTGTTGGGATTGGTCGGCCTGCACGTCGCCGCCGCGCTCGGCCACCGCTTCATCCTTCGCGACAACGTCTTGGGCCGCATGCTGCCGGCGCGGCCGGGCGACCGCCGCTAAAGCCGCTCGCCGCGCACCAGACGCGGCAGGTTGCCGCCCGCGCCCATGGCATGGCGCATCAATCGTTTCTTGAGCCGCGGCATGCGGTGGACCGCGGCGAGGCCGAGGTCGCGCACTAGCCCCAGGGTCTTGAGGTCGTTGGAGAACAGCCGCGTCAACCCGTCGGTGACCGCGGCCAGCGTCACCGCGTCGAAGCGCCGCCAGCCTTCGTAGCGCGCCAACAGGTCGGATGCGCCAACATCGAGCCCGAGCCGCCGCGCGTCGACGGCGATCTCGGCCAGACTGGCGACGTCGCGCAGACTCAGATTGAGGCCCTGGCCGGCGATCGGATGGATCGCATGCGCCGCCTCGCCGACCAGCGCCAGGCGCGGCGCGGTGTAGCGTTCGGCATGAAGGAATGACAGCGGATAGGACCAGACCGGTCCGGCCAGCTCGACCCGACCGAAAAAATCGCCGAAGCGGCGTTGCAGCGCGTCGGCGAAGCGCGCTTGCGGCAACGCCAGAAGCTGCGGCGCCTGCGCGCGGCTCTCGGTCCATACGATCGACGAGCGGTTGCCGGTCATCGGCAAGATCGCGAACGGGCCCGACGGCCGGAAATGTTCGACCGCGACGCCGCGATGCGGCTTCTCGTGCGCGACGCAGGCGACGATCGCCGTCTGGCGGTAGTCCCAGGTCATCGACTCGATGCCGGCGTCCTGGCGCAACTTAGATTGCCGGCCGTCGCAGGCGGCGACTAGCCCGGCCTTGAGCCGCGTGCCATCGGCGAATTCGACCAGGGCGGCGGCGCCGGCGTCGCTCACCCGCGCCACGGAAGCGGGCGCGATGTAGCGCAGGTTGCGGAAGCTGCGCGCGCGTTCATAGAGCATGTGGCGCAGCCGGACGTTCTCGACGATGAAGCCCAGCGGCTGGTCGCCGATATCGGTGTGGTCGTAATGCAGAAAGAACGGCGAGGCGCCGTCGGCGACGCGGATCTCGAGAATGGTACCGGCATGCGGCGCCAGTTCGTCCCAGACGCCGAGACCGGCCATCACCTGCTTCGAGCCGTGCGCCAGCGCGGTGGTGCGGCCGTCGAACTTCGCCGCCAGCATGGCATCGAGCGCGAGGCGGTCGATCAGCGCGACCTCGAGCCCGGCGGCGGCGCAGGCCAGCGCCAGAGTGACGCCGGCCAGGCCGCCGCCCACCACCGCGATCTCGACGCGCGTCTCGCGCTGTTGCGCCATGGCGCGACAATGGCGGGGAACCGCCGGGCTGTCCAGGCGGCGTCCGGGGGGCAAAAAATACCGGGGTGGGACGTCCGCCCCGCCCCGGTTCGTTTCCTTGGAGCGACCGGCTATTCTCCTTCCGCGCCGATGGCGTAGGCGGTTTCGCCATGCACCGCGTCGTCGCCCACCTTCAGGGTCGCCTCGTCCATGCGCAACGGTGTGACGAAGGAGATGACCTTGAGGATGATGAACGTGGCGACCACGTTGTAGGCGATGATGAACGCCGCACCGTAAAGCTGCAGCAGCAGCTGGTGCGGATTGCCGTAGAGCAGGCCGGTGACGCTGACGCCCGGCGCATCCTTGTCCGTCCCGATGTACTCGAGCATGTTCGGGTTGGCGAGGATGCCGGTCAGTAGACCGCCCATCAGGCCGGCGCAGCCGTGCGTCGAGAAGACGCTCAGCGTGTCGTCGACCTTCATGAACAGCTTGGTCTTCTGCAGCTTGTTCATCGACAGCCAAGGGATGATCCCGGCGCACACGCCGATGACGATTGCGCCCCAGCCGTCGACATAGCCGGCGGCTGGCGTGATCGCCACCAGACCCGCGATCATGCCGTTGACCGCGCCGATGACCGATGGCTTGCCGTAGGCGATCTTGTCCATCAGCGTCCAGACCAGCAGGGCCACGGCGGTCGCGGTGTTGGTGTTGAGCACCGCGGCCCCGGCGTCGGCGTTGGCGAAGTACGGGTCGCCGCCGTTGAAGCCGTTCCAGCCGATCCACAGGATGCCGGCGCCGACCAGCGTGACCAGCAGGCTGTTGGGCGGGAAGCTCTCGCGATCCTGCTTCAGGCGCGGACCGACCATCGCCGCAGCGACGAAGCCGGACGAAGCCGCGGCGAGATGGATGACGTAGCCGCCGGAGAAGTCGGCCACACCCATGCTGCCGAGCCAGCCGCCGCCCCACAGGCTGAACGCGCCGACGGTGTAGACGAAGGTCATCCACAGCGGGCAGAACAGCACCCAGGCGCGGAAGCTCATGCGGCCCAGGACCGAGCCGGCGAGGATGATCACCGTGATCGCCGCAAACACGAACTGGAAGTATATCAGCGTCGCCATCGGGAAAGCCATCGCCGGCATGCCCGAGGCGGCGGCCGGAACCGTCGCCTGGCCGAGCGTGAAGCCGGCCGACGTCGCCAGACCCGGCACGCCGACGAACGGGAACCACTGCGGCCCGAAGGCCATGTTATAGGCGAACAAAACCCAGACGACGAGCACCGAGGCGAAGGCGTACATCGACATGAAGGCGGAGTTGATCGCCCACTTCTTCTTGACCACGCCGCCATAAAGCACCACCAGCCCGGGAATACTTTGCAAGCCGACGAAGGTCGCGGCGGCCAGTTGCCAGGCGTTGGTTCCGGTATCCAGCCATTTCGGTGACGGTACGAGCATTGAAGTCCCCCCGTGTTGCGTTGCGAGACAGGCACGAAAGCGCGTCCGCCCGAGCCAGCCGGGCCCGAGGTGATCGCGCGGATCACCACCGCTCCTGCATAGGCAACCGGCGTGCCAATCGCGCGGCGCCGCCGAATCACCGCGGTCGGCAAGGTCTTCGGCGGCAGTGCCCGCATGCGCGTGGGCGGGTTGGTCATAAAAACGGCAGCCTGCATCCGGATCGGGCAACGCCCTATCGTCGTCGTCGCGTGCCGCCGGACGCGGCCGAGTCGTTCGGCCGTGGCCCGTCTCGTGCTTTGCACGACGACGGGATTTGGCTATGGATCGGAGCGGTCCAGGGAGGGGCAACCATGTTCACGCGCCGGCATCTCGCCGTGCTGACCGCCGGCTTGGCCGGGCTCGCCGCCCCGGCTGCGGCGCAGCTGGCCGCAGCCGTGATGACCTGCACCAACCCGGCCAGCGGCGCGACGTGGCAGATCCGCATCGACTTCGCGCAGCGCACGGTCGACGCCAATTCGGCACACATTGACGCCGCGGAAATCGCCTGGCACGACGCCAAGGACGGCGGCAATTACACGCTCGACCGCCAATCCGGCAAACTGACCTTCGTCGCCCCGTCGAGCACCGGCGGCTATTTTCTCTATGATCGCTGCGCGCCGGCGAAAGCGGACTGACGCCGCAATGACCGTAGCGCGGCAAGGCGGCGGCGATGGTTGAGCGCATAGCCGGCATCGAGGCCAGCGTCGGCTTCAGCTCCGAGACCGGCCCGCGGCCGCGCAACGAGGATTTCGCCGGCGTGGTATTCGGCGCCGAGCTGCCGATGCCGCGTCACGACGTCGTGGCGGCGATCGCCGACGGCATCGGTGGCGCCAAAGGCGGCCGGGTCGCCGCCGAGGTCGCGGTGCGCGGGTTCCTCGACGGCTTCTGCGACCTGCCCGAGACCATGGAGGTGCGGCGCGCGGCGGCGCGGATCGTCGATTCGCTCAACGGCTGGATGCATGCCCAGGCGCACCACGATCCCGAGCTGACGCACATGGGCTGCACCTTCACCGCGCTGGTGCTACGCGGCCGCGTCGCGCACGTGCTGCATGTCGGCGACACCCGCGTTTACCGCCTGCGCGGCGACCGCCTGACCCGCCTCACCGCCGATCACGTGCGCGACGACGGCAGCGGCCGCTCGCACGTCATCACCCGGGCGCTTGGCGTCGAGACCGAGGCGCGTCTCGATTATTCGAGCCAGCCGGTGGCGCTGTACGACCGCTTCCTGCTGTGCAGCGACGGCGTGCACGGCGCGCTGAGCGACGAGGGCATCGCCGACGCCTTGCGCGAGCGCTCGGCCCCCGGCGACACGGCGCGGGCGCTGGTCGCCGCCGCTCTCGAAGCCGGCAGCGCCGATAACCGCACCGCCCTGGTGCTCGATGTGGTCCGTCTGCCGACGGCGGATTCCGCCGCGATCGGCGCACCGATCATGCAGCTGCCGCTGATTCCGGTGCCGGCCACCGGCGAGACGGTCGACGGTTTCGTGCTCAAGGCCCTGGTCTCCGAGGGCCGTTACAGCCGCCTGTTCGGCGCGCTCGACGAGGTCGAGGGCGGCGAGGTAGTGCTGAAATTTCCCAAGCCCCAGGTCGCCGCGGTGGCGACCTATCGCGCCGCCTTCATCCGCGAGGCTTGGGTCGGCGCACGCGTCAACAGCCCGTGGGTTGGCCGCGTCGTCGAGCTGCCGCCTGGCCGGCAGACCTGCCTCTACACGGTGATGCCGCTGTACCAGGGCGAGCTGTTGGAGACGCGCTTGGCGCGCGCGCCGACGCTCGGCCTCGAGGAAGGCCGCGGCATCGCCGTCAAGCTGGCGCAGGCCGCGGCGGCGCTGCACCGCGCCGGCATCGTCCATCGCGACATCAAGCCCGACAACGTCATCCTCGAAAGCGGCGGCGCGCTCAAGCTGATCGATCTCGGTGTCGTGCGAATTCCCGGCCTGGAGGATTTCCCAGCGGCGGACATTCCCGGCACCGCCGCCTACATGGCGCCCGAGATGTTCTCCGGCGAGCCGGGCAACGTCGCCACCGACGTCTATGCCCTGGGCGTCACGCTGTTCCGCGCCTTCACCGGCGAATTCCCTTACGGCAACGCCGATGCCGTCAGCCCGTCGCGTCGCGACCGGCCGAAGGAGCTCCCCGCCTTGCGACCCGACCTGCCGGCCTGGCTCCAGGCGACGCTCGCCCGCGCGCTCGCTCGCGATCCCGCCGACCGCTTCCGCGACATGAGCGAATTCGCCGGCGAGCTGGAATCCGGGCCGGCGCGTGCGGCGAGCGCGGTCCATCGGCCGCAGACTTTGCTCGAGCGCGCCCCGGTGCGTTTCTGGCAAGGCGTTGCCGCGCTGCTGGCGTTGGCGCTACTGGCCGTGTGGCTGCTGCGCTAAGGCCGCCTGTTGCGCCGCAATAATCCCCTGCCTAAAAAATGGCGACGTTACACTTGGCGCCCCCAGGCGCCAGGGGTATGCTCCCGTCCGGAGACGGTGAATGAGCACCGTCCTCTCGATTATGCGGATGGGATACGGCCACAAGGCGGCCGGAAAGATGGTCCTGGTGCTGGGCGCTTTCTTCGATGATAGCGGCACTCATACGACTTCCCCGTTCGTGGTGATGGGGGGCGTTCTAGGCACCGCGGAGCAATGGGACCATTTCGAGAGAGCTTGGACCGCCCTGTTGGCGAATCCGCTTCCTGGCAAGCCCCCGTTGCGACAGTTTCATTTGTCTCCCTGTCGTGCTCATCGGGGAGAGTTCGAACTCTACACCCGCTTTGAGAGCGATCATCTCGAACAGCTTTTCCGTCGCATCATCATCGACATTGGCTTTATGACGTTCGCCAATGCGGTCGATAAAGTTGCATGGGATGAACTGGTGACGGGAGAGATCGCCGCTCAATTAGGCGATCCGCTCGAATTTTGTCTCGTGAAGTGTATAGATCAGGTCATCGGAGCGATTAGAATCCGGAAGCCTAACGAGACCGTAGATTTTTGGTTCGACGACGGCACGAGCAAGAAGCTCGGCGCATGGCGTGCCGTTTATGATCTCGCCAAGGAAAAATACCCGGAGATCAGCGGTATCCACTTTGCTCCGGTAGAGAAAGTAGTCGCCTTGCAGGCTGCCGATACGGTCGCTTTCGCTACCTACCAATACAACCAAGTCTGGGCGAAAACAGGTTCGAGCGCGGGGGCCGAGCCGCAATTCAAGGATTTTCTAGATCAACCGACGTTGAGTAGCGGCTTCGTATTTAGACGCGATCAAATCGCGGAGATGGTCAGTCGCACCCGGACTTTTTTGGCGTCGCGGAAGTCACCCTCTTGAACGCGCGCTCGAAATCTTCCTTCGACCCATCAGCCTCGACTTCGCGGACCATGTCGGCAAATCGCTTCGATTGCGCCGGGTCGTCGGGCTTTGGGTTTGGCTTTCGTCCCATGTTTCAGCCTACCATTACTCCGGATTTTTTTCGCGCCATGCGTCAATGGCTTGCATGCACGCTTTCTCTGCATCTAGGCGTGTACGCGCTTCGCCGCGCTCGACGTGTGAGTCGGCGCTTTTCTTCGGGTAAAACGCCCATTTCCATTTGTTCGCGGCAACTTCGATTATCTGATATTCGACGCCGCGATGCCCTTGCTTGTCGGCTTTCGTCGCCACGCTATCTCCTATCCTTTGAATCCAGCGGTAGCCAAAGCTGTCTCGGATCGTCCGGCAACTCTGGCCCCCGCCAATGGCGCTTGCGGTATCGGCTAGGCCGTCCGCGCTTCCGCTCGCCGTCCGCGACGAGTCGTTTCATAGGTGAGGCGTCGGCCCTTGGCACCCTTCAACGCGATGGACGCGCGTTCAACGTCGTCAACGCCAAGCTTCTCGCGGTTATTGTACCGGAAATCGAACTCGGCCAGATAGCGGTGAAGGTGCGCCTCGGAAATGCACTGGTAGGTGCCGTACACGCCGCGCTTCAGGATCGAGAAGAATCCCTCGACGGTGTTGGTGTGGGCGTTGCCCTTCACGTACTCGTTGAGGGAGTGGCGCACCCTACGATGGGTGGTGAAACGCTTGCCGACGCCCATGTAGCCGGGCAGCTCGTCGGTGCGAAAATGGGACAGCGGATCGGCATGGCGCGCGATCACGTCCGCCAGGGTCGCCGCCTTCACGTCCGGCACGTGGAACGAGCGGGCCTTACCGTTACGCTCAACGAGCGCAAAGACGGCGTTCATGTGCCAATGGCCGGTGGAAACCTTGGTGCCAGGCTTGCGACCCACGAAGGTCTCGTCGGCCTCAAGGAATTTATTCTCGCCGCCGAGCGGCGGAAGGCCACCGTCGTCCCGCTTCATGATCTCGCGGATACGGTGGGTCAGAAACCACGCGGTTTTCATCGAGCAGTTGAAGGTGCGCTGTATCTGGCGGGTGCTGATGCCCTTCTTGCTGGCGCTGATGAGTTGGATCGCCTGCAACCACAGGCGCAACGGGAAATGGCTGTCCTCGAAGATCGAGCCGATCCGCACGGTGAACGCCTTGCGGCAGGCGTAGCACTTACGAAGGCCCGGGCGGCTGGACTTGCCAGTGAGCCTGCCGATGCGCTTGGCGTCGCAGTTGCCGCAATGGGGGCAGACCGGCCCTGCGGGCCACAAATGGGCCTCTACGAAGGCGAAAGCGGCGTCCTCGTTATGGAAGTGTGGGGCGGAAATGATCGATGCCATGGCTCAAAACTCCTTATGGCATCGATACTAGCAAAGGTAGGTGGGGGCGTCAAGTGTAACGTCGCCTAAAAAATAATCAGCGTCAGATTCTCTGACTAAAAAGCCGGCACGAAATGCTTATCCATAGAGCAAGTCAGCCGGAATCCAGCGGTAGACAAGGCCGTTTGGGGTGGCACGAATCTTGAGTTTGGAGGAACGGCCCGCCCGCTCGGGGGTGCCGCGCTTTGCCCATTGGGAGAGGGTTTCGTACTATGCGTTGGAATTCGCCGATCGCTTCGTGGCTCCGGAGCGTGCTCCGGTTGGTGCCGGTTATCGCCTTCGTGGCGGCGCTGCCGCTGCTGGCGGCGCACGCCCAGCAGATGACGCCGGCGGCACCGGCCGCCGCTGTGCCCGCGCCGGCTGCACCGCCGGCGCCCCCCGCCTGCGGCGGTAAGGTGCTGACGAAATGCACGCCCGATTCCGGCGACAGCGCCTGGATGCTGGCTTCGGTCGCGCTGGTGCTGATGATGACGGTGCCGGGTCTCGGCCTGTTCTACGGCGGCATGGTCCGCAAGAAGAATGTTGGCGACACGGTGATGACCAGCTTCCTCATCACCTGCCTAGTGACGGTGCTGTGGGCGGTATGCAACTACAGCCTCGCCTTCCGCGCCGGCACGCCGTTCATCGGTGGCCTCGATCGCGCCTTTCTCCAGGGCATCCTGAGCGACATCTCGAACAATACTGGCAATCCCAATTCGCTGGCGCCGACGATTCCCGAAACCGTCTACATGTGCTTCCAGATGACGTTCGCGATCATCACGCCGGCGCTGATCGCCGGCTCGTTCGCCGAGCGCATGAAGTTCTCGTCGATGTGCGTGTTCATCGCGCTGTGGGCGACGCTGGTCTACGCGCCGGTCGCGCACTGGGTCTGGGGGCCGGACGGCTTCCTCAACAGCGGCAACGACGCCGCTTATGTCAAAGTTCTCGACTTCGCCGGCGGCACCGTGGTGCACATCAATTCCGGCGTCGCCGGCCTGATGACCGCGCTGATGCTCGGCAAGCGCAAGGATACCGGGCCGGCGCACAACGTCGTGCTGACCTTCATCGGCGCCTCGCTCCTGTGGGTCGGCTGGTTCGGCTTCAACGCCGGCTCGGCGGTCTCGGCCGGCATGCAGGCCGGCATGGCGATGACCGTGACGCAGATCGCCACCGCGATGGCGGGCCTCGCCTGGCTGGCGGTCGAGTGGGCGCTCCGGGGCCGACCGACCGTCATCGGCATCTGCTCGGGCGCCGTCGCCGGCCTGGTCGCGATCACGCCGGCCTCGGGCTTCGTCGGCCCGGTCGGCGCGCTGGTGATCGGCGCGGCGGCGGGCATCGTCTGCTACTGGGGCGCGACCGGCCTCAAGCACGCCTTCGGCTACGACGATGCGCTCGACGCCTTCGGCGTCCACGCCGTCGGCGGCATCACCGGCGCGTTGCTCACCGGCGTCTTCGCCATCCAGCAATACGGCGGCACGCCCGGCTTGCTCGAAGGCAACGCCATGCAGGTGGTAAACCAGGCCGAAGGCATCCTCATCGTCGTGGCCTACGACGCCATCGTCACGCTCATCCTGCTCAAGGTGATCGACGCGGTGATGGGTCTGCGCGTCGAGGAAGAGGTCGAACGCGACGGCCTCGACCTCGCGCTGCACGGCGAGATCGTGCAGTAAACCCGGCTTTTCGTCTTCCCGTGGTGCCTCGGGGGCGGCGCAAGCCGCCCCTTCTTTTTGGGCCGGCGGCCAGAATTTTCGGTGGTGGTCGCGGCTTACCTATGGCCCTTGGGCGGCTTGCTTGGCGATCCTCGACTCTTAGCGTATGATTAACCGATTATCCCCGGGAATCACAGAGTTTTCCACCGATTTTAGGAACCGAGACATGGTGAGCATCGACGCCGGCCGCAGCCGTACCCGCCACAGCGACGGCATCCATTGGCCCCGGATGGCGGTGCGCTTGGTCGGCGGCCTGCTGCTGCTCGCCGCATTGTTCATCGGCCTGGCGCTGGCCAGCTACGACCGCCACGACCCATCCTGGAACCATGCCGTCGCCGGGCCGGTGACCAATTTGATGGCGTTGCCCGGCGCGTGCCTGGCTGACGCGCTGCTGCAAGCTTTCGGCGCTGCCGCCGTGCTGGTGCCGCTGTTCCTGGTCGATTGGTCGGCGCGGCTGTTGACGCGTTACGGCTTGCGCCGCTTCTGGTTGAAGCTGCTGCTCGCGCCCTGGACCGTGCCGCTGGCGGCGCTGGCGCTCTCCGTCCTGCCGGCGCCGTGGTGGTGGCCGATCCGCTCGGGCCTCGGCGGCTTCGTCGGCCAACTGGCGCGTCAGGGCGCCGGCCATCTCAACATCGCGCCGCCGCTCTCGGCGATGGCCGCCGCGGCGCTAGTCGGCATCATCCTGCTTTATATATTGGGCCCGTCGGCGAGTGGCCGCGTCGTCCGCGCTCCGCGCGAGAAATCGCCGCGCTTGGGTGCGCGCCTCTTCGGCTGGCTGAAGGTGCCGCATCTGCCGCGCTGGCGGCGCGTCGCCGTCGACCGTCCGGCCGCGCTCGAAATCGGGCTGCGTCGCGAGCCACTGCTGCTCGACGCCACCGGCGCCGAAAGCTTCGACGACGAGTCGGCGGAGGCGCCGCCGCGCCGCTCGGCCGCGGTCGACCTGCCGCCGCGCGAGCGCCAGATCAAGCGCCTGCGCCAGGCCTCGCTCGCGCTCGAAGCCGCCGATCACGTGCTGCCATCGCCCGACCTTCTGGCCGAGGTGCCCCCGACGCGCGCCGCCGCGGTCAACGAGGAAGCGTTGCAGCAGAACGCGCGGCTGCTCGAAACGGTGCTCGAGGATTTCGGCGTTCGCGGCCAGATCGTCAAGGTGCGCCCCGGCCCGGTGGTGGCGCTCTACGAGCTCGAGCCCGCCGCCGGCATCAAGGCGTCGCGCGTCATCGGCCTGGCCGACGACATCGCCCGCTCGATGAGCGCCTTGTCGGCGCGCGTCGCGGTCATCCCCGGCCGCTCGGTGCTCGGCATCGAGCTGCCCAACGCCCGCTCCGAGATGGTGTTCCTGCGCGAGCTGTTGGCGTCCGAGGCCTACGAGCGCAGCAGCGCCAAGCTGCCGCTGGTTCTGGGTAAGGACATCGGCGGCGCGCCGATGATCGCCGATCTCCAGCGCATGCCGCATCTGCTGATCGCCGGCACCACCGGTTCGGGCAAGTCGGTCGGCATAAACACCATGATCCTGTCGATTCTCTATCGGCTGTCGTCCGATCAGTGCAAGTTCATCATGATCGATCCCAAGATGCTCGAGCTGTCGATGTATGACGGCATCCCGCATCTGCTGGCGCCGGTCGTCACCGAGCCGCGCAAGGCCGTCGTCGCGCTCAAATGGACGGTGCGCGAGATGGAGAACCGCTATCGCGCCATGTCCAAGCTCGGCGTGCGCAACATCGAGGGCTACAACCAGCGCATCGCCGAGGCCAAGGCCAAGGGCGAGGTGCTGATGCGCCGCGTGCAGACCGGCTTCGACGAGGAATCCGGCCGCCCGGTCTTCGAGGAGCAGCCGCTCTCCAACGAGCCGCTGCCGCTCATCGTCGTGGTCGTCGACGAGATGGCCGATCTCATGCTGGTCGCCGGCAAGGACATCGAGCACGCGGTGCAGCGCCTGGCGCAGATGGCGCGCGCCGCCGGCATCCACATCGTCATGGCGACGCAGCGGCCCTCGGTCGACGTCATCACCGGCACGATCAAGGCGAACTTCCCGACGCGCATCAGCTTCCAGGTGACGAGCAAGATCGACAGCCGCACCATCCTGGGCGAGGCCGGCGCCGAGCAGCTCTTGGGCCGCGGCGACATGCTCCACATGGCCGGCGGCGGGCGCATCACCCGCGTCCACGGTCCCTTCGTCTCCGACCAGGAGGTCGAATCGGTCGTCCGCTTTCTCAAGGAGAACGGGCCGCCACCCACATATCTCGAGGACGTTACCGCTGACGAGGAGGACGAGATGGCCTTCGCCGAGGACGGCGAGGGCTCGGGCGATCAGCTCTACGATCAGGCGGTCAACCTGGTGCTGCGCGAGCGCAAGGCTTCGACCAGCTTCGTCCAGCGCCACTTACAGATCGGCTACAACCGCGCCGCCCGCATCATCGAGCGCATGGAGAGCGAGGGCGTGATCAGCGCCGCCAACCACGTCGGCAAGCGCGAGGTGCTAGGCCGCGGCCGCGACTGAGAAACGGCTGCGCCCATAAATCTGCCATAAAGTGCGGCCTTATGACGGCGCGAGAAACCTCGACAACCCGTCGCCGGACGCCGATATATGAGCCGCATGTCGTTCCTTTCATCCGCCCGCTTGCCGTCGCGCCGCTTGGTGCTCGTCGGTTTGGCCGCGGCGCTGGCGCTGCCGCGCGCCGCGCACGCCGCGCTCAAGCCGGCCGATCAGCTCGATCTCCAGCGCGTCCAGAACTATCTCAACGGCATCCACACCCTGAAATCGCCGTTCGATCAGGTCGCCGGCGACGGCACGACCGCGACCGGCACGATCTATATCTCGCGGCCGGGCCACATGCGCATCGTCTACAACCCGCCGCATCCCATCCTCATCGTCGCCACCAACGACCAGGTCTATTACTACGACGCCCAGCTCGGCCAGGTGACGTGGACCGATCTCGACAACACGCCGGCCTGGTTCCTGCTGCAGAATACCGTCGAGCTCGGCGGCGATGTCCGCATCGAGAGCGTCCAGCACACGCCCGGCGCGCTGCGCGTCACCGCGACCGAGGCCAAGCGGCCGGAGCGCGGCCGCGTCACCATGGTCTTTACCGAGCAGCCGCTGCAACTCCGCCAATGGACGATCCTCGACGCCCAGAACAAGACGGTGACGGTGACGCTCGACAGTCCGCGCTTCGGCGTGAAGCTCAACCCGCAGCTTTTCGACTGGCAGGATCCCCGCGGCAGCGGCAGCGTCTCGGGCGGATGAGCACCGCGCTCTTGGCGCGCAGGCCACCCCCGCGATAAGCGCGTTGCTGGCGCGGCGTGGTTTCGCCAATATTTCGCTTCGTGCCGGCCCCCGATCTCCCGCCATCCGCCAAACAATCCGCGCCGCTGGTCGGCGTGCAATGTTGCACCCGTCCGCTGCGCGGACAGCCGACGCACGCCGTGGTCGAGAAATATCTCCGTGCCGTCCGGCAAGGCGCCGATGCGGTGCCACTGCTGATCCCCGCCTTGGACGACATTCCGCCGGACGATCTGGTGGCGCGGCTCGACGGCTTGCTGCTGCCGGGCGCGCGCTCCGATGTCGGGTCCAAGCATTACGGCGGGCCGCCGCCCGATCCGACGCGCGAGCGCGACCCGGCACGCGACGGCGCGGTGCTGCCCTTGATCCGCACCGCGCTCGCCGCCGACCTACCGGTGCTGGCGATCTGCCGCGGCATCCAGGAGCTCAACGTCGCGCTTGGCGGCACGCTGCATCCGGCGGTGCACGCGGTCGCCGGCCGGCTCGATCATCGCGCCGAGCCCGACCGGCCGCTCGACGCGCGTTACGCCTACGACGCCCACGACGTTCGCCTCGTGCCCGGCGGCCTCTTTGCCGCGCTCGCCGGCGTCGCGACCGTCACGGTCAATTCGCTGCATTGTCAGGGTATCGATCGGCTGGCGCCCGGGCTCGCGGTCGAGGCCACTGCGCCTGACGGCCAGATCGAGGCGGTGCGCGCGCCCGCCGCGCGCTTCGTCGTCGGCGTGCAGTGGCATCCCGAGCATCGCGTCGGCGACAACGATTTCTCGCGCGCGTTGTTCCGGGCCTTCGGCGAGGCCTGTCGCGCCCGCGTCGCGCGCCGCGCCGGACGCGGAGCATGAGCGACGAGTTCCGCTCGCTCGCCGAAGCCGATGAGGTCTTCACCGTCGCGATGCCGGATGGCGCGACACTGCCGGTCTACGCGTTGCGTCCGTCCGGCGCCGCCGGCGCGGCGTTGCTGCTCGGCCACGCCAACGGCCTGCCGGCCGGATCCTACGGCCCGTGGCTACGCGATCTCGCGCGCGACGTTCGCGTCTTCGCCTTCGACGCGCGTGGCCATGGCGCCGCCGCCTGGCCGGCCGGTCCGCTTGATCAAGTCTTTCACGTCGCCCGCTTCGCCGACGATCTGCGCGCGGTCGCCGAAGCCGTCGTTACGCGGCTCGGCGCGACGCCGCTGTCCTATCTCGGCCATTCGCTCGGCGGCGCTGCGGCGCTCGATCTCGCCGCTGCCGGCCAGCTGCCTGATTTCGCTGGCGTCATGCTGCTCGAGCCGCCGATTTTTCCGCCGCCGGAATCGCCGGTGCGCGCGGAGGCCGAGACGATCCAGGCGCGGCTGGTCGAAGGCGCCAAGCGGCGCCGCGCCGACTGGCCGAGCGTCGAAGCCTTCCATGATCGCCTCAAGGGCGGCAACAGCCCGTTCGCGCGTTTCGCGCCCGCGATGCTCGTGGCACATTGCCGCGCCGCGCTCAAGCCCAAAGCCGGCGGCGACTTCACCCTCGCCTCGCCGCCCGAGGTCGAGGCCGCGATCTTCACAACCCACCGCCACAGCGACGCTTGGTCGCATCTCCATCGCGTCGCGCGGCCGCTCGATCTAGTCGGCGGCGATCCGAACCGGCCGGACCGCGACTGGGTCGCGCGCGCCATGCCGGAAATGGCGCGGCGGATGAAGCACGCGCGCCTGACCCAGCTCGCCGGCATCGGCCACCTGATGATCCAGGAAGAACCGCCGCGGCTCTTGGCGCTGGTGCGGCGCTGGCTGGGCTGTTCTTGAATCCAGGCATGCGGCGGGTGCGTCTTTTGCATGCCTCGCTCCTCAAAATCGCCCGGATTGTTCCCTAAGTAGGGATTCAGAAGCCGTCCGCGCTTGTCGCGGATGGGCCGGGGGGCCGCATTAGACCCTTCGACTCCCCAAGGGACTTCGGGCGCCCGGCCACTCCCCCCTGGTCGGGCGCCTTTTATTTTGGCCGTCGTTTCAAGGCCTTGGCTGCCTTGACCGGCATCCTTTTCCATGCACGATGCGGCGCCATGAGTGGGACGCTGAACGGCCGGGTGGCGCTGGTGACCGGCGGCGGCCGCGGCATCGGCCGCGCCATCGCCGAGGCCTTGCACCAGGCGGGCGCCGCCGTGGTCATTGCCGACAATGGCACCAGCATCGCCGGCATCGGCGCCGATCTCACGGTGGCCGAATCCCTGGCCCAGGCGCTGGGCGAGCGCGCCGCCGCCTTCGGCGAAAGCATCGCCGCGCCATCGGCCGCCAAGGCCGCGGTCGACTTCGCCGTCGGCCGCTTCGGCGGCCTCGACATCCTGGTCAACAACGCCGCCATCCTGCGCGATGCCTTCGTCTTCAAGGCCGATCCCGGCGACTGGGAGGCGGTGTTGCGCACCAACCTATTCGCGCCGTTCTATACGATCGCGGCGGCGGCGCTGGTGCTGCGCGACCAGGCCAAGGCCAAGCGCGGCGGCGGCGCCTGGGGCCGTATTGTCAACCTGGTCTCGACCGCGGGCTTCTACGGCAATTATGGCCAGGCGGCCTATGCCGCCTCGAAAGCCGGACTCACCGGCCTGACGCGCGTCACGGCGCTCGACCTGGCGCGCAGCCAAGTCGCCTGCAACGCCATCGCGCCCTTTGCCGCCACCCGCGTCACGGAAAGCATCAAGCCGCAGAATCCGGCGCAGCAGGCCTACAAGGACACGGCGATGAAGATTCCGGCGCGGCCGGTCGCCGATCTGGTGACGTATCTGGCCGGCGACGCCGGTGCCGCGATCACCGGTCAGCTCTTCGGCGTGCGCGGCCGCGAGGTTTTCCTGTTGTCGCAGTCGCGGCCGGCGGCGAAGGCCGTCGCCAAAACACCGGACGGAATCGGCGCCGCCATGGCCGCTCTGGCGCCGCATTTCGTGGCGCTCGAAACCGATCTCGAGGCGTTTGCGAATCAGCCGGTTCTTTGATAGGGTGTTTCTATAGACCTATAGAATTTTAGCCAAAGGAAGCGGACCATGAACGCGACCGCCGCCCCGATCAAATCCGTCGACGCCCTCAAGGCGGCGCCCGACGAGTATCGGCTTGCCGTGCGCAAGATCGTCCGCAGCCACGCGGTCAACGAGCTTTACGGCGCGCGGGTCTACGACGAGCCAGCGATCGCGTTGGCGCCGACGCCCTATCTCAAGTGGCTCACCTGCCGCATCGCCATGGAGGAATACGGCCACCATGTCCGCTTCCGCCAGCTCGGCGAGCAGATGGGCATTTCCGAAGCCGAGATGACGCCCGAAGGCCGCAAGCCGCTGTCGATCTTCGAGTTCCCGCTCAAGACCTGGGAGGAATTCTGCGTCGTCAAGCTGTTGGCCGATCTCGCCGAGATCATCCAGGTCGAGGACCTGATGCAGTGCAGCTTCCTGCCGCTCAGGAACCTGGCGAAGGTGACGATGCCGGAGGAGATCTTTCACTCGCAGTTCGGCAAGGACACCTGCACCGAGCTGATCAAGACCGCGGACGGCCGCAAGAAAGTGCAGTCCGCCATCGACCGTTATTTTCCGATGATGCCGGCCTTCTTCGGCAAGGCGGATTCGGCGAACAACGCGCTTTATCGCAAATACGGCATCAAGCAGCGCACCAACGAGGACATGCGCGCCGATTTTCTGCAGCGCGTGCGTGCGCTCGTCGAGGGCCATCTCAAGCTCAAGCTGCCCGCGGTCGCCGAAGCGGCGTGAGCGGGGCGACACGCGGCGAGGCCGACGTCGTCTTGGTGCAACTCGCCGCCTTTGTTGCCGAAATTCCCCGCCTCAAATGGTTCGCCACGGTTGGCACGGTGCTGACGCCGTCCGTGATCACCGCCGCCGAACGCTATGTCGCGGCACTCGGCCTCGCGCCGTGCCCGGTCACGCCGGTCTCCGGCTGGCGTGACGCCGCCGCAACCGCCCAGCGGTCGGATTGGAGCCGCGATTGGTGGCAGGCCGAAAGCGCCTGCGAACAGGGGCTGCAGCGCCAGGGCGCCGTCCGCTTCGGCCAGGAGCCGCTGCTTGTGGCCCTGACTACGATCACCGAAAGCGCGTCGATGCTGCGCGATCGCGCCGCCGCGGCGCTGGCCCGCGCCGGTCTCGACGACGAGGCGCTGGCCAAGGTCGCGGGCGGCGCGGCGGCGCAAGCCTGCCACCAGAACGGTCTCGCGCTGCTCGCCGGTGGCGAAGCCGGGCGCGCTTTCGCCGCCAAGACCGAGCTCTTCGCCGCCGGCCGCTGGCCGCTTGGCATTGTCGGCGGAACCTGCTTCGTGTTCTAGTGCGCGGCGCATGGCCTTCACCCTCGTCACCTGGAACATCAACTCGGTGCGGCTCAGGCTTGCGAACCTGAAGCGCCTCGCGGCGCAGCTCGCGCCCGACGTCATCTGCCTCCAGGAGACCAAGACGCCGGACGAGTTCTTTCCGCGCGACGCCGTGGCCAAGCTCGGCTACCGACACATGCTGGTCCACGGCATGAAGGGCTATAACGGCGTCGCGATCCTGTCCCGCCTGCCGCTCGCCAACCCGCGGACGCAAAGCTGGTGCGAACGCGAGGACTGCCGCCACGCGGTCGTGGGGCTGCCCGGCGATGTCGAGCTCCACAATCTCTACGTTCCGGCCGGCGGAGATATTCCCAATCCCGAGGCCAATCCAAAATTCGCCCACAAGCTCCGCTTCCTCGACGAGCTGTCGTCGTATTTCGCCGGCGAGAAGGCGCGGCGCAAGACCATGATCCTGGTCGGCGATCTCAACGTCGCGCCCCTTGAAACGGATGTTTGGTCGCATCGACAACTCCTCAAAGTAGTAAGCCACACGCCCATTGAAGTGGAGAAGCTTTCGCTTCTCCAGAAACGTGGGGCCTTCGTCGACGCGGTGCGGCACTTCATCCCGCCGGCCGAGCGGCTCTACACTTGGTGGAGCTACCGCAACCGGGACTGGGCCAAGTCCGATCGCGGCCGCCGCCTCGATCACATCTGGGTCTCGCCGGCGCTCCAGCCCGCGCTCAAGGCGACACGCGTCCACAAGACGGCGCGCGACTGGAATCTGGCGTCGGATCACGTGCCGATTCTGCTTCAGGTAGGTTAATGGCGCGCGATCTCAAGCCGTTCTTCGCACCCCGGAGCGTCGCCGTGGTCGGCGCAGCTGAGCGGCCGACCTCGTCGGGCGGCGCGGTGCTCCAGAACCTGCGCATCGTGGGCTTCGCCGGCGAGATCGTGCCGGTCAATCCCAAGGGCGGCACGATGTTCGGAATCGCGGCGCGCAAGTCGCTCGCCGAGCTCGACCGACCGGCCGAGCTTGCCGTCATCGTCATCCGGCCGGATCTGATCCTTGACGCCGTGCGCGAGGCGGCGACGACTGGCCACCGCAACCTCATCATCCTGCCAGGCGGCTTCGCCGAGGCGGGCGAGGCAGGCCTGGCGCGCGACAAAGAACTGCGCGCGCTGATCGCGCGGGAAAAGCTCGCCGTCGTCGGGCCCAACTGCGCCGGCATCATCCATTTGCTGCCGGGTGCGCGCTTCGCCGCTACGTTCCTGCGCGACATGCCCTTGGGTCCCAACCGGCACGGCATGGCAGCCTTCATCACCCAGTCGGGCGCGCTCGGCGAGGAGGCGATTGCCGCCTCGAAAAGCCTCACCGTGCCGCTGGGCTCGTTGGTCTCGGTCGGCAACGCCGTGCAGCTCGGCGTCACCGACTATCTCGAATATCTCGGCGCCCAGGATGCAATCTCGACGGTTCTGCTCTATATCGAGAGTGTCGAGGACGAGGCCCGCTTCGCCCGCGTCGCGCGCGCGGTGGTGGCCAAGAAACCGGTCGTCGCGCTGATCGGCGGCCGCACCGAATCCGGCGCGGCGGCGGCCCGACGGCATACCGGCGCGCCGGCGCAAGGCGAGGCCCGGATCGAGACGCTCTGCCGCGCGGCCTGTCTCCTGCGCGTCAAAAGCCTGCGCCAGCTGCTGCTCGCGGCCAAAGGCTTCGGCAGCTTTCCACAGGGCATCGGCCGGCGTATGCTGATTCTCTCCAACTCGGGCGGGCCGGGCGTGCTATGCGCCGACGAGGCGGCAGCGCAGGACCTCGATCTGCCCGATCTGCCGGCGGCGATGGCGGCGGTGCTGTGCGCTATCCTGCCGCCCGAGGCGGCGGTCGCCAATCCGATCGACCTGCTGGCCGACGCGCGCGAGGACCGCTTCGGCTTCACGCTCGAAGCCGCGGCGAAGCACGGCGCCGGCGCCTTCGACGCCATCCTGGGCATCCACGTCGTGCCTTTCATGGTCGATGCCGCGCCGGTGGTCGCGCGCATGGCGGCACTGGCGCCAGCGGTGCCGCTGTTGCTGCTTTATTCGATGATGGGCACGTTGCCCGGCAAGGCCGAATGGTTCGCCGCCATGGAAGCCGCCGGCGTGCCGGTCTTCAACGACGTCGAGGCGATGGCCGAGTGCGCCGGCTTGCTGGCGCGCTACCCCGCGCTCAAGGCGTGCGCCGCCGCGGCGCGCTGAAGGCCGGTCGGTTGCCGTATCACTCAGCCGGCGCGGCGCAGCTCGACATCTTCGGCGAGCAGCGCATCGATGATGGTCGTCAGCGCACGCAGCCGCACCGGATTGGCCAGGAACTGATCGGCGCCGAGATCGAGCGTCATGCGCAGATAGTTGGGCCGGTTCGGCGCGATCGTGCCGCCGACGAAGGGGTGATCGATCACGAGAATCTTCGGTCGCTGCGGCAGCGTACAGGCGGTGTGGATCACGTCGAAGCCGTCGTTGACCGGCATGACCTGTTCGGTGATGACCAGGTCGAACGGCAGACTGTCGTGCCGGCTGGCGTCGAGCGCGCGCACCCCTCGGCGCCGTCGGCGGCGACAGTCACGTCGTGTCCGTGCAGCGCCAAGATGCGCGCCAGCAGCCGCCGGCTCTTGCCGAAATCCTCGAGAGCAATGTGCGCGTCATGGACGTCAGCGCTCGTTCGCCACGGCCATGCCGCGACCGGTGGGATACGTCCAGTATCCGCTCAAATTGATCCCGTAATAGGGCCGGTACTGCGGCGCGTCGGCGACGGGCACGATGCGGGGGTTGAGATTGTCGAGCAGATAGGGCGTGCCGGCGACGTCGGCCATGAAGACCGCATGGTCCACGCCCAGATCGGTATCGTGCACGATCAGCACGCGCATCGTGTCGTCGCCGACGCCGGCCGCATGCAGCGCCAGATACTTGGCGATCGCGTAATCCTCTCACTGGCCGCCGCGTGCCAGGAACTCGAACGGAGTTTCCCAATGGGACGGTCGGTGTCAGTTCTACCGCGCCATGACATAGGGCAGCGCGTTGAGCGCAGTGTTGACGATCTGGAGCTTCGCCATCAGCGGCCGCCCGCTGATCTCGTCAATGAGCGCGCGCCATTCGGCGGGCCTGCAGGCGCCGTTGCCGGCGCAAACTTGCGGCCGACGCAGCTGCTCCGCGGCGCGGCGCATCACGTCGGTCCACTGCGGAAAGACCGAAGTATTGGCATGGAATATCGTCGCGCTGTCGTACGGCGCGATCAGTGGTGCACCGGTCGCGGTGTTCAAGTCGGTCCGCGCCACGCTGGTGAGCGAGAGCATGCAAGTCGCGATCAAGGCAAGAGTCCACGCAAGATGTTTCGACATAGCGGGCCTCCAAATCGGATCTGTATGAGCGACACAACCCACGATGCGTCGCTTGCCCGTTCATCAAAACGTTACGAGTTTAAATCAAACGCTAACGATGAATGCACTCCACCGTGACCAATCGGTGATCCGGCGGACTCATATTTTGGCAGAAAAATAGCGATGGCCGCGAAGGCGCTGCGCGCCACGCGTCACTGCAGTGCGGCACGGCGGAGCCCGGGCGTGACCAATTTGTGACGCGCAGCCGCCGCGTCACACGTTCAGCTCACGCGATTCAATTCAGCTGGCGCGATAGAGGTAATGACGGCCTTCGCGCACGCCCTCGGGCGGCGGCAGTTTCTCCCACCCCGGCAGCTCGACTGCGATCTCGCTGACCACGACCGCGCCGGGCCGCAACACCGGCGCCACCAGCGGCGCCATTTCGGCCGCGAGCCGCGCTTCGTCGGCGATCGGGAAATTGATCAACGCCAATGCCGCGCTGCGCTTCAGCCGCTCCCAGCTGTGCGGCAGAGTCTCGCGCGGATCGCCCTCGATGCGCTCGACCGCGCGTTTCGCCGCGCCGTTGGCGATAGGGCCCTTGTCGAAGACGATCACGCCGCGCTTGCGCGCGACTTCGCAGAGATGATCGAGTGCCGTGCCGTCGCCGAGGCCGAGCAGGATCGCCGGCCCGTCGAGCGCGGCGACGAGATCGCCGGCGCGCTCGATCGATGCGCGCTGCGCCATCAGTCGGCGGATGAGCATGTCGAGCTCGCTCACCGGATTCCCCCTCCTCGGTCGCGACCGGCGTTATCCTCGCCCAGCCGGCATCCGCTTGTCGAGGGCGCTACGGCACCAGGCGATAGCCGCCGGCCTCAGTCACCAGGATCTCGGCATGCGTCGGATCGCGCTCGATCTTCTGGCGCAGGCGATAGACGTGGGTTTCAAGCGTGTGGGTAGTGACGCCGGAGTTGTAGCCCCAGACTTCGTTGAGCAGCACCTCGCGGCCGATGGTGCGCGTGCCGGCACGGTAAAGATATTTGAGTATCGCGGTCTCTTTCTCGGTGAGCCGCACTTTCTTGCGCTTGGCGTCGTCGACCAGCAGCTTGGCGCCCGGCCGGAAGGTATAGGGGCCGATGGTGAAGATCGCATCGTCACTCTGCTCGTGCTGCCGGAGCTGCGCCCTCAGCCGCGCCAGTAGCACGTGCAACCGGAACGGCTTGGTGATGTAGTCGTTGGCGCCGGAATCGAGTCCTAGCACGGTGTCGGCCTCGCTGTCGGCGCCGGTCAGCATCAGGATCGGCGCGCGCACGCCTTCGCGCCGCATCAGCCGGCACAGCTCGCGGCCGTCCATGTCGGGCAATCCGACGTCGAGGATCACCGCGTCGTGGTATTGCCGCTTGGCAAGATCGAGCGCCTCGGCGGCGGTCGCCGCCTCGACCGCCATGAATTCCTCGTGCAGCTGAAGCTGCTCGGCGAGCGAATGGCGCAACGCCAGATCGTCCTCAACGATCAGGATTCGGCGGTTCGACGGCATCGCAGGCCCGGTTCGGTGGCAGACATTCCGCCAGACTATAGGCGGCCCGTGGCCCGCCTGTCCCCCGTCTCAGGCGCTTCCCGGGGCTGCCGCCCGATGTTTTTTCATCGGAGGAGCCAGAGACCGATCGCCAGCGTCCCCGCCGTCACTGGCGCGCCGACGCGGAAATAAGACCAGAAGTCGATGGTAACGCGCGCTTCGCGCGCCCGTTCGACCACGATCAGGTTGGCGATCGAGCCCAAGATGGTGAAGTTGCCGGCGAGGGTCGACGCCATCGCCAGCACCAGCCAGGCCTTGCGCGGATCGGCGAGGTCGCCGACGAACGGTTTCAGCACCAGGACGGCGGGCACGTTGCTGACCAGGTTCGACAGCACGGCAGCAACAGCGGTCAGCACCGCCGGCCGACCGAGCGCGAGGCCGCCGACGGCGTGGCGCATGTCGGGCGTCAACACCGCCTTCTCGGCGCCACCGACGACGATGAACAGCCCAGCGAACAGCAACAGCAGCGGCCAGTCGATCTCGCGCATGATGCGTTCGGGCCGCAGGCGCCGGGTCACCAGCAACAACGCGCCGGCGACGATCGCCACCTTGGCCGGCGCGACGCCGAAAAAGAACAGCGCGACAACGCCGATGATTGCCGCCAGCGACTTGGCCAGCAGTGGCCCGTTCCAACGCACGCGCAGTGCGTCCGCGTCGCCGGCGGGCGGCGCGCCGGCCAGGAAC
This sequence comes from Allostellaceae bacterium, assembly GCA_050729835.1. GTDB lineage: Bacteria > Pseudomonadota > Alphaproteobacteria > ATCC43930 > CGMCC-115725 > REEB95. The sequence goes on along the minus strand of JBOHLS010000004.1, from coordinate 16,199 downwards.
TCGTCGCGATGCGCGAGAACGATCGCCGCCACGACGACGATCGCGCCCAGCGCCGCCACCGGCGCCAGCGCCGCGGCGAACGCGTTGTAGGGGATATGCGACACCGTGCCGATCACCATGTTCTGCGGATTGCCGGTGATCGTCGCCACCGCGCCGACGTTCGAGCCCATCGCCACCGCTAGCAGGTAGGGCACTGGGTTGCGGCGCATGGCGCGCGTGATCTCGATCACGGCCGGCGCCAGCATCAGGCAGACGGCGTCGTTGACCAGGAACGCCGAAAGCAGCGCCGAGACCGTCGTCACGCCGACCAGCAGGACGATCGGCCGGTGGGCGTGGCCGCCGACCCACGCCGCGGCCAGGCCGAAGAACCCCGCCAGGCGCAGATTGGCGACCACGATCATCATGCCGAGCAGCAGGGTGATGGTGTCGAAGTCGATCGCTCGATAGGCCTCGTCGAGGCTGAGCGTGCCGGTCGCCACCATCAGGCTCGCGCCGAGAAGCGCGGCGCTGGGGCGATCGAGTCGCGACGCCGGCAGCCGGCCGAGCGCCATCACCAGATAGGTGCCGGCGAGAATCAGCAAAGCGACGATCATCGGCTCGGTCATCGGCCTCGGCGGCGAAATCGCGGCAGTAGCACGGCAGTTTTGCGGCAAATCGCGAATCGGTGCGCGATCATCGCAAAAGCCGCACGTCGCCGCCATCGCGCTGTGGTAGAAGCATGGCCGGAACGGCGGATTTTCGATGGCGCGTCTCGGCAAGGACGATTTGCGCGGCGACCGGCGGCCGCGTCGGCCTCGGAAGCCGTCACAGTGGACCCTCGGGCAGTGGCTGGCCTGTGCGGGGTTGTGGGCGTTTCTCGCCGGCGGCGGCGCGCTCGCCTATTTCGCCCTGACGCTGCCCAGCACCGACCAGCTGACCGCGGCGCAGCGCCAGCCTTCGGTCACCATCCTCGCCGACGACGGCTCGCTGGTCGCGACCTTCGGCGAGCTCTTCGGCGAGCCGTTGCGCCTGCGCGACATGCCGCGCTATCTGCCCGAAGCGGTGATCGCCACCGAGGATCGCCGGTTCTATCATCATTTCGGCATCGACCTCATCGGCATAGGGCGGGCGCTGTTCGTCGATCTGCGCGCCGGCCACATCGTCCAGGGCGGCAGCACCATCACCCAGCAGCTCGCCAAAAACCTGTTCCTCACGCCCGACCGGACGATCGCGCGCAAGATCCGCGAGACCATGCTGGCGCTCTGGCTCGAGCATCAGTTCACCAAGAACCAGATCCTCGAGCTCTATCTCAATCGCGTCTATCTCGGCGCCGGCACCTATGGCGTCGACGCCGCGGCGCATCGCTATTTCAATAAGTCGGCGCGCGATCTCACGCTTTACGAGGCGGCGGTGATCGCCGGCCTCTTGAAGGCGCCGTCGCGCTTCAGCCCGGTGAACGACCGCGCCCTGGCCGCTGATCGCGCCGATCAGGTTCTGCAGAACATGGTCGAGGCCGGCTACATCACCACCGCCCAGGCGCGGGCCGCCGAGCGGCAAAAGAGCCAGCTCGCCGAGGCTGATCGCGCGCCGCCGGGCAGCCGCTATTTCGCCGATTGGGTCGCCGGCCAGATCGGCAGCTTCGCCGACGTCAGCGGCCACGACGTGATCGTCACCACCACGCTCGATCCCAGGATGCAGGGCTATGCCGAGAGCGCGGTGGCCAAGACGCTCGCATCCTCCGGTGCCGCCGACCGCGTGACGCAAGGCGCGCTCGTCGCCATGTCGCCCGACGGCGCCATCCGCGCCATGGTCGGCGGCAGCAACTACAACGGCAGCCAGTTCAACCGTGCCACCCAGGCGCTGCGTCAGCCGGGGTCGAGCTTCAAGCCCCTTGTCTATCTCGCGGCGCTCGAACGCGGCATCAAGCCGAGCGACGTCTTCAACGATGCCCCGGTCCGCATTGGCGATTGGGAGCCACACAATTACGAGAACACCTATCGCGGCAACGTCACCGTGGCCGATGCCGTGGCCTATTCGATCAACACCGTTGCGGCGCAGGTCATCGCCCGCGTCGGCGCCAACAACGTCATCGCCGTCGCCCGTCGCCTCGGCATCACCACGCCGCTGCCCGACGACGACAGCCTGGCGCTCGGCACCGGCAGCGTCACGCTCTTGGAATTGACCTCGGCCTATGCCGCCTTCGCCAGCGGCGGCATCGCCGCCTGGCCGCATGCCATACTCGAAATCCGCGACGCACATGGCGGCGTGCTCTATCGCCGCGCCGGCTCGGGCGCGCCGCGCGTCATCGACGCCAACATCGCCGGCGAAATGAATCAGCTGCTCGAAGGCGTAATCGCGCGCGGCACCGGCCGGGCCGCGGCGCTCGACCGCCCGGATGCGGGCAAGACCGGCACGACGCAGGATTTCCGCGACGCGCTGTTCGTCGGCTATACCGCCGACCTGGTTTGCGGCGTGTGGTTCGGCAACGACGACAACTCGCCGATGAAGCGCGTGACCGGCGGAACGCTGCCGGCGCGCACCTGGCACACCTTCATGGCTGCGGCGACGCGCGACATGCCGGTGCGCGATCTGCCCGGACCCGGCGCCTTCGTGGCGCTCGACAATGCCTTCGGCCACGGCGCACCGCCGCCGCCTCAAGGTGGCCAGCCGCCTCAGTCCAGCAGCCCTGGTATACTCAAGAGCCTGATCAACGCGATTTTTGGCTCGCGCTAGCGCCGGGTTCAGCTCGCGGCGGCCTGGACCAGGCGGCGATAGACGTTGCTCAGGACGACGGCGCCGAGCGCCGCGATCAGGAAGTCGGCCACCGTACCGACCAGCCCGCGCAGGATGAACAGGCCCATCGGCACGACATTCGAGCCGCCGCCGATGCGGAATCCGGCGAAAACCGCGCCCATGACGATCTGCACGCCGAGCAGTAGCGGCGCGGTGGCGAACAGCCAGCACAGCACGATGCGCCAGCCGTTGCCTGACGTCGCGCGCCACGCGCCGCCGGGGCTGATCGGCCGGCTCGCCGCCGCCGCCGGATAAAGCAGAGACAGCCGCGCCATCACCAGCAACAGCACCGCCGCGACCACGAGGTCGAGCGCCATGATACCGGCAACGGCGACGCCGCGATCGCCGATAGCGGCGGCCAGCAACAGCACACCGGCGACCAACACGCCGATCGTGGCGTAAAGCACGAAGGTGTAGAGCAGGAACCGGCTCCACGGCCCGAGCCATGGCCGGCCGGCCGCGCCGGCGGTGCCGAAGAGCTGCACCTGGTACCAGCGCACGCCAAAGGCGTTGAGGCAAAACGCGCCGGCGATCAGGTCGAGAAAGTCGGGCAGGGCGCGCAGCGCCGGGCTGTGGGCGCCAAAATCCGCTGGCAATGCGGCTGGCACGACCGACACGCCGAGCAGGATCAGCAGCGGCAGCCAGCCGAGCTCGAGCACGCTGCCCAGCCGGCAGAATACGGTGCGATACGCCCCCACCGTCACGTCCGGGACGGGCAGCTTCACGGTCGGCAGATCGGTCATCGGGAAGGCCCCTCGGTGGCGCGGGGCCCAATCTATCGGCTAGCCGACAGCCTCGTCGAGAGCATAGCCGGCAGCCCGCACCGTGCGGATGACGTCGTTGCGGCCATTGCCGTTGAGCGCCTTGCGCAGCCGGCGGATGTGGACGTCGACGGTCCGAAGCTCGACCTCGGCGTCGCGTCCCCATACCGCGTCGAGCAACTGCTCGCGCGAGAACACGCGGCCCGGGCGTTCCATCAGGTAACGCAGCAGGCGGAACTCGGTCGGGCCGAGATGGATCGGCTTGCCGCCGCGCGCCACCTTGTGCGCCGACAGGTCGAGCGCCAGGTCGGAAAAACGCAGCGTTTCCGCCGTCGACGCCGGACGCGCGCGCCGGATGACCGCCCGGAGCCGCGCGATCAGCTCGTTCGGGCTGAACGGCTTGACGACGTAATCGTCGGCGCCGGAATCGAGGCCGCGCACGCGATCGCCTTCCTCGCCGCGCGCGGTCAACATGATCACCGGCAGATCGCGCCACGCCGGCGTCCGCCGGATCTGGCGGCAGACCTCGATACCGGAGACGCGCGGCAGCATCCAGTCGAGCAGTACCGCGTCGGGCTTCGCCTCCTTGAGCTGCAGCAGCGCCTCTTCGCCGTCATGCGCGGCGCTGACCGCGAAGCCTTCTTTCTCGAGGTTATAGCGCAGCAACGTCAGCAGCGCCGTCTCGTCTTCGACGACCAGAACCGCGGGTCGCATCAGGCCTGGTCCTCGTCGAGGTCACCGACGTCGGCAATGTTGGCGTTGGGCGCCAGCGCCAGGCTGGTGCGGTCGCGCTTCGGACGAACCTGGGCAAGCGGCGTGCCGTGCACCAGGAAATAGAGCGTTTCGGCGATATTGGTGGCGTGGTCGCCGATGCGCTCGAGGTTCTTCGCCATGAACAGCAGGTGGGTACAGGCGGTGATGTTGCGCGGATCCTCGATCATGTAGGTCAGCAGCTCGCGGAACAGGCTGGTATAGAGGTCGTCCATCTCCTCGTCGCGCAGCCACACCGCCAGCGCCTTCTCGGCGTCGCGCTCAACGAAGGCGTCGAGCACGTCCTTGATCATGCCGCTGCCGAGGCGTCCCATGCGCGGGATGCCGGAGACGGGCTTCACCACCGGCGTCTGGTTGAGGGCGATCGCGCGCTTGGCCACGTTGGCGGCGTAATCGGCGATGCGTTCGAGGTCCGCGGCGATCTTGAGGCCGGCGACGATCTGGCGCAGGTCGCGGGCCAGCGGCTGGCGCAGCGCCAGTAGCCGCACGACCAGGCTTTCGACCTCGCGCTCGAGCTCGTCGACGCGGGCGTCGGATTTGACCACACGCGCCGCCAGCTCGCTGTCGCGCTTGGCCACCGCCTCGATCGACGCGGCGAGCTGGCTCTCCGCCATGCCGCCCATCTCGGCGATGATGTTGTCGAGCCGCTGGAGCTCCTGGTCGTAGCTCTTGATGATGTGTTCGGAGACCATGTCGCGTCCGCTCCTCAGCCGAAGCGCCCGGTGATGTAATCTTCAGTCTGGCGTTCCTTGGGATGGGTGAAGATGGTCTCGGTCGTATCGAACTCGACCAGCTGTCCCAGATACATGAACGCCGTGTAGTCCGAGCTGCGCGCCGCCTGCTGCATATTGTGCGTGACGATCACGATGCAATAGTCGGACTTGAGATCGGCGATCAGCTCCTCGATGCGCTGGGTCGAGATCGGATCGAGCGCCGATGCCGGCTCGTCCAGCAACAGGATCTCAGGCTTGACCGCGATGGCGCGGGCGATGCACAGCCGTTGCTGCTGGCCGCCCGAAAGCGACAATCCGCTCTCGCGCAGCTTGTCCTTGACCTCGTCCCACAACGCCGCGCGCCGCAGCGCCTCTTCGACCCGCTCGTCGAGCTCGCGCGCGCCGAGCTTCTCGTAAAGCCTGATGCCGAACGCGACATTGTCGTAGATCGCCATCGGGAATGGCGTCGGCTTCTGGAACACCATGCCGATGCGCGCGCGCAGCAGGTTGAGGTCCTGGCGCGGGTCGAGGATGTCCTGGTTGTCGACCAGCACCTCGCCGGTCGCGCGCTGATCGGGATAAAGCTCGTAGATGCGATTGAGCACGCGCAACAGGGTCGACTTGCCGCAACCCGACGGCCCGATGAAGGCGGTGACGCGCTTATCGTGCAGCGTCAGGTTGATGCCTTTGAGCGCCTCGAAAGTCTTGTAATAGAAGCGCAGGTCCTTGATCTGGATCTTCGGTTGCGCCTGTTCCTTGGCCTCGGCGGTCGGGCTGGACGTCTCCACGGCGGGCATTTGTATCAGATGCGGGCGTGACCGGCTGGGGGATTCGATGGGCTGGATTTCGTAGGTCATTTGCCGAAGCTGCTCCAGTTGGCGACCGCGCGCGCGACGATGTTGAGCACGAGGATCGCGAGGGTGATGAGCAACGCGCCGCCCCAGGCGAGAAGCTGCCAGTCGGCGTAGGGGCTGAGCGCGAACTGGAAGATGACCACCGGCAGGTTAGCCATTGGCGCGTTCATGTTCGCGCTCCAGAAATTGTTGCCGAAGGCGGTGAACAGCAATGGCGCCGTCTCGCCGGCGATGCGCGCCACGCCCAGCATCACGCCGGTCAACATGCCCTGCATCGCGGCGCGATAGACCACGGTGACGACGACCTTCCACTGCGGCGCGCCGAGCGCCACCGCCGCCTCGCGCAGACTGGCTGGCACCAGCGTCAGCATGTTCTCGGTCGTCCGCACCACCACCGGCACCAGGATGATCGCCAGCGACGCGGCGCCCGCCCAGGCCGAGAAATGGCCCATGCGCACCACCATCACCTCGTAGACGAAGAGACCGATGACGATCGACGGCGCCGACAGCAGGATGTCGTTGATGAAGCGAACCGCCCGGGCCAGATGCGAGCCGCGCGCGAATTCGGCGAGGTAGGTTCCGGTCAGGATGCCGATCGGCGTGCCGACCAGCGTTCCCACCAGCGTCATCATGAAGCTGCCATAGATCGCGTTGAGCAGGCCGCCGACATTGCCGGGCGCCGGCGTATTCTTGGTGAAGAAGTCGGCCGACAGCGCCGGGATGCCGTGCCGCAGCAGCGACCACAGGATCAGGAACAGCACCAACAGGCCGGACGCCGTGGCCAAGAGCGACAGTGACATGATGGTGATGTTGGCGGCGCGGCGGCGCGCATAGATGCTCATGCGCCCTCCCTCGCCGACAGGCGCCAAAGCAGAAGTTGGGCCACGGCCAGGACGATGAAGGTGATGACGAAGAGGATCAGGCCGAGCGCGATCAGCGACGAGGTATAGGTGTCGCTCACCGCCTCGGTGAACTCGTTGGCCAGCGTCGCCGAGATCGTCGTGCCCGGCGCCAGCAGCGACGCGCGGATGTGGTGGGCGTTGCCGATGACGAAGGTGACCGCCATGGTCTCGCCCAGCGCCCGGCCAAGGGCCAGCATCACGGCGCCGACGATGCCAACGCGCGAATGCGGGATGACGATCGCGCGCACCACCTCGGCGGTGGTCGCGCCCATGCCATAGGCGCTTTCGCGCAACATCGCCGGCACGGTCATGAACACGTCGCGGATCACCGCGGCGATGAACGGCAGCACCATCACCGAAAGGATCAGGCCGGCGGTCAGCATGCCCAGGCCATAGGGCGGACCTTGGAACAGGCTACCGAGGCCCGGGACGCTTCCAAAGATGTCGATCAAGGCCGGTTCGAGCGTCGTCTGCAGCACCGGCGCCAGCACGAACAGGCCCCAGACGCCGTAGATGATGCTGGGAATCGCCGCCAAGAGTTCGACTAGGACGCCAATGGGCCGGCGCAGCACCGGCGGACAAAGCTCGGTCAAGAAGACGGCGATGCCGAAGGCCACCGGCACCGCCAGCAGCATGGCGATCAGCGCGCTGGTGACCGTGCCGTAGATCGCCGGCAACGCGCCGAAATTCTCCTTGACGGGATTCCAGGCATCGCTGACCAGGAAGGCGAGGCCGAACTTGCGGAAAGCCGGAACCGAGCCGCTGGCGAGCTCGGCGATCACCGCGCCGAGCAGAACCAGGACGCCAACTGCGAAGCTCCGGGTCAGGCCGCGGAACAGGGCATCGCCCAGGCGCTGGCGCCGCATCACGCGGGGCGCGAGCCCCACGGCGGCGGCCGGGCCGTGCAAACGAACCTCCACGATGTTCCCTGTCTTCTCCGTTCGTCGGTCCGACAGGGTTACGCGCCTTTCATTGCGCTTTTATGACAGCCGTCCCGAATCGCGTGCCTTTGATCTAAGCCGCTGTTCCAGCTCGGATTTTCTGGGCAGTCGCCACCGGCAGATGGACCGTGAAAACCGAGCCCTGGCCGAGCTCGCTGTCGATCTCGAAAGCGCCGCGGTGATGGCTGACGATGTGCTTGACGATGGCGAGGCCGAGACCGGTGCCGCCCAGCGCCCGCGAGCGCGCGGCATCGACGCGATAGAAGCGTTCGGTCAGCCGGGGAATGTGCTCGTGCGCGATGCCGGCGCCGTGGTCGCGCACGGCGACTGCGACGCCGGCGCCGCGTTCGCCCGGCCGCGTCCCGATCAGCGCCTTGGTCGAGGGCCGCGCCACCACCTCGATCGCGGTCCCCTCGTCGCCGTATTTGAGCGCGTTATCGAACAGGTTCTGGAACACCTGCACCAGCTCGTCGGGATCGCCGGCGACCGGCGGCAGGTCGGGCGCGATGTCGAAGACGAAGCGCATGCCGCGCGCCTTCGCCCGCGGCTCCAGCGGATCGGCGGCCTGACGCAACACGCTCTCGATCTGCACCGCCTCGGTTGGCGCCTGGTGCTCGTTCATCTCGATGCGCGATAGCGACAACAGATCCTCGACCAGCCGGGTCATGCGCGCACCCTGCTCGGCCATGATGCCGAGGAAGCGTTCGCGCGCGGCGGTGTCCTCGCGCGCCGGGCCGCGCAGGGTCTCGATGAACCCGACCAGCGTCGCCAGCGGCGTCCTGATCTCGTGGCTGGCGTTGGCGACGAAGTCGGCGCGCAACCGCTCGGCGCGCTTCAACTCGGTCAGATCGTGCAGCACCAGGACGGCGGCCGCGCCTTCGGCCTCGGGCATCAGCCGCGCCACCACGGCGCGCAAATGGCGTTCGACCGGACTGGTCAGCTCGAACTCGGCGGCCCGCGTCGACTCGCCTTTGAGCACCTGGTCGGCCGCGGCCAGCACCGACGGATGGCGCAGCGCGCCGGCCAGGTCGCGGCCCTCGATGCGCTCGCCGAACAGCGCCGTGGCGGCGGCGTTGGCGCGCACCACGCGGCGGTCGGCGTCGAGTAGCAGCAGCGGTTCGGGCAGGGCCGCCAGCACCGAGCGCGACGATGCGAGCGCGGCGTCGCGGGCACGGATTTCGGCGCGCACGCTCCGCGCCCAGCGGCCGAGCGCCAGCCACAGCTCGCGCACCGACGGGCTCAGGCTGCGGATCTCGGGCGCGGGCTCGTTCGCCGCCATGTGGTCGAGCGCGCCGCGCACGCCGACGACGCCGCCGATCAGCGGTGCGAGCAGCAGGGTCACACCGGCATAGATCGCCGCCGCCGCCGCCAGCGCCGCGCCCGGCGCCAGCCAGCCGCCGAGCCCGAGAATGGCTAGCACCGCGAAAGCCGGCAGCACCGTCGCCAGCCCGCCCAGCAGCACGCGCGTCAGCATATTCATCGCGGGGTGCCTGAACGGCGTTGATGTCGGGCAGGTCGCATGGCCGACAGTGTAGCCTCTCCGGCCCGCCGGCGGCAGTTGCATGCGGCGGGCGTACCCGGCCGGGTGATCGCGTGCTAGCTTCCGCGTATGACGCAGAAAGCCCGGGCCAGCGAGGCGCCGCGCGAATCGCTGGTGCCGGCCGGCCGGCCGGCCGCTTCGGTCAGCCTGGCCGCCGACGCCACGCCGCTGATGGCGCAATATCTCGAGATCAAGTGCGCCCATCCCGATTGCCTGCTGTTCTATCGCATGGGCGATTTCTACGAGCTGTTCTTCGACGACGCCGCCAAGGCCTCGCGCGCGCTCGACATCACGCTAACCAAGCGCGGCAAGCACGACGGCGAGGACGTCCCGATGTGCGGCGTGCCGGTCCACGCCGCGGAAGCCTATCTCGCCCGGCTCATCCGCCAGGGCTTCCGCGTCGCCGTTTGTGAGCAAATCGAGGACCCGGCCGAGGCCCGGAAGCGCGGCGGCAAGGCGCCGGTGAAGCGCGCCGTCGTCCGCATCGTCACGCCCGGCACGCTGACCGAGGACAATCTGCTCGATGCCCGGCACAACAACTACCTCGCCGCCCTGGCCGAGGCGCAAGGCGATCTGGCGCTCGCGTGGCTCGACCTCTCGACCGGCGATTTCGCGCTCCAGGCCGTCGCCGCCCGCGACCTCGGCGCGACGCTGGCTCGGCTCGCCCCCGGCGAGATTTTATTGCCTGAAAGACTGGTCCAGCGCCCGGCGCTGTTCGAGCTGCTGGGCGACTGGAAATCGGCGCTGACGCCGCTGCCCAATCCGCGCTTCGATTCCGACAACGGCCGCAAGCGGCTCGAGGCGCTTTACGGCGTTGCGGCGCTCGACGCCTTCGGCGCCTTCGCTCGCGCCGAGATCGCCGCCGCCGGCGCGCTCATGGATTACGTCGAGCTGACGCAGCAGGGCAAGCTGCCGGCGCTGATGCCGCCGCGCCAGATCGCCGGCGGCGACTTCATGGCGATCGACCCGGCGACGCGGCGCAACCTCGAGTTGACCGAGACGCTCGCCGGTGAGCGCAAAGGCAGCCTGCTGGCGGCGCTCGACCGCACCGCGACCGGTACCGGCGCGCGGCTCCTGGCCGAGCATCTGGCAGCGCCGCTGACCGAGCGCGCGGCGATTGAGGCGCGGCTCGACGCCGTCGCTTGCTTCCACGCCGACGAGCGCCTGCGCGACGACGTCCGCGCCATCCTGCGCCGTTGCGGCGACCTGGCGCGCGCCATGGCACGTTTGGCGCTTGGGCGCGGCGGCCCACGCGATCTCGCGACTTTGCGCGACACGCTCGGTGAAAGCGCCGCGCTGCGCGCGCGTCTTGCGGGCGCCACGCCGGCGCTGATCGTCGGCGCGGTGCGCGATCTGGGCGAGCATGCGACCTTCGTCGACCGTCTGATACGCGCCCTGGCCGCCGAGCTGCCGCTTGCCGCGCGCGACGGCGGCTTCATCGCCGCCGGCTACGCCGCCGAGCTCGACGCGCTGCGGCGGCTGCGGGACGACGGCAAGCGGCTTATCGTCGAGCTCCAGGCGCGGTATGTCGGCGAAACCGGCATATCCTCGCTCAAGATCCGCTTCAACAACGTGTTGGGCTATCACATCGACGTGACGCCGGCGCGGGCCGGCAGGCTCGGACCGCAATTCATCCATCGCCAGACGCTCGCCTCGTCGATGCGCTATGCCACGACCGAGCTCGCCGAGTTCGAAAGCAAGATTGCCTCGGCGGCTGGCAAGGCGCTGGCGCTCGAATTGAAGCTTTTCGACGACCTCGTCGGCGAGGCCCGCGCCCGCGCCGAGATGATCCAGCGCGCGGCGGCGGCGTTGGCGGCGCTCGACGTCGCCGCGTCGCACGCCCAGCTCGCCGCCGAGCGCGACTATTGCCGGCCGACGATCGCCGACGACAACGCCTTCGCGGTCAGCGCCGGGCGTCATCCGGTGGTCGAGCTCGCGCTCACGGCCGCGGGCCAACCATTCGTCGCCAACGACTGCAACCTCAAGCCGGGCCAGCGGCTGTGGCTTTTGACCGGGCCCAACATGGCGGGCAAGAGCACTTTCCTGCGTCAGAACGCGCTGATCGCCATCCTCGCCCAGATGGGCGCTTATGTTCCGGCCGCGGCCGCGACGCTCGGCGTGGTCGACCGGCTGTTCTCGCGCGTCGGCGCCGCCGACGATCTGGCGCGCGGCCGCTCGACCTTCATGGTCGAGATGGTCGAGACCGCGGCCATCCTCAACCAGGCGACGCCGCGCTCACTCGTGATATTGGACGAGATCGGCCGCGGCACCGCGACCTTCGACGGGCTGTCGATCGCCTGGGCGACGCTCGAGCATCTGCACGACGTCAACCGCTGCCGCGCGCTGTTCGCCACGCATTATCACGAGCTGACCGCGCTCGCGGCGAAGCTCGCCGAGCTTTCCTGCCGCACCATGCGGGTCAAGGAATGGCAGGGTGAAGTCGTCTTCCTGCACGAGGTCGCTTCCGGCGCCGCCGACCGCTCCTACGGCATCCACGTCGCCAAGCTCGCGGGCCTGCCGCCGGCGGTGCTGGCGCGCGCCGAGGCGGTGCTGGCGACGCTGGAGAAAGGCGAGCAGCGCGGCCAGCTGGCGAAGCTCGCCGACGACCTGCCGCTGTTCACCTCCGCGGCGCCGGCCAACCCCGCCGCCGGCCCGTCGCCGGTCGAGGCGTTGCTTAGAAGCCTGCGTCCGGACGAGCTCTCGCCCAAGGACGCGCTCGAATTCCTCTATAAGCTCAAGGGCTTGCTCGACCAGCGCGATTGAGTCGCGGGGCCGTCCGGGGCGACAGGATGCGCCGGCCCGTGTAAACTGGCGCCATGCCTACGATTGTCCGGCCGCGCGCGGTGGTCGACCGCCGCACCCTTCTGGCGCAGCTCGACGAACTCGCCGAAAACGGTACGCCCACGCCGCAACGCGTCGTCGCCTTCCTCAAGGCGGCGCTTGCCGCCGGCCGCGCCGAGATCCGCCAGCGCTTCGACGAGAACGGCTCGGGCACCGACGCGACGCACGCGCTGTCCTTCCTGATGGATCAGCTCGTCCGCGTGCTCTACGATTTCACCGTCGGTCACGTCTATCCAGTCGCCAATCCGACTGCGGGCGAGCGCATGGCGGTGGTCGCGGTCGGCGGCTACGGCCGCGGCGAGCTCGCACCCTATTCCGACGTCGATCTGCTGTTCCTGCTGCCCTACAAGGCGACGCCGCATACCGAGCAGGTCGTCGAATACATGCTCTATGCACTGTGGGATCTGGGTCTCAAGGTCGGCCAGTCGACGCGCTCGATCGCCGAGACCATCGCCCAGGCCAAGGCCGACCTCACCATCCGCACCGCGATCCTTGAGGCGCGCTATATCTGGGGCGATCAGCAGATCTTCGACGACCTGAAGGCGAAGTTCGACGCCGAGATCGTCAAGGGCAACGCCGCGCAATACGTCAAGGACAAGCTCGACGAGCGCAACGAGCGCCACCAGCGCCTCGGCGATTCGCGCTACCTGGTCGAACCCAACGTCAAGGAAGGCAAGGGCGGGCTGCGCGACCTGCACACGCTGTTCTGGATCGCCAAGTTCGCCTATCGCGTCGACGACGTTTCCAAGCTGGTCGCGCTCGACGTGTTCTCCGAGGACGAGGCCGCGCGCTTCGCCCGGGCGCAGAACTTCCTGTGGACGGTGCGCTGCCACCTGCATTTCCTCGCCGGCCGCGCCGAGGACCGCCTGACCTTCGAGCACCAGGCCGAGATCGGCCGCCGCATGGGCTACACCGATCATACCGGCACGCGCGGCGTCGAGCGCTTCATGAAGCACTATTTCCTGGTGGCGAAAGACGTCGGCGATCTGACGCGCATCATCTGCGCCGTGCTCGAATCCGAGCACAAGGCGCGGCCGCTGCTTGCCTGGCGGCCGTGGGGCAGCGGCGCCAAGAAGCTCGACGGCTTCGTCGTCGAAGGCGGCCGCATCGACGTCGACGGCGAGGACGCCTTCCGCCGCAACCGCGTCGACCTGCTGCGCCTGTTTCGCGTTGCCGAGGAACACGACCTCGACATCCATCCGCACGCGCTGCGCCTGATCACGCACAATCTGCGGCTGATCGACAACAATCTGCGCGCCGATCCCGAGGCCAACCGCCTGTTCATGGAAATCCTGACCTCGCGCAAGGACCCCGAGGTTGCGCTGCGCCGCCTCAACGAGGCCGGCGTGTTCGGCCGCTTCATCCCGGATTTCGGCCGCGTCGTGGCGCAGATGCAGTACGACATGTATCACATCTATACCGTCGACGAGCACACCATCTTCGCCATCGGCATCCTGGCGAAGATCGAGAAGGGCCTGCTCGACGACGAGCTGCCGCTGTCGACCTCGCTGGTGCCGACGGTCGACGCCGCCTCGCGCCGCGCGCTCTATCTCGCCGTGCTCTGCCACGACATCGCCAAGGGCCGCGGCGGCGACCATTCGATCCTGGGCGAGGAGGTGGCGCAGCGGCTCGGGCCGCGGCTCGGGCTCGCGGCCGAGGAGACCGAGACCGTCGCCTGGCTGGTGCGCTGGCATTTGCTGATGAGCGCGACCGCCTTCAAGCTCGACGTCGACGATCCGCAGACGATCGCCGATTTCGTCGCCTGCGTACAGTCGCCCGAGCGCCTCAGGCTGCTGTTGCTGCTCACCGTGGTCGACATCCGTGCCGTCGGACCCAAGGTGTGGAACGGCTGGAAGGCGACGTTGCTGCGCGAGCTCTATCACCGCGCCGCCGAGCTGATGGCGGGCGGCCTGATCGAGGAAGCGCGCGACCAGCGCATCGCCGCGGCGCAGGCGGCGGTCAAGCAGCTGCTCGCCGACTTCACGCCCGAGGACATCGAGAGCTTCGTCGCCAAGGGCTATCCGTTCTACTGGCTGTCGTTCGAGCCCGAGGCCATGGCGCGGCACGCGCATCTCGTCCGCGCGGCCGAGCGCGAGGGCAAGCTGCTGATGGTCGAGACCCGCGTCGATCCGCATCGCGCTGTGACCGAGGTCACGCTCTACACCGCCGACCACGCCGGTCTGTTCTCGCGCATCGCCGGCGCGCTGGCGATCGCCGGCGCCAACATCGTCGACGCCAAGATTCTCACCATGCAGAACGGCATGGCGCTCGACACCCTCACAGTGCAGGACCAGGCGGGCGGCGCCTTCGACCAGCCGGAGCGGCTCGCGCGGCTTTCGGCGGCGCTCGAAGACGTGCTGTCGGGCGCGATCAAGGTGCATGTCGAGCTCGCCAAGCCGCAAGCAATTCCGGCGCGGACACGCACGCTCGCGGTGCCGCCGCGCGTCATCGTCAACAACACGGCGAGTCGCACCCACACCATCATCGAGGTCAACGGCCGCGATCGACCCGGCCTCCTGTTCCAGGTGACGCGCGCCTTGACCGGGCTCAACCTGCAGATATCGAGCGCCAAGATCTCGACTTACGGCGAGAAGGTGGTCGACGTCTTCTACGTGAAGGATCTCTTCGGCCACAAGATCGAGGACGAGACCCGGCTCAAAACCATCCGCGAGGGCCTGCTCGCGGCGCTGGCCGAAGAGCCGGCGCAGAATCCGACCGTCGCCGCCGAGTAGCGCGGCTCCCTTCGAGACGCCCCGTACCCTCATCCTGAGGAGAGAAGCGTCTCGAAGGAGAGGGCGCGGAGCTCCTCAGGGCGCGCTGCGATGGAAGTCGATGGTCGGCGTCAGGGCGATAATCGCCACCGCCGAAATCGCCGCCGGCGCGAAGGCGAAGCCCGGCCAGGAACTCGCGTCCCAGGCGAAGCCGGCAAGGATCGGAAACACCACCGCCGTCGGATAGGAGATGGTGAACATCGCGGCGGTGACGCGGTGGACGTCCTCGGGCCGCGCCAAAAGCGGCGGCAGCGCCAGCATCAGCACCAGCATTGCCGAATTGGCGCCGCCGAGGACGCCCGACCACACCACGATCCACGGACCGGACATGAAGGCGAGTCCGGCGGCGCTCGCCAGCACCAGCGCCGCCAGAACGATATAGGCGGCGTGCCGCCGCACCAGCTTCTCGGCCAGCGCCAGCATGGCGAACGACACCGGCAGCTGGCAGAAATTGAGCGAGGTCAGCGCCGCGCTGATCCAACCGCTGTCGCCGGTGGCGTGCAGGTAATCGGGCAGGAAGGTGTTGGTGGCGAAATAGGTGGTGTTGGTCCCGCCCGGCATGAAGGCCAGGCGCCAGACCAGCGGGTCCTTCCAGTCGGGCCACCAGCGCCAGCGCGCGCCGAGGCGCAGATGCGCGTCGCGCGGCGCCAGCGCCAGGACGAGCAGCCCGGTCAACAGCACCGGCACGCTCCAGACGACGAAACTCCAGCGCCAGCCGCCGACCAGCGGCAGCACGGCGGGCAGGGTCAAGGCCACCGGCAGCGTCTCGCCGATCAGCAACCCGTTGGTATAGACCGCGGTGGCGAAGCCGACGCGGTCGGGGCACCAGGCGCGCACCAGCGGCGGCAGCGCCGGCTGCATGATGGCGACGCCGGCGCCCATCGCCACGGTGGCGAGGTAGAGCGTCGCGACGCCGCCGGCGGCGCCGCGCACCGCTGAGGCGAGCGCGGTGAGGACCAGCCCGGCAACCAGCGTCGGCACCGCGCCAGCGCGCGCAATCAAGAGCGAGCCCGGCACCGCGGCAAAGGCGAAGAGCAACGACGGCAGCGCGCCCAGCGTGCTAATCTCGGTCTCGCTCATGTGCAGGTCGGCGTGGATGAGCGGGATCACCGGCGGCACGGCCAGCACCGTGAGGCGCAGGCCCATGCCGGCGAGCCACAGGATCGCAAGCGGAAGAACGAGCTTTCGCGGCACGGGGAGCGCGCGGCTCTAGCAGTTTGCTGAAAAACCCTTTGTGCGTCGATGCCTGATCATGATTCTCTTCCGAGAGAGGTTGATTGGGGGAAACGGATGCGCAGGAAGTTTGTCGATCAGGGCGGAATGTTCTCGTACA